>NZ_VJZZ01000004.1:0-300000 GCF_009659535.1 Aggregicoccus sp. 17bor-14
CGAACACCTCGTAGCCCGCGCTCAACGGCACCAAGGACTCCAAGCCTCACACGTCTGGCCGAGCTGCTGCTCAGGTCATTGCCAAGGTGCGCCCGAGGGTCACGTCGGCGCTCGGGCGGTTACGCGGATGAGGACCTAAGCCCCTGAAGCGCGGGGAGAAAAGGGATGCACGAGCCGGGGATCGAACCCGCCGAGGGCAGGGGAAACCCATAATCAGGACGCGCACTTGCCCGCCCTGTCCTCGTCTTTCCGGAGATTTGGCCTCCGGTTCGTGCCGTCCCGTACCCTCCCGTGGTGCCCCGTTCCCCGCTGTCGGGGCACATACGGGGCACATGGTAGGGCCTGCCCTACTCTCGCCCATGGCGATCCATCGCCTGTACCGAGGAGTCGAGCGTGAAGTTAGCGCTCCGGTGCCTCAGGGCGCCGCCCGACGCATCGCCCTCCCCCGTTGCTTCAGGAGCCCCTCCGTTTCCGACTACCTGTGTACCGCGCGATCGCTTGCAACACGCAAAGCATCAGTCCTCAGGCTGCAGGTAGGTGCACTTCGGTCACGCGGCGTTGCAACTACTGAGGCCTCCGCCGAGATGCTGTGACTTAGCACTTCCCCCGCGCCTGCTCGGACAGGCTCCCGCTCCAAGAGGAACCCCGAGGCGACTTGACGGACTCAGTAGAGGAAGCGGGAATCGAAGACAGGGAACACCCGGGGCAAGATGGTACGTCACCCGTCAATCCCTTGAAATTCCTCCTTCGCGCTCCACCTCATCCCGCCCTGTCCCCTTTGCTTCCGCGCCGGAAGGCACATACCGGGCACCTGATGCGCCTGTGGATTTGCCGCTTCAGCACCACTGAGTGGCTTTCACTACCCAGTATATCGGCATCCCCTTGCGTCCAGCCGACCCTGCCACGCGGGGTGTCATCGCCGTTTCAGTCGAGCGGCGCGTTAGCCCGCCTGACGGGCTGGCCACGTCGCGCACCGAACTGCGCGGGGGATTTCGGGGCGCCGTGAGAGCAACAAGCTCCCCTTCAGCGCGCGCGAGCTTTGCCGCAGCGATGTTCCAGCTTCTCTTAGTAAGCGGTCCACCCGGGGGACGTGCCGGCTGCCGATGCTTGCATGACGGCGCCCGAGGCGCGAGCGGAGAAACGGGGAAGAAGCGAAGGGGGGCGTATGTACGCTGTCTGTCCAGGGGAGACGTTCTGCCAATTACTGCGGCGCCGACGGCCGCGCACCGCCGCCAATAACGACTTCTGGAGGGTTTGGAATGCCGTGAGAAACCGCAGCCGGCTTTCACCCCGACAGACACAGCCCATGCAGTCAGCATCAGCGTTGATTCGAAGCGCCCGGCCACCCTTGTTTTGCTAAAGTTCGGGGAACCCCGAGTGCGCGTGAACGCCATGCCTTACCAGAGCAAAAGCCAAGGCTGCAGGGGCTGGTGTTCGGAGCCGCGACGGGCATCCCTCGGCTCGCGTCAGTCCCCCATTGACGACTCGCATACCTCACACCGGTTCCTGCACTCCAGCGGCCCCGGAAACCCACGGTGTTCAGGCCCGACACGGTCACTCAGCGCCACTGGCGGCGGGAAGACGCTCATTCAATGGCGATTCCTCCCCGCGCGCCCAACTTGCAGGCTTGAGCTGCCTGCGAATCAGCCTCGAGCCGCTCCCCCTTGAACAGAACCAAAACCCGGCCACACGCCTTAACCCCCATCAACCCAACACCCTGAACCTGACAGGAATAGGTCAATGGGTCCAACTCCTTGCACCGCGGCGCTGCTCTTATTTCTCTCAGCAGCACCGAGGTAGCCTTGAGCGGATCAATCACAAGCGCCACAATACGCCCGCGCTCACCGAATGCGATGAGCGCGACATCGCCGACACCTTCATGGCTCACCCGCTTCGACGACACGAAGCTGCTGCCGTCATCCGAATTCGTCCCCCTGCTAAATCCGAGCGCCTCAAGAGACTCACGCGGCTGGCCCATCGCTGGGAACAAAAAACCCAAAAATGCCAAGATCCAGTAAGCATTCACGACCGCCTCCCAGAAAATCGCAACTCAGAGATTTCCCCACGCCATATTCGCCGTTTCTCCCATGAGCGCATGCGGACTAAACGGATCCCCCTCTTCTCCAGGCAGCCCCCCGTCCTCATCTGCGTCGTCAATCCACTGCTCAAGAAACCCAGGATATCCAGTCTGGCCCGTGGATTTAATGGTCCAAAGCGCAGCGTGAATCAACTCATGGCCAAGGTTTGCCACTGGATTTAGCTTTGCAAGAATTGCCCGGGTGCTAAACAGTCGAACATCCTCGCCGGGAAGAGTGCACACTTGGCCTGTGTCTCTGATCCCAACGTGGTTGGTCTCCTTACCCTTGAGATTGCCTGCAATCCCATATGCATTCTTGGGGAAATAGTCAGGAGGAAGCACGTCTCCATATATCGTGAACTGCAATGGGGACTGCTCAAGATAATTCATGAGCGCAGCACCACCGGCCGATTTGGAAAGGCGACTGGCCAGCGACTTGGCCGTGCTGTCCGCGAAATACAAAGTCAATCCAGAGGGATCCGCCATGTTGACCGGATTGCCATTGGCATAAGAATACGCAGGCATTACGCCAGGAGCCATTACAAGTAGCGGCTCAGTTTCCATATATCGGCCGGCGCCCGGGTCGTAATACCGGTTCCAGTTCTCAAAGAGGCCTGTCTCGGCGTCTGCGTACTGACCTAGGAAGCGAAGCGGCGTCCAGAAGGGCTGCGTCCCGGTCTCAAATTGCTGATACTCGTAGCCCTCGATGGAAGCGATCTTGAGGAAGCGCGGCGTTTCGACCGCGTCCACCGCGATCGTTTTCTGAGTTGAGCGCGGTGTTCCGCCCCGGCGCAAGGCCGGAGACGCGGGTCGGGCCTGAAGACTTTGAGCGCGCGCGTGCGTTGGCCGCCGCACGGACTCTTGGCAGCGGGCTACTCCTGCACCACCTCCTGGTCAGAGCGGCGGGACTTGCCGGAGATGCGGATGAGGAGGCCCTTGTGCACGAGGCGGTCGGCGATGGCGGAGGCGGCGGCCGCGTTGCTGAAGAGCTTGCCCCACTCCTTGAAGGGCAAGTTGGTGGTGACGATGGTGCTGCCGCGTTGGTAGCGGCGGTTGAAGACTTGGTACAGCAGGTCGGCGCCGCGGCTGTCGAAGGACAGGTAGCCGAGCTCGTCGATGAGGAGCAGCTCGTAGGCGCCCCAGGTGGTGAGGGCGCGGGCTAGGGCGTTGCGCGCCTGGGCGGCGACGAGGTGGTTCACGAGGTCTGCGGCGACGACAAACTTCACCCGATGGCCCTGCAGGCACGCGAGCTGCCCCAGCGCATTGGCCAGGTGCGTCTTGCCGACGCCACTGGGTCCCACGAAGACGATGTTCGTCTTCTCTTTCAGAAACGCGAGCGTGGCAGCGCGCAGGCACAGCTCGCGGTCAATCTGTTGGGGGTAGTCGAAGTCGTACGTCGCGAGGCTCGTGAGCGGGAAGATGGAGGAGCGCCGCAGGGCGAGCCTCGCGCGGGCCTCCGTCTGGTGGCGCAGCTGCTCGCGCATGAGCGTGTCGAGCAAGCCGGTGGGGCTTTCCGCGCGGGCGATGGCGCGCTGCGAGTACTCATCCAGCAGGCCCGCGGCGTGGGCGAGGCTCAAGGCCCGCATCACCTGCTCGAGGGAGAGGGTCGCGACATCAGCGTTCATGGTGCTCACCGTCGCTGCCGTCGCCGTCTGCGCTGCTGCTGCTGCGTGCGTCGTCGCTGCTGCGGCCGTCGAAGAGGGCATCGTACGTCTCCAGGGGGTGGGGCTCGACGACGAGGGAGTCGGCGAGGGTGTTGCCGGTGAGGACGGGCTGGGGCGCCTCTGCCTGGCCGCGGCGGAAGCGCTCCTGGTCCATGAGGGCCTGCACGAAGGGGGCGCCGTAGTGCTTGAGACGGTGGGCCATGACGAGGCCGGCGGAGAGCTCGGTGCGCCCGTAGCGCTCCAGCAGCCGCGTGAGGCGCTCAATCTCGTTCTTCAAACTGCGGCGGCTGCGGGCGGCCTCGCGCAGGTACAGCGGGGCCTCCGGGCAGAGGGCGGCAATGCGGTCTCGGCTGTGGGAGAGGTGGGCGCCGGGGCGGCGCAGCAGCAGCTTCTCCAGGTGCTCGGCGTGCTCGAGGGCCCGGCGCCTGTCCCAGCAGCGCTCGTGCACGGCGACTTCCTCGCCCTTCTCGTCCAGCACCCGCACGTGCGTCGCGCCCGCGCGCAGTTGCACCGTCTTGCCCACGTGCTGCAGGGGCACTGAGTAGGTGTTGGAGTCGAAGGCGACGCGCGCCTCCTTGTGCACGACGCACGTGTCCACGAAGTCGGTGTCGTAGGGCCGCGCGGGAAGCGCGCGCAGGCGCGGGCGCTCGAGGACGAGGCGCTCGGCGGGCCTCTCGCGCGTCGTCGCGTGCAGGCGCGCATTGGCCGTCTCGTCGCGCCAGGCGGCCGCCTGCTGCCGTACGTCGGCAAGGGAGGAGAAGGTGCGGCCGTAGAAGAAGCTGTGGCGCAGGTACTTCACCGCGCCCTCCACGCGGCCCTTGGCCTCGGGGTAGCGCACGGGGGCGGCCACGGGCTCGAAGAGGTAGTGGCCGGCGAAGGAGAGGAAGCGCGGGTTGAATTGCACCGTGGCGCCCGCGTGGTGCAGCACCACCGACTTGAGGTTGTCGTAGAGAATTCTGCGCGGCACGCCGCCGAAGAAGTCGAGCGCGCGCCGGTGCATCTCGAGGAATGTCTCCATGCGCTGGTCCAAGGCGAAGTCGACGAAGAGGGCGCGGCTCCAGGAGAGCACCATGAGGAAGGCGGAGAGGGGCCGCACGCTGCGGCCCACGCGAAGGCTTCCGAAGCTGCCCCAGTCCACCTGCGCTTGCTCCCCGGGCTCCATCTCCACGCGCAGGTAGGCCTTGCGCCCTCGCACCGGCGCGCGCACGCGGGCCACGTAGCGGCGCAGCTGGGCGACGCCCCCGGGGTAGCCGCGGGCGCGCGCTTCCGCCAGCAGCCGCACGCTGGAGATGTCGGGCGCCTCGGTGAGGCGCTGCACGAGGAAGTCCTTGAAGGGGTCGACGATGGAGGGGCGGCGCGCGGGCGCCTCCTCGGGCTCCTCGAGCGCGCGGCGCACGGTGGAGTGGTGCACGCCGAAGCGGCGGGCCACCGTCTCGACTTTCATCCCCTCCACCAGCACCAGCCGGCGGGCCTGTGCGCGCACCTCGGGGGAAATCACCGCGCCCTCCCCAGCGCCGCGAAGGCGAGCAGCGGGCGGGCGCGTCCCTGCGGGCCCACGGCCGAGAGGAACCTGTCCGCCTCGTGGCGCCGTCCGCGCTGGGCGCCACTGCGCCCCGGCGGCACCGCCACCCACTCCACGTCCACGCGCGGCCCCACGCAGCTACCCAGCAGGCGCTGCCAGGCCTCGGGCCGCCGGCGCACGTCCGGCGCGTCCGCATCGAGTACAGCGCACAAGGGCCCGCCCACCCAGTCCGACAGCGACTCGAGTAGCTGGGGCAGCGCCGTGGAGGCGTGCGGCCAGAGAGGCAGTCGCGCGCGCAACAGCGGCCCGCCAAAGGACTGCGCCAGCGACAGACGCAACTCGCGCTCGTGCGGCTCCATCGCGAGCCACAGGCGGGGCCTCGGACTGGGCGGCGGCAGCAGGGAGGACATGAATGACTACCTCCGTGCGCATCGGCCGGGCCGCATCCGTGCGGCCTGCGTGCGCAACGGAGGCCATGGGTAGCTGCGCGCCTCGCGCACCAGAAGCCGGATGCGTCAGCGGCGCAGCGCGTCGCGGGCCCCGACGTCCTCGCGGCTGCCCTGCACGCCTGCGCGCGGCGTACGCACGCTGCCGGTCGGCGTGGTCGGCCCGGCCCTCGGCGCTCGCCTGGTGGCGCCGGCCCGCCTCCCGCAGCTGCCGTCCCCGTGCCCCCGCTGCGCACGCCTCGGCGCAGTACGCGTGGCCGCGGTCGCACCGCCGGCACAGAAGGAAGCGGCTGCCGCACGCACGGCAGTCGCGTGCGAGCAGGACGTCCAGCGCCGGCACCTCCGACAGCCCCGAGCCTTACCCGCCCGCCCGCCAGCGCCAGTTTTCCGTCCGACTGCTACGCTTCCACCGAGAACATCTCAGGCCGCGAGCAGCCCGCGATCCGCTCAACTCCCGCGCTCGTCCTGCTCGCTCTTCCGCGGTTTCACGTGAGCGTTTCCAGGCGAGGGCAACACCCAGGCGCGCCTCACCGAGGCGCAGGTGCGCGAGCTGCGCCGCCGACGCGCGGAGGGCGCGACGCTGCGCGCGCTCGCGCAGGAGGCGGGCTGCAGCCTCAGCACGGTAGGAGCTGCGGTGACGGGGCGCACGTGGCGGCACCTGCGCTAGGCGGCTGAAGCGAGGTTTCGCTTCGCAAGCTGCAGGCGCTGCGCTGGGAGGACGTGGACCTCGTCGCCGGGCGCCTCGTGGTGCGGCGTACCGTATGGCGCGGCCACTTCGGCAGCCCCAAGGGCGGCCGCAGCCGCGAGGTGCCCCTCAACGCGCGGGCACTCGACGCCCTGCAGGCGCACCCGCACCTGCGGGGGCCCTTCGTGTTCTGCGACGCGGCCAGGACTTACCTGAAGAACGACACCGTCCGCTCTGCCCTCCTCCGGGCGTGCAGGCGGGCGGGCCTCCGGGAGGTAGGCTGGCACACGCTGCGCCACACCTTCGCGAGCCACCTCGTCATGCGCGGCGCCGTCCTCAAGAGCGTGCAGGAGCTGCTAGGGCACGCGAGCCTGGAGATGACGATGCGCTACGCGCACCTGTCGCCCGACGTGCGGCGCGACGCGGTGGGGCTCCTCGACGGAGGGGCCCAGGGGCACATCCGGGGCACACGCGCGGAGGGGGACGCCTAAGCCCCTGAAGCGCGGGGAGAAAAGGGATGCACGAGCCGGGGATCGAACCCGGACGGCCCTCTCGGGCCAGCGGATTTTAAGTCCGCTGCGTCTGCCAGTTTCGCCACTCGTGCGGGAGAGGCCTTGCGGCGGGGCACCTTGGCGCAACTGTCGGCGCGCGGCAACGCGGAACCCATCAGCGGAGTCGCATCCCGGGGCGCGCTGTTATAAGTGCGCTCCCATGCTCGAGACCGTTACCAAGGGCTTCCGCGCCGCCAAGAACCGCCTGGCCGGAAAGACCGAGATCACCCAGGAGATGGTGGACGAGTCGCTGCGCGACATCCGCGTCTCCCTCCTGGAAGCCGACGTCGCCTTCGACGTCGTGAAGAAGTTCGTCGCCCGCGTGCGTGAGAAGGCCGTGGGCGAGGTGGTGCAGACCACCATCACGGACAAGGCCGGCCAGAAGCGCACCGTCCGGGCAGGCGACCACTTCGTCAAGATCTGCCACGACGAGCTCGAGGCCCTGATGGGCCCGGTGGACACCAGCCTCAAGCTCAAGCCCAAGGGCCAGGTCTCCGGCATCATGATGGTCGGCCTGCAGGGCTCCGGTAAGACCACGACCACCGGCAAGCTCGCGAGCAAGCTGCTCAAGGAGGGCCGCAAGCCCCTGCTCGTCGCCGCGGATATCTACCGCCCGGCCGCCGTGGACCAGCTCAAGGTGCTCGGCGAGCGGCTCAAGGTTCCCGTCTTCCACGAGCCCGGCCTGCAGCCCCCGCAGCTCGCGGAGAAGGGCTACGCCGCAGCGCGTGCGCAGCAGTGCGACGTGGTCATCGTGGACACGGCCGGCCGCCTCGCCATCGACGAGGCGCTGATGACCGAGCTCGAGGCGATCAAGGGCACGGTGCACCCGGACAACATCCTGCTCGTGTGCGACGCGATGATCGGCCAGGACGCGGTGCGCACCGCGGCCGAGTTCGACCGGCGCCTCGGGCTCGACGGCTTCATCCTCACCAAGCTGGACGGTGACGCGCGCGGCGGCGCGGCGCTCTCCATCAAGGAGGTCACCGGCAAGCCCATCAAGTTCCTCGGCATGGGCGAGGCGATGGACCGCCTCGAGGAGTTCCGCCCGGACGGGCTCGCCGGCCGCATCCTCGGCTTCGGCGACATCGTCGGGCTGATGAACGACTTCAAGGAGGTCGTCGACGAGAAGAAGGCCGAGGAGGATGCGAAGAAGCTCCTCTCGGGCAACTTCACGATGAAGGACTTCGTCGAGCAGATCCGCATGGTCCGCAAGATGGGGCCGCTCAAGGACCTGCTGGAGAAGTTCCCCCTCTTCGGCGAGATGACCGAGCAGCTCAACCCGGACGAGAGCGAGCTGACCAAGATCGAGGCGATGTACTGCTCGATGACGGAGAAGGAGCGCACGAACCCCTCCCTCATCAACGACAGCCGCGTGAAGCGCATCGCCAAGGGCTCGGGCCGCAAGACCGAGGAGGTGCGCGAGCTGCTGGGCAAGTTCCAGATGATGCAGCAGGTGATGGGCAGCATCGGCGCGAACCCCGGCCTGCTCGGGCGCATCCCCGGCTTCAAGCAGCTGGGCCAGCTGTCCAAGATGAAGAACATGGACCTGGGCAGCATGCTGGGCGGCGGCGGCGGGGACGCGCGCATGATGCAGCAGATGATGGGCGGCATGGGCGGTGGCGGCGGCATGGGCGGCATGCCCCTGCAGCTGCCCCAGGTGGCCCCGGGCTACACGCCCCCCATGGGCCAGGCCGCCATGGCGCGCGCGCGCCTCATGGGCTACGCGCCTCCGGGCCAGGTCCAGACGAGCAGCGAGGACCGCGACGCCATCAAGGAGCGCCGCAAGCGCGAGAAGGCGAACAAGAAGAAGAACCGCAAGAAGAAGTAGGCGGTCTCCGGCAGCACGTGGCGGGGCGCTCGAGAGGGCGCCCCGCTCTGCTTTCTACGGGGTGCGCTTGGGCACCACGAGGCCGCTGGAGAGGCGGCGCAGCACGCGGCGGCGCTGGCGGCGCTTGTAGAGAGCGTGGGCGTTCTCCCCCTCCTCGTTCTGGCGCGCCGTCTCCACGTCCACGATCTGGAACTCCACCGACGTGAAGACCACGCGGCCCTTGCGCGGGCGGCGGTCGCGCTCGGGCGGCGGCAGGTATGCGTCCATGCGCACCGGCACGTCCACCACGAAGTTGAGCACCTTGTAGGTGTGGCCCGAGAAGGGGTTGCCGCCGCTCGCCTCGCGGTCCTCGTAGTCGAGGTCCAGGTGCAGCTGCTCTACGTACTCGCGGAAGTGCGGGTGGTCCTCGAGCAGCCCCTTGAAGGAGATGAGCGTGTTCTCGGTCTGGCCGGGGACGACGGTGTGGAAGGGAAAGAGGCGCTGGGTGAGCGCGTAGAGCACCGGGAGGATGTCCGCGCGCGTGCGGGTCACGATGCGAAAGCGCGTGCGATCGTAGACCTGCGCCGCCACGTGCTCCTTCTTCGCGAGCAGCTTGGTGATGATGGACTCGCGCGTCTTGATGCTGTCCGCGAACTCCACGATGGGCAGGCCCTTGAGCTCCAGCTCCTTGGCCACCTTGAGCACCTTGCTCGTCACCAGCTCCGCGAGCTCCACCTCGGAGACGGGCAGGCGGAAGAGCAGGTCGCGCCCCTCGATGTGCTGGATGACGTGCATCACCTTGAGCACGATGCACGCGATGCGGCGGTACTTGCGGTCTCCCCCCACCCCGCTCGCGTAGAGGAAGAGATCGTGGATCTCGCCCGGGTTGGCCACCGCGTCCGCCACCCGGTACCCGAAGGTGCGGCGCAGGTACTCCACCGCGTCCGCGAGCACCTGGCGCGCCCACGCCTCGTCCGCGGGGCGCGTGAGATCCAGGAGGCAGATCTTCAGGAAGCGGTCGACCTCGTCGCGCTCCTGGAAGTGCATGCGCCGCCACTCGATGACCGAGCCGCCGCGCAGGATGAGCCGGATGCGCTCCAGCTCCTTGAGGCCCATCTCCTCCACGCGCCGCACGGGCAGGTCCGGAAGCCGGGGGATGAGTGAGGCGGGTCGCACGGGCGCGGCTTGTAGCCGAGCAGGGCCGCCAGGGAAAGTGGCGTCCCACGCACGAAGGCCCCCTCGCCAGGCAGGTGAGAGGGCCTTCGGTATGCTGCGGTGCGGCGTACTTCCCGTCAGAGCGTGAAGGGGAAGTCGATGGGATCGCCCTGCACGCGGTGCTTGGGGAAGGTCCAGCTCTTGATGAGGCCGCTGAAGCAGGTGGCGGCGTAGCTGCCCTTGAACTCGTCGCTCTGCACCGCGACGCCCGAGGTGCGGCCGTTGGTCTGGATGGTCCAGCGCATCACCATGCGGCCGGTGAGGTCCGGGTGGCGCTTGAGGTGCTCCTCGCGGCACTTGCCCAGCGCAGGCTTGCTCGCGAGCACCACGGCGACGATGTCCGACTGGCCGAGCCGCTCCAGCACGTCACCGCTGCCCGGCGCGGGCGGCACGTAGGTGGAGGAGCTCTTGCGCGCGGGCGCCTGGGCCTCGGGCTCCTTGCGGGCCTTCTTCGTCTCGAACAGCTCGTCGAAGTCGTCGTCGCCGTCCGCGCTCTTCGAGGAGGCGGAGGCCGTGCGCGTGGGGGCCTTGGGCTCCTCGGCCGGCTTCGGCGGCGCCTCGGTGCGCGTCGAGGAGGCGTGCGCGGTGCGCTCGCGGCGCGGCGCGGCGGCGACCGTGGCCGGAGGCTCTGCGCGGGCCACGGGGGCGCTCGGCGCGGCATTCGTCGGGGCCGGAGGCTGCACGGCGGGCGGCGTCGCGGTGGCCACGGCGGGCGGCGTCTGCGCGGGGGTGGCGGCCGGCGCGGTCGCAGCGGCCGGCGGGGGCGCAGGCGGCGGGATGACCGCGGCGACCGGAGGCGTCACGGGACGCGGCGCCTCGGCGACGGGCGCGGCGGGAGGCGGCGCGGAGGGCCGGGTGAGGGCGTAGATGCCGCCTGCGGCAGCGCCCGCGGCCACCAGGGCACCGAGCGCCGCGGCGAGCACCACCTTGCGATTGCCACCGCGCGCGGGCGGCGGCGGCGTGTACGTGGGGTACACGGGCGCGGGCTGCACGGTGGGCAGCCCGCGCGTGGCGTAGGAGGCCGCGTCGTCGAGCACCGGAGGCGCCACGGGGAGGTGCGGCGAGGTCTCCGCGGTGGAGAGATCCAGCAGGCCGGGCACCGCGGGCTGCAGCACCGGGCGCTGCGGCTGGGCGGAGGGAACGCGCGGCGGCGGCTTGCTGAGCGCCTCGTTCTCCTCCTTCACCAGCGAGGCGAGCATGCTCGCGGCGGAGGGCTTCCAGCCGCTGCCGCTGGGCTCCTCCGCGGGCGCGCCTGCGAGCACCGGCGCCTCGGAGCGCACGCTCCTCATCACCCCGCCCGCGTTGAAGGCGGACTCCACCGGCACGTTGACCACGGCGGCAGGCGCCTGCGCCACGGAGGCCGGGGCCACGATGACGGGGCGCGCGGGCCGGGGCGCGAGCACGCTCGCGAGCTCGGGCACGTCCGAGAGCGGGAGCCAGTCCGCGAAGCCTGCGCGCCAGCACAGGCTGTCCGCGCCCACCTCGCCGCGCTCCCAGTGATCCTTCACGCGCTCGAGCGTGAGCGGGCCCACCTGCTTCTCGTCGATGGCGACGAACCAGTCGTGCTGCGCGGGGTTCTCCGCAGCGGCCGCCGCCTCCTGCAGCCTGCGCGCGGCGTCCATGTCCATCACGCGCGTGCTGTCCAGGTCCTCCTCGGCAGGAGGCGGGGGCGCCGGCATGCGGTGGGGCCCGGAGTTGAGCACCGAGTCGAACACGGCGCCGATCTCGTCGTCCTCCACGCCGCCGCCGAAGAGGCCGCCCGGGGGCGGAGTGCCGGTGGCCGCGGGCATGCCGCCCGGGGGCGTGCGGTCCGCCGCGGGAGGCGCGGCGGCGGGCGCCTGGGCGTCGCTGCCCTCCTCCTCGCGCGGCGCCACGGCGCCTGCGGGACGCACGGTGATGACGTGGCCGCACTTCTTGCAACGAACCTTGACGCCCTTGGCGCCAACCTTGTCGTCGCTGATCATGTACTGCGCGCGGCAGCTGTCGCACACGAAGCGCATCGGTCCCCTGCTGAAGCTCGTAAAAGTCGGCGGAAAGCCTGAGGAAAAATCGTAGAGGGGGGCCCCAGGGGGGTCAAGGAGACTCCCCCGGGTGCCGCCTGCTCGGATGCTGGGGCTGACACAGCCCTGTGGACGCGCAGGCGCTACTTGCGCACCAGCACCTCCACGTGCGTGCCCACGGCCACGCGCAGGTCACGCAGGTCCTCGCTCACCGCGAACACCATCGCGTCGCGCAGCTTGGTGCGCGGGCTGAGGCGCTGGCTGCTCGCCGTCTCCGCCATCACCATGCGCTTGACCGGCTCGAGCTCGCCGGCGGCGAAGAGGCCCGCGCGCACCGCCGTGAGCTCCGCGCCGTCCAGGTACTGGCGCACGTCGTCCGGCGTAGCGGTGGGCAGGTACTCGCGCGCGAGCCGCGCGAGCGCCGCGCGCGCGGGCTCGGGCAGGTGCTTCTCCAGCAGCTTGCGCTCCGCGTCCACCGCGCGCGGGTCCGCCGTCACGCGCAGCGGGCCCACCGCGAGGCTGAGCGCCGCCTGCAGCACCGCCTCGAGCCGCTCGGGCGCGAGGCGCTGGCTGAACGCGAGCTCGGGGCGCACCAGCGCGAGCGCGCGTCCCAGCAGGTAGTGCACCTCGCGCGTGCCCTGCTCCGCGAAGAACTTCCCGCCCACGCGCACGCAGGGGGGCTGCGTCTGCAGCACCTCCACATTGACGAGCGGCTCGGGCACCGGCTCGTTGCTGCGCTTGCCCAGGCGCTCGCGGGTGGCCACGAGGAAGGGCGAGTACAGCTCCACGCCCTCCATGCCGAAGAGCCGTGCCACCGAGCGGTAGTGGTGCACGTGGTACTCCTGCGCGCTGGCCACGTCGATGCGGTGCTTCTTGGGCACCACCTGGTAGTGGGTGAAGGGCGCGGCGTACAGGTGCCCCACCTGCTCGAAGAGCATCCCCATCAGCTCGGCCAGCGGCCCGCGCACCTTGGGGTGCAGGAGGTGGGTCTGCCAGAGCCTGTCCGTGAGCGGGCGCTGCGCCACCTCCTTGCGCTGGGCGTAGGGCCCCAGCTTGGTGAGGATCTCGCGCTCGTCCTCGCCGGGCTCGCCGATGAGGCCCGAGACCACCTGGGCCGCCATCCACGCCCCGTCGTAGTCCTTGCGCAGCGCGCACAGGCGCACGAGCTGGCTGCACACCTTCTTCGGGTCCTTGGTGCCCGGCAGCGCGCGGCGCAGCGCGGCGATCGCCTCGTCCTCCTTGCCGGCGATGGCCCCGGCGATCTCCGCGTAGGTCTCCTGCACCGCGGCTTCGTCCGGCAGGCCCTTGGACACCACGCCGTAGGCGGCGAGCGCCCCCTCCGGGTTCTTGAGCACCTGCACGTAGAGGTCGCCGAGCGCGCGCCACAGCGCCATGCGCGCTGCGTGCGTCTCGGGTCCCTTGGGGATGCGCCCGAGCATCCGCACGTAGTTCTCCTCGAGCACCTTCCACTGCCGCGCCCCGCCCAGCAGCGCCTCCAGCGCGCTGAAGGCCTCGACGAAGCGGTGGTCCAAATCCAGCGCCGCGTTGAAGGCGGCCGCCGCCCCCTCCACGTCCTTGAGCTCGTCGCGGCGCAGCTCGCCCAGCGCGAACCACACGCGCTTGGCCTTGAGCGGCTCGGCGGCGAGCGCGGGCAGCGCGAGCATGCGCTCGAGCACCTCCGCCGCGCGCGCCCCCTGCTTCGTCTCGCGCAAGAGCACGTAGAGCGCGTCGTTCACCTCGAGCCGCTCGGGCTCGAGCTTGAGCGCGCCCACGTACGCGTCGATGGCCATGTAGGGGTCCTCGAGCTTCTCGCGCGCGAGCTGCGCGAGCTCCAGGTACACCTGCGCCCTGGCCTCGCCCTCCAGCACGTTGACCAGCTGCTGGCGCAGCTCGGCCGAGCGATCGTAGCGGCCGGCCGCATCCATCAGGCCCACGAGCGCGCGCAAGGAGGGCTCGTGGCCCGGGTCCAGCGCGAGCGCCTTCTCGAAGTGGTTCTGCGCGCGGTCCGCCTGCGCGAGCGCGGCGTGCACGTCACCGAGCTGCCAGTAGACCTCCACCACCTCGAGGTCCGTGAGGTCCTCGCGGTGGTGGATGAGGATGGACTGGTACACCTTGAGCGCGTCCTCGTAGCGCTTGGTCTGCACGAGGAGGTTTCCGAAGCCCTCGAGCGCCGGCAGGTACGTCGCATCCAGGCCGTAGGCCTTCTCGTAGGAGGCGAGCGCCTTGTCGCGCCGGCCCAGCTTCTCCGCCACGTAGCCCAGGCGGTAGAGCTGGCGGCACAGCTCGGAGGAGAGCTGCGCCTCCGGCTCGCTCACGGCGCGCTCGGCCATGCGGCGCACCACGATGTCCAGCATCCCCTCCGCGGCCTCCCAGTTCTCGCGCGCGATGTACGTGTCCGCGAGCGGGCGCGCCGCCTCCAGCGCGTCCGGCTGGTGCTTGAGCGCCTCCTCGTAGAAGCCGGCGGCCGTGTCGCGGTCCTCGCGCGTGTCCTGGTGGTAGCGCGCCACGTCCAGCAGGGCGCGCGCCTTGGCCTCGGGGTCCTCGGTCTGGCGGGCCTCCTGCAGCAGGGTCTGCTCGTAGCCGGTCCAGTCCTGCTCGGCCTCCTGGATGCCCTTGAGGGCGCGGATGGAGGGCAGGTAGCCCGCGTCCAGGCGCAGGGCGTGCTCGTAGGCGGCGCGCGCGCTGGCGCGGTCCATGAGCATGTCCTCGTTGATCTTGCCCATGCGGTGGAACAGCTCCACCGCCTCGGGCGCTTCGCCCGCCACGTCCGCCTCGCGCTGCAGCATCTCGAGCGCGAAGGGCCAGTTGCCGCTGCGCTCGTACAGCTGCCCCAGCGCGTGCAGTGCCGGGCGGCAGGCGGGGTCGATGGCGAGCGCGCGGTCGTAGCTCGCCACGGCGCGGTCCGCGAGCCGCAGCTGCTGGTGGAACACGGTGCCGATCTCCACGCACAGCTGGGCCTGCTCGGCGGGGTCGGCGGTGAGCGCGAGCTGGCGCTCGTAGGCGCTCACCAGGTCCTCCCAGCGCTCCTGGCTGCGGCGCAGGCGCACCAGGGTGCGCACGGCCTGCAGGTTCTGCGGGTCGATGGAGAGCACGCCCTCCACGCACGCGTCCGCGTGGGCGAGGTTCCGGTACTTGTCCTCCCAGATGGCCGCGCTCTTGAAGAGCACGCGCACCTTCTCGCGGTAGTCGGGGCTGAGCTCGAGCTGGCGCTCGTAGATGCCGAGCAGGTCCGCCGGCTGGTCCAGCTTCGTGTGCAGGCGCTCGAGCGCCTCGAGCGCCTCGCGGCTGCCCGGGTCGAACTCCAGCGCCTGGCGGTAGGAGGCGATGGCGGCCTCGTCGTCGCCCAGGTCGCGCTCGTACACGGAGGCGACCTCCACCTGGATGCTCGCGCGCTCCTCCGGCGTGGCCGCGAGGTCGCGCGCGCGCAGGAGCGTGGTCACGACGTCCGGGAAGGAGCGCTCGCGGCGGTAGAGCGCGGTGAGCACGCCCAGCGTCTCGGCGTCCGGCTCCAGCTCGAGCGCGCGCAGCAGCGCCGCGGCCGCCTCGGTGGGCTCCTCGGCCTGCTCGTCGTAGACGCGGGCGATCTCCCTCAGGATGGCCTTGCGCGCCTCGATGGAGGGCGCCGCCTCGAGCTTCTGCTCCAGCGCCACCACGTACTCGCGCGCCTGGCCGCGGCGCTGGAACATCCCGGCGAGCGTGTCCAGGGCGGTGGAGTTGGTGGGGTCGAAGTCGAGGATCTTGCGCAGCGCGGCCTCGGCGGCGTCCGAGTCGTCCAGCTTGCCGTCGTGCACGCGCGCGAGCGTGATGTAGAGGCGCTCGGCGAGCGGCCCGCGGGGCAGCGCGTCCGCCACCTCCTCGTACACGGCCGCGAGCTCCTCGTGGCTGCCGGTCTCCTCGGCGAGCCGCTCCACCTCTTCACGCAGCGAGTCGTCCGCGGCGCTGATCTGCAGCGCGCGGCAGAGGGCGAGGAAGGCCACGTCCTTCTGGCCCAGCCGCTCCTCCTGCACGCGCGCGAGGTCGCGCAGCGCGGCGAGCTTCTCCTCGTCGGTCACGAGGTGGGGCACGTAGCGGTCCACCACCTGCGCGTAGGCGCGCCAGTCACCCTGCTGGCGGTAGAGCTGGCCTGCGCGCTCGTAGGCGCGGCGGTGCGCGGGGTCCAGCTCGAGCACCTTCTCGAGCGCCCCGGCGGCGAGCTCGGGCTTGCCGCCCTCCCCCTGCCACAGGTCTGCGACCGCGAAGTGCGCGGCCACCGCCTGCTCGCGCTCGTCCGCCGCCAGGTGCACCTGCGCCTGCAGCTCGAGCGCGCGCACCGCGTCGTTGAAGGCGCGAAGGCCCGTGAACAGCGCCTGCACCCGGGTGAGCTCCGCGACGGCGTGCGGCTCCACCTCGAGCGCGCGGCGCGCCGCATCCAGCGACTCCTCGCGGCGCCCCAGCTCCGCGAGCACCTCCGCGAGGCGCAGGCGCAGCGCCTTCACCCCTTCCGCGGACTCCTGCAGCGGCACCAGCCGGCGCAGCACGGCGACGAGGTCCTCGCGCTTCTGCGTCTCCTCGTAGAGGTCGCGCAGCGCCTCCAGCGAGGCGCGGTGGCGCGGGTCGCGGTCGAGCGCGGCCTTGAAGAAGGGCACCGCCTCCTCGGGCTTGCCCTGCAGCCGGTAGAGCACGCGGCCGAGGCGCTCGTTGAGGCGCACCGTCTCGCGCGGGTCCAGCGTCTGCGCGAGGCGCGCGGAGAGCAGGGCCTGCAGGTCCTCGGGGCGGCTCGCCCGCTCGTAGAGCCCCTCGAGCGCGGTGAAGGCCTGCTCGTTGCGCGGGTTCTTCTGCAGGAGCTCCCGGTACAGCTCGATGGAGCGGCCCACGTCCGAGAGGCCCGCGGCGCTGACCTCGGCCATGCGCGCGAGCACCCGCTCGCGCTCGTGGCCACTCACGCGCTCGCTCTGCAGCTTGAGCACGTCGTAGAGCTTCTGGCTCGCGCCGGCGGCCTCGTAGAGGCTCTCCAGGCGGCGCGCGGCGGCGAGGTGGCCGGGCTCGAGCGCGAGGATCTGCTCGAGCGCGCGCGCGGCGCGGTCCGGCTGCTCGAGCCGCTCGTGGGCGAGCTGACCCAGGCGGAAGAGGAAGCCCACCTGGTCCGCGGGCTCTGCTGCCGAGGCCACCTGCGCATCCAGGATGCCCGCCAGCTCCGGCCAGGCCTCCAGCTGCGCGTAGAGGCGGTCCAGGGCGGCGAGCGCGCGCGGAGAGGTCGCGGCGTCCGTCTCGCGGGCGCGCTCGTAGAAGCCCACCGCGCGCTCGGGCTCGGCGAGGTGGTCCTCGAGCAGGCCGCCCAGCGTGAGGCACACCTGCGCCACGTCCGCGGGCTCCGCGAGCCGCGGCAGCGCCTTCTCGTACTCTGCCGCGAGCGCGTCCCAGGTGCCGGCCGCGTCCGCCGCGCCCTCCAGGCGCTTGCGCAGGGCCGCGTCGTTGGGGTCCTCCCCGAAGGCACGGAACAGCGCGAGGAAGGCGAGCTCGGGCTCACCCTGCGCCTCGCGCAGCGAGGCGAGCTCGCCGAGCAGGCTCTTGCGCTCGAAAGCGTCCGTGGACACGCCCACGCGCGCGTCGATGAGCTGGGCGAGCCGCGCCCCCTCCCCGCTCGCGCGCAGCGCGGCGGCGAGGGTGTCGAAGGCGAGCAGGTTCTGGGGCTCGCGCGAGAGCAGCGCCTCGAGCCGCGCGAGGCTTCCCGCGTGCCGCGGCTCCTCGGCGAGCACCTCGCCGTAGAGGGCGAGCGCGCCGGTGCGGTCCATCAGCTTGCTCTCGCGCACCACCGCGAGCCGGTAGCGCAGCTCCTGGGCCTCGGCGCCGGTGACGACCGCGAGGCGGCGGCTGAGCACGTCCGCGAGCTCCGGCCAGCGCTCCTGCGCCTGGCACAGGGCCTCCATGCGCGCGAGCGCGGCCGCGTCCTGCGGCCGGTGCTCGAGCAGGCGGCGGAAGGTGGCGAGCGCCCCCGCCACGTCGCGCAGCTGCGTCTCCTGCAGGGTGCCGATCTGGAACAGCACCGCGGCGCGGCGCTCCGGCTCCTCCACCACCGCGAGCTGGCGGCGCAGCACCTCGAGCAGCTCCTGGGGCGTACCCTGCGCGCCCACCAGGCGCGCCACGCTGTCCAGGCCTTCCGCGTCGCTGGGCTTGAGCTCCAGCACGCGCCGCCACGAGGCGAGCGCGGCAGTCCCCTCCCCCAGGCTCGCCTGCAGCTGCGCGAGCGCGCGGAACAGGCGCAGGCGCGCCGCGTCGTCCGAGGCGCGGGGGGCGACCTCCTCGAGCACCGCGCCGAAGTCCTCGGCCGCGTCCGCGCGGTCCACGAGCTCCAAGCACAGCTCGAGCGAGCGCGCGTCGTCAGGCACCTCGCGCAGCGCGCGCGTGGCGTAGAGGAAGCCCAGCTCCGCCTCGTTCAGCGGCCCCGCGTAGGTCTCGGCGATGCGGCGCTGCAGCGCCGCGCGCTCCTGCGCCACCGTCTCGGTGCCCACGCGGGCCTCGAGCATCTGCACGAGGCGCAGGTGGTCTCCTCCGGAGGCGAAGAGCGGCTCGAGCGCCTGGGCGGCCGCGCCGCGCAGGGCGCTCTCCGAGCGCGCCATCTCCTCGAGCGCGCCGACGGCGCCCGGGTGCGCCTCGCGGTGCGCGAGCACCTCCTGGTACAGCTCGAGCGCACCGCGGGGATCTCCCAGGCGGGTGAGCTTGAGGCGGCCGAGCCGCACCCGCAGCTCGCTCGCCTCCTCCTGCGCGCTGCGCGAATCGGCGAGCGCAATCTCGCGCTCCAGCAGCCGCGCGAGCTCCGGCCAGCGCTCGGACTCGCCGAGCACCTTGTCCAGCAGCTTGAGCGCGTTCGCGTTGTCCGGGCGCAGCGCGAGGATGTCCTCGTAGGCCTGGGCGGCGAGCGCCTTGTCCAGGAGCGTCTCCTCGGCGAGCGCGGCGAGCTCGAAGAGGCGGCCCACGCGCGCGGTGTCGCTGGGCTCCGCCGCCACCTGGCGGCGCATCACGTCCGCGAGCTCGCGGTGCGCGCCCGAGCGGCGGTGCACCAGGGCGATGGCCTCCAGCACCTCGCGGTCCTGCGGCTCGCGCAGGCTCACCTGCTCGAGTGCGCGCACCTCCAGGTCGTGGCGCTGCAGGCGCTCGCCGTAGAGCGCGGTGAGGCGGCGCCACAGCTCCAGCGCGAGCGGCTCGGGAGGATTGCGGTCCAGCAGGTCCTCGTAGGCCGCGGCCACCTCCTCGTAGGCGCCCGACTCGGCCGCGAGCCGCTCCAGCTCGTCGCGCACGCCGGGGGCCTGGGGCTGCTCGCTGAAGGCGCGCAGGCGCGCGGCGAAGGCGAGCGAGAGCTGGCCCAGCGACTCGCGCAAGCTCGCGATCTCCTGCGTGCGCGCGAGGCGCTCGCCCGCGGGCGCACCCGCGAGCAGCAGGTCCAGCATCTCCACCTGCTTCTTCGTGTCCCCGAGCGAGCGGTACACCGGCTCCAGCAGGCGCGCGGCCTCCAGGCGCAGCGGCTCCTCGGAGAGCAGCCGCTCCAGGCCGTACACCGCCTCGGGGTCCAGCGCGTGCCGCTCGAGCAGGCGCGCGAAGGCGGCGAGCGCGTCCTGGGCGCTGCCCTCCTTCTCCAGCAGCTGCGCGCGCCGCAGGAGGAAGCCGCGGCGCGCGTCGTCGTCGCCCGCCCCTTCGGCGAGCTGCTGCAGCACCTCGGCCTGCTCCTCGTGGCGGCGCAGGCGCGAGAACAGCTTCTCCAGCGCGAGCAGGCCCTGCGGATCCTTGCGCAGCGCGAGCCCCTGCCGGTAGCAGTCCACCGCGCGCGCGTCCTCGCCGGACTCGGCGTAGGCGGCGCCCGCCTTGAAGAGCAGCGCGGCGCGCTCGGCCGGCTCGCGCGCGAGCTGGGCCTGGGCGGCATAGACCTCGGAGAGGCTCTTCGCGTTGCGGTTGCGCTCGTACAGATGACCGAGGCTCTCGAGCGCCTGGCGATCCTGCGGCGCGTGCGCGAGCAGCGCCTTCCAGGCGCGCGCGGCCTCCTCGGCCTGGCCGAGTGCCTCGCGCAGCTCGGCGGTGCGCCGCAGCAGCGCGAGCCCCTCGGCATCGCCCGCAGGCAGCTCACCCGCGGCCGTCTCGTACATCTCCGCGAGCACCTCCTGGCTGCCGGTCTCCTCGGCGAGCCGCTCGAGCTCGGGGCGCAGCCCCTCGCGGTCCAGCCCCGCGGCGAACGCCTTCACGGCGGACATGAAGGCGAGCGGCGCCTGGCGCATGTCCACCTCCTGGATGCGCCGCAGCTCGGCCGCGAGCTGCACGCGCTCGGCGCCCGGAGCGCCCTCCATGCGCGCCTCGCGCAGGGCCACGCGGCGGGCGTGGTCCCCCACCTGCGCGAGCACCGGGTCCAGCACCTCGAGCGCCGCGGCGCTCATCTGCTCCCCGCCCCGCACCCAGGCCTCGAGCGCGGCGCGCGCGCCCGGGTGGGCGGGGTCCTCGGCGAGCAGCTCCTGGTAGAGCCCGAGCGCCTCGCGCGGGGCTCCGAGCCGCGTGCGCTGCAGCTCGGCGAGCCGGAAGGAGATCTCGCGCCCCTGCGGGCTCTGCCCCTCCTGGCTGCGGCGCAGCGCGAGTGCCCACGCGAGCTCCGCGGGGCTGTCCAGCTCGGCGTAGAGGCGCTCGAGGTTCGCGGCCGCCTCGCGGCTCTGCGCATCGCGCTCGGCGAGCTGCCGCCAGGCGCCCGCCGCGCTCTCCTTGTCGGTGAGGCGCTGCTCGTGCACCAGCGCCGCATCGCGCAGGCAGGCGACCTGCTCCGCGCGCTCGGGCGCGACGGCGGCGAGGCGCTCGAGGACCTCCGCGAGCGCGGCCCACTCCTCGCCCGCGCGGTGCAGGCGCGCGAGCGCACGCAGCGCATCCGCGCTCCCCGGCTGCAGCGCGAGCAGCGCGCGCAGCGCCTCCACGGCGCCGGCGCGGTTGTCCAGCTTGCGCTCCTGCAGCTCCGCGAGCTCGCGCAGCAGGCCCGGACGGGCCGCCGCGGAAGCGGCATTGCCCTGCGCGCCCCCCTCTTCGGCGAGCTCGGTGAGCACCTCGGCGTAGGCGTCCACGCACTCGGCGTCCTCGGCGGCCTGGCGCGCGGCGGAGCGCAGCGCGGGGTCCGCGGGCGCGAGGCGCACGGCGCGCGCAAGCGACGCGAAGGCCAGCTCCGGCTGGCGCAGGTGCACGAGGTGCACCTGGGCCGCGTGGCGCAGCGCCTTCACGCGGATGTTCGGATCGCGCGCGACCTCGGCGAGCACGTCGAGGGCGGAGACGAGCTTGCGGTGATCCTTGGTGGCCTCGTACGCGGGCAGCAGCGCGCGCGCCGCCTCCTCGCGGGCGCTGCCGGAGGCGAGCAGCCCCTCGAGTGCGGCGAGCGCGTCCGGGTCCGTGGGGCGCTGGCGCAGGATGTCCGCGTAGCTCTTCACTGCTTCGACGGCGTTGCCCAGGGCGCCCGCCTGCACCTGCGCGCGGCGCAGCTTGAGGCGCGCGAGCCGGTCGCGGTCCCCGGCGGCCTCGGCCAGCGCCACCTGGCGCGCGAGCGTGTCGCTCAGCTCCTGGG
The DNA here is from genome assembly GCF_009659535.1 of Aggregicoccus sp. 17bor-14. Classification (NCBI taxonomy): domain Bacteria; kingdom Pseudomonadati; phylum Myxococcota; class Myxococcia; order Myxococcales; family Myxococcaceae; genus Aggregicoccus; species Aggregicoccus sp. 17bor-14. The sequence goes on from NZ_VJZZ01000004.1 coordinate 21,524, forward strand.
TGCGGCCTGCCTTCTCGTAGAACTCCGCGAGCCGCGGCAGGTGCCTCGCTTCGCTCGCGCCCGAGGTGAGCGCGGCCTGCAGGGCCTCGGCGGCCTCGAGCGGGCGGTTCAGCTCCGCGTTGAGCTCCACCAGCTGCAGGAGCAGCTGGGTGCGCTCGGGGCCGCTCGCCCCGCCGATGCGGCGGCGCAGCAGGGCCTCGGCGTCCGCCACGCGGCCCGACTTGCCGTAGAGCCGCACCAGCTGCTGCAGCAGCTCCGCCGACTCGGGCGCCGCCTCCAGCGCGCGCTCCAGCGCGCCGGCCGCAGCCGGAAGGTCCCCCGCCTCCTCGGCGAGGCCCGCGGCCTCGCCGCGCAGCGAGGCGGCGAGCGCGGGCGTGCGCGCGGCCAGCTCCTCGAGCAGCACGACCAGCTCCGCGTGGGCGCCCAAGTCGCGCGCGAGGCGGGAGGCCTCGGTGCGGCTCACCGCGTCCGTCGCGTCCTCGCGCAGCGCGCGCACGCGCACGTCGAGTGCGGCGCGGCTGTCCGCGAGCTGCTTCTCGTGCAGCCCCGCGAGCGTCGCGTGCAGGCGCTGGCGCTCGGCGGGCTCGCGGGTGGCCTGCAGCTGCTGCTCCAGGCTCGCCACCTGGCGCGCGTGGTCCCCGGTGTGGCCGTGGTGCTCGGCGAGCGCCCCCGCGATGTCCGCGGTGCGCACGCCCGCGGCCGCGAGGCGCTCGAGCCCCGCGAGCACGAGGCCGCTGGGCACGTTCTTCGCGAGCAGGTCCAGGAAGAGCGCCGCAGCCTCCTCGGGGCGCTCGAGCTGCTCGGCGAGCAGCTTCGCCTGGCGCGCGCGCCACTCGCCCTGCTCGAGCGGGCTGTCCACCAGCGTCGCGAGGCGGGCGGCGAGCAGCGCTGCCTCCTCGTAGTGCCCGAGCTGTACGCAGAGCGCCTGCAGGCGCTGCACCGCACCCACGTCCTCGGGCGCGAGCGCCACCAGCTCGCGCGCGAGCGGCTCCAGCTCCGAAGGCGCCGCACCGGCGGCCTCGCGGCGCGCGAGCTCGGCCTCGAGCCGGCCCTGCGGGTCCTCGGCCAGGGCAGCGGCCGTCGCGAGCTTCTGCACGGCCTCGGCGGCGGCGGCGTCACCGGGGGCGCGCGCGAGCACCTCCTGCCACGCGGCCTCTGCGCCCGCGGGATCCTTCAGCGGCCCCTGCAGCAGCTGCGCGAGCTGGCGCCAGAGCGCGAGCCCCGCGTCCGGCGGAGCCACGTGCGCGGCGCGGCGCAGCGCGTGCGCGAGCGCGGTGGCGGCGCCGGCGCGCTGGGCGGTCTCCAGCACGGTGCCCAGCAGCAGCGGCCGCGTGGGCTCGAGCGCGAGCGCGCGCGCGAGCACGGCGAAGGCGCCCTGCGCGTCCCCGCGATCCTCGTAGAGGGAGGCGAGCGCCTCGCAGAAGGCCACGCGCTCGGAGGCGGGCCGGGGCGCGAGCAGCGCCAGGTCCAGCAGGGGCGCGAGCTGCTCCAGCTCCTCGTCCTCGGCGAGCAGGCGCGCGAGCTGGTAGGCGGCGAGCGCGTTGGCCGGGTCCAGCTTGAGCACCGCCTCCAGGTGCGCGCGCGCCTGGGCGCCCTGGCGCAGCGGGTGGACGCAGAGGTCCGCCAGGCGCAGCCGCAGGGCCACCTGCGTGGCGCGGTCCTTCACGGTGGCGAGGTAGCGCTCGAGCAGGGCCACGGCGTCCGGCGCCCTCCCCGCCTCCAGCTGCAGCTCGGCGGCGAGGCTCGCCGCGTCCGCGCGCGAGGGGTCCACCGCCGCCGCGCGCTCGAAGGCCGCGAGCGCGCCCACCGCGTCGCTGAGGCGCGTGAGGCGCAGCGTGCCCACGCGCAGCCACAGGTCCACCTGCGCCGCGCGGTCCTTGGCCTCCTGGGCCATGGCCTCGAGCTGCGCGAGCGCCGGGGCGAAGTCGCCCGCGCGCTCGGCGAGCCGCTCGATGAAGGTGAGCGCCTCGGGCATGCCCGGCCACAGCAGGAAGCATCGGTCCAGCGCCTCCTTCACCTTCGCCGCGGAGCCCGCGTCGTACCAGGCGAAGAGCTTGGCGACGGAGAGCGAGAGGCGCGCGGCGTTCTTGCGGTCGCGCTCCTCGAGCGAGAGGCTGCGGCGCATCCGCACCTTGTCGCGCCAGGTGTGCTCGAACTTCTCGAGCGCGCGCGCCGTCTTCTCGGCCCGCGCGTTCTGCGGGTCCAGCTCGCGCGCCACCGCGAGCGCGCGCTGCGCGAGCGGGTGCTCGGTGGGATCATCCACCAGCCGCTCGGCGAGCAGCGCGTACTCCTCGCCCAGCCCCTCGGCGCCGAGCGCCGAGCGCTCGTGCTCCAGCGCGTCGAACACCGGCTGGAAGCGATCCTCGGCGAGCAGCAGCTGGCGCACGCGCCGGTAGGCGGCGCGCTGCGTGGGGTCCGCGCGGGCAGCGCGCTGCAGGCACAGCACCGCGCGGTCGCGGCGGAACAGCTTCTGCTCGTGCAGGTCGGCGGCGCGCACCAGGTAGCCCGCGGCCTCGGCGCCGCGGCTCGCTGAGCCCAGGCGCTCGAGCACCTCGGCGAGGCCGGAGGGATCCTGGCGCGCCTCCATCAGCGCCTTGAGGCCGAGCAGCGCCGCGCGCGGCTCGGGCGCGAGCAGGAGCGCCCGGCGGAACAGCTCCTCCGCGCGCGCGGGGTTGCGCAGCCGCTCCTGGGCGAGCTCGCCGGCGCGCCCCAGCAGGTACGCGGCCTCGGTGGCGGGCACCTCGCGCGCTCGCCCCTCGTAGAGCCGCACCAGCTCGTCCACGCGGCCCGCCCGCTCCAGCGCTGCCTCGGCCTCGAGGAAGGGCCGGTCATCGAAGACGCGCTGCGAGCCGCGCGACGCGGGACGCGAGGGGGTGGACGTGTCCATGTGCTGGGAATCCCCGACCGGAGTGGGTCTGAAAAATGAAGAGCGCCCGCAGGGCGCAGAGTCGTCGACTCTAGCGTCCGCGGGCGCTCCTGATCAATCGGGCATTCCCCGCCAAGCGGCGGTATTTACTGGCTTTCCTGCTCGTCTACCGTGGGAGCGGAAGGGGCCTGCTCGGCCGGCTGGGCAGGGGCCGTGGGAAGGGCGCTCGCCCGCTCCAGCCCCGCCGCGTCGTTGAGCTGGGTGTACAGCGCGATCGCCTTGTCACGCAGGGAGAGCGACTCGGCGAGCGCAGCGGCGCGCGCCGTGTTGCCCATGGCCTCGTGCAGCGCGAGCGCCTTGTCCTTGCGCCCGGACTGCTCCCAGATGTCCGCCGCCGCGGCCCTGTCCCCGAGCAGCTCCAGCCAGCGGGCGCGGCCCGCGGGCTTGTTCTCGGCCTCGGCCTTGGCCAGCTCGGAGCGCGCGAGCGTCTGCGCCTCCTCGTCCAGCTTCAGGCGCTGCAGGAAGTGGAAGGCCTTGGGCGGCGGGAGCGCGGAGAGCAGCTCCACCGCCTCGCGGCGCTGGCCCGCGCCGGCGAGCAGCGTGGCGGCGCCGAGGCGATCCCCCCGCTCCACCAGGCCCTTCACCTCGAGCCCGCGCACGCGGCCTGCGCCGGCCATGTCCTTGGCGCGCTCGAAGGCCTTGCGCGCGAGGCCGTACTTGCCCGCGCGCTCGTACGCGAGCGCCGCCTGGTCGTGCTGGCGGGCGCGCTCGTAGAGCTTCGCCACGTTCTCGAAGTCGCCCTTGCCCACGTAGTGCTCCATGAGGAGCTCGTAGGCGCCGGCCTTCTCCAGCGTGGCGGGCACCTGGTCGGCGGGCAGCGTGCCCACGAGCCGGCGCGAAGCCTCGGTGTCCTTGCCCGCGAGCGCGGCGCGCAGGGCGCTCTTCAGGTCTCCGCCCGCCTCGAAGAGGCGCACCGCCTCCGCGAAGCTGTTGTTGCGCTCGTGGATGCGGGCGGCATCGCGGGTGCGCCCCGCGGCCTCCAGCTGCTTCACCTGCTCCTCCCAGGGGCCGGTGAACTCCTCGAGCGGCGGGCGGCGCTCGCGCTCCGGGCGCTCGCCTCGGGCCGCGCGCTCGGGGCGCTCCGGACGATCGCCGCGAGGCGCACGCTCGGGACGCTCACCGCGCGCGCCCCGCTCGGGACGCTCGCCGCGAGGCCCGCGCTCCGGGCGCTCGCCGCGCGCGCTGCGCTCGGCGCCGCCGGATGCTGCGGCAGCAGGGGGCGCGTCGTCCTCGGGACGGGGCTGGCGCCCGGCCGCCGCGAACGCCGGCTCCGCGCGCTCGCGCTCGCCGGCGGCGCGCCAGGCCTGGCCCACCAGGAACATCACGTCCGTGTACGCGGTGTACTTCTCGCGCACGGGGTCCGCGGCCGGCGCCGCAGGAGCGGCCGGCGGCGTCTCGGAGCCCGCGGGCTCGGTCGGAGCCTCGCTCGCAGCCGCCGCATCACCGGAGGTCGCCTCGGCAGCCGCGCCCTCGGTGGGCGCAGCCTCCGCCGCAGGAGCCCCGGAAGCCGGAGCCTCGGAGGCCGCCGCCTCGCTCGCCGCCCCTTCGGCAGCCGGCGCCTCGGGCGCGGGCGGCTTGGGCTGGCGCTGCGTGCGCAGCAGCGAGGTGATGAGCTTGCCGCGGGTGCCGAGGTCCAGGTCCTCGAGCGACTTGAGGCGCAGCGGGCGCAGCGCGCGCACGATCGCCTCGAGCGGCGCCTTCTGGGCCGCGAAGTCGTTCTTGGAGAGCGCCTTCTCCAGCGTGCTCAGCTCCGCGACCACGCGGTAGCCGGGGCCGCTGCCGCCCTCGTCGCGGTCGCGGCGATCACCGCGCCCACGCCCGCGGCCGCCGTCGCGTCCGCCCGGACCGCCGAAGCCGCCGCCGCGCCCGCCACCACCGCCGGGACCGCCGCCGAAGCCACCGCCGCGCCCGCCACCGGGGCCGCCGAAGCCGCCGCCGGGACCCTCGCGCCGCTGACCGGGACCTGCGCCCGGCGCACCACCCTCGCGACCGCGTCCACCACCGCGCGGCCCGCCGCTACCGTTCTCCTGTGCCACGTGACTCTCCCGCTAAAACGCGTATCGAAGGTTCGGCGTCACCGCGAACCCATAAGTCCCGGCGCTGACGAGATAAGTGCCCGTCACCTCGAGACCCACCGAGAAATGCCGTAGGCGGGTGTAGTACTCCACTCCGGGACCGCCGAACACCAGAATGTCGGAGTCGGGGAGGAGCTGTTTCGGCGAAAACATGGCGTAGCCCGCGCCGGCGCGCAGGTAGATCCACGTGCGCACGACCTCCTGGCTGTCGGCGAAGCCGACGAGCCGCGCCCGCAGGGCTGCTCCGGGAGCGAGCGTGGTGAAGTCGCCGGAGACGCTGCCGCCCGAGTTGCCGGTGTACTCGGCGCCCGCGCGGCTGCTGGAGACGTGCAGGAAGGCCTCGATGGACAGGCGCGTGCCCAGGTCCACGCCCAGGGACACCTGGGTGTGCAGGCCCGAGGAGAAGGGGCGCGGGCCGGTCTCGGACGGAGGGTTCGAGAGGAAGAAGGGACCGGCGCCGAGGCCGAAGTACAGGCCGCGCTCGATCTCGTTGAAGGTCACCGCGGCGCGGTCCTGCGGGGCAGCGGCGGGCGCCTCTGCGCCCTGCGCGTTCGCGACGGTGGAGAGCAGCAGGAGGCCAGTGAGCAGCGACGGGACAAAGACGTTCATGCGGGCGCGAAGGTTAGCGCAGCCGATGCTCGGGATGCGCGGCCAAAAGCACACCCACACAGGCCCCAAAAACACGAAGGGCGGCCCCGCATGAGGCCGCCCTCCAAACTTACCGCGAGGCTGTGCGCCGACTACTCGCCCGAGGCCTTGAAGATGAACGGATAGGTCACGACGACCACGCCGCCCCCCTTGGGCTTGGGGAACACGAAGGTGCGCACGCGGCCCGCCACGCAGCTGTCCAGCTCGGCGTTGCCCGAGGTGGAGCCGCTGGGCTGCGAGGAGGCCACGGTGCCGCTCTCGGTGATGACGAACTTCACCGGCACCTTGCCGGCGAGCTTCGGGTAGCGGTTGAGCAGGCTCTCGTAGCAGAAGCGGATCTGCCCGATGTTGCGGCGGATCACCTGGCGGATGAGCTCCTTGTCCAGCGAGCCCATGACCACCGGGTCCGACGAGGCGATGCCGATGTCCGTGCTCTGCTTGCCGCCGAGCACGCCCACGCCGGTGCCGTAGGTGCCGGTGCCGCCGCCGCGGCCCTTGGTGCCGATGCCACCGATGCCGATGGTGTCACCGGTGCCGCCACCGCCCTTGCCCGTGCCGCGCAGGCCGAGGCCGCCGAAGCCGCCGGAGTCACCCGCCTTGGCGCCGAACATGTTGCCCATGGCGCTCTTGAGCTCACCGCCCAGGCCGTTCTTGCCGAAGATGGTGGAGACGCCGCCCTTGCCGCTGCCGAACACGCGCGCCGCGAGCGCACGCGCCTCGTCCTTCTTGGACGGGTCGCCCTTGGGCGCGGTGCGGTTGCCGGTCTTGGGCGCGTCCTTCTTGCCCATCTGGCCCTCGTCGCCGCGGGCCTTGGCCGCCATCTCGCCGCTCTTCTTCTGCTCCTTCTGCGTCTTGAGCTGCTCGAGGAACTTGTTCTTCTGGGTCTCGGGCGGCTTGATGATCAGCTTGGCGATGCGCGCCGAGTTGTCGTTGAGCTCGTCCGCGTACTGGTCGCCCTCGGCGTTGCGGTTCATCGCGCTCACCACGAAGAGCGCCGCGAGGAAGAACGTCACCAGGAAGATGTTCACCACGGTGAAGTCGAGCGACTCGCTGACGGGCACCGCCACGCGCTTGGGCTGCTGCTGGAAGAACAGCTCCAGCGTCACGCCGCCCAGGTCCGCCCAGAAGTGGTCGTCCGCCTCGAGCGAGAGCTGGTAGGCCTCGCCCTCGTGGGTGGCCTTGCCGCTCTCGATGACGGCCTTGAGGTCCAGCGTCTCACCGCGGCGGGTGAGCTCGCCCTTCATCTTGCCGGTGAAGCGCACGCTGAAGCCCGCCTGCGCGTCCGCGCGCACGAGCTCGAAGCGGGGCGCGCCCAGCTTGCCCTCGCCCATCACGAAGTCCACGCCGGCGGCGCTGCCCACCGTGAACGCGTGCTTCTGGTTGGGAGCGAGGAAGAAGTCGCCCACGCGCTGGTCGCCCCACGACAGGCGCACCGCGAGGCCCTGCGGCCCGGTGGCCTTGCGGGTCGCCGGGCGCACGCGGCGCACCGGAGCGGCCGCAGGGGCCACGGCGGCGGCCGGCGCCGCAGCGACCACCGCGTGCTTCTCGGTGGAGGCGAAGGAGGCGTCGATGGCGGCAGGCGCCATCACCGGCGCGCTCGCGGGAGCGGCGCTGGCGGCGTTCGCGAGGCCCGCGGCGAGCGCGTCCACCGGCGCGGCCACGGAGGCGACCGGGTCGGTCGCGCCCGCGTTGGTCGCGGCGGCAGCGGAGAGGTTCGCCGCGGCGAAGGCCGCCGGGTTCTCCACCACGATGGTGGTGGCGCCCAGGCGGATCTCGTCACCGAAGGAGAGCTGCCCCTTGTTGACGCGCTTGCCGTTGACGTAGGTGCCCTCCACGCTGCCCATGTCGATGATGGACAGGCTGCCGTCGCCCGCCACCTCGATCACGGAGTGGATGCGGCTGACCTTCTCGTCGTCCAGGCACAGGTGCGCGCTGGAGAGGCGGCCGATCTTGATGATGTCGCGCTCGTAGTCCTTGGTCGCGACGAGCGCGTCGCCCTTGAACACCTTGAGCGTCAGAGGAACGGCCATGGCCTAGAGCTCTCCCACCGACTGCATGACCTTGTCCTCGAAGTCCTCGCGGACGCGGATGAGGTTCGAGTGCTTCACCTTCTTGCGCGCCTCGATGTACTCGCCATCGGGCTTGGTCAGGTCGCCCTCGATGGTGTCGTCCTCGAAGTCGATGGTCGTCGTCTTCGAGTAGCGCACGTTGCCCTCACCGGGGTTCGTCGCCGCCGCCTTGTCGCCGCCCTTCGCATCCTGGGCGAGCGCAGCAGGGGCTGCCAGGAACAGCACGCACGTCAGCATTGCCTTCCGCATTCCACGTCCTCCACCACAACGTTCTCGCATCTTCGGCGCCCCTCCCGCCAGCCCCGCCCTACTCCGCGCCCATCCGACTGCCCTTCGGCCCACACCCACAGCGGCGGCGGGGGCCCCACCCGATCACACAGCCCTTAGAGGGCGTCCTCAGGCTCGTCCGGATCCGCGGCCTGCTTCTTCTTCGCAGGCTCGCTCGGCTTCACCGGCGCCACGGGTCCCACCGGCGTCTTCTGCGTCGCGGGCTGCACCTGCGCGGGAGCGGCGGTGCCCGAGGCGGGCGTCACCTTGCCGCCGGTGGCCGGCGCTGCGGCGGGAGCCGGAGCGGGGCCCGCAGGCTCGCCGGACTTCGCCTCGGCGGCCTTCATCTTGGCGTCCTGCGCCGCCTGGGCGGCCTCCATCTTCGCGGCCTCCTCCATCGCGCGCTTGGCCTCGGCCTTGGTCTGCACCGCCGCCTCCGCGTCCTTGAGCAGCGCGAACACGGGCGCCTCGGCGCTGAGCGCCACGTCCCCGCCGTTCATCGCGAGGTACTTCTTGTAGAGCTCGATCGCGCGCTCGGGCGCGTCCTTCGCGCGGTGCAGGACGATGGCGCGGTTGAGGTAGATGGCGGGCAGCTCGGGGTCGAGCTTCTCCGCCTCGTCGTACTCCTGCATCGCCTTGTCGTACTGGCCCTGGCCCTTGTAGGCCACGCCCAGGTCCAGGTGCGCGGCGGCGTTCTTGCCGTCCGCCTGCAGCACGCGGCGCAGGTGCTCCTCGGCGCCCGCGTAGTTCTCGCTTGCGAGCGCGAGCTGCGCGAGCTGCACGTGCGCCGGCAGGTAGTCGGCACGCGCCTCGAGCGAGCGCACGAACTGCAGGCGCGCGTCCTCGGGCTTGCCCTCGGCCTGGAAGATGAGGCCGCCGAGGTACGGCAGCTCGGGGTCGCTCTCGTCCAGCTTCACCGCGCGCAGCAGCTCCAGCTTCGCCATGGAGAACTGCTTGCGGTCCAGGTAGCTGCGGATCGCGACCTTGTAGGCCGCGATGGACTGCGGGTCGCGCATGCGGGCGGCGCGCGCGAACTCCATCGCCTTCGCGTGGTCGCCGGTCTGGCGGTAGATCTCCGCGAGCCGGGCGCGCGCGGAGGCATCGTCCGGGAAGCGCTGCAGGATGTCCTGGTAGAGCGCGACCGCGCCGCCCACGTCCCCGCTGTTCTGGGTGAGCACGGCGAGGTTCTCGGAGGCCTGGCGCAGGGAGGGCTTCTTCTTGAGCGCGTCGTTGTAGTGGGCGCGCGCCTCCTGCAGCTTGCCCTGGCGCTCGGCGATGACGCCCAGGTTGTAGTCCGCCTCGGCGAGGTTGCCGTCCGCCTCCTGCGCGAGCCGGAACTTGCGCTCGAGCGAGGCGTAGTCGAAGGCCTTCGCCTTCTTCTGCGCCTCGAAGCTCTTCACCGCGTCCTCGAAGAGCAGCTTCGCGCGGTTGGAGATCTCGGGCGCGGCCTCCGCCTGCGGGCGCGCCGCGGTGGCCCCGGGCGCGACCTTGCTGGTGGCCTTGGAGGCCGAGCAGCCGGTGGCGGCGAGCGCCGCGAGGGCGACGAGGCAGGAGCGGGTGATCAGGGTGCGCAGCATTAGAGGAAGTCCTCCGGCTCCTCGGAGTCGGCCTTCTTGGCCTTGTCCGAGGCAGTCTTTGCGTCAGGGGTCTGGGTGCGCTCCGCCGCGGGCGTGCTGGCCTGCTTGGCGCGCAGTTGCTTGGTCAGGGCCTCGAGGTCCTCGCGCAGGTCCTGGCTCTCCGCCGCCTTCTGCGGGGCCTGCACGGTCGCGGCCGGCACGGGCTGGATGTCGCTGAGCAGCCCGCCGCCCTCCACCGCCACCGCGTGCTTCACGTTGAGCAGCGGCAGCTTGTCCTCGGGGACCTCGGGGAACTGCTCGGGCGCGTAGGTGGTGCGCAAGAGCTGCAGGCTCTTGGCGAAGCAGTCGTTGTACACGTCCAGCTCGTGGCCCTTGGCCACCGCGCTCTTGAGCGCCTCGGTGGCCTGGTCCTTGAGCGGCTGCGCCTCGGTGGTGAACTGCTCCTTGAGCGCGTCGCGCATGGCCTCGTCGGTGCCCGGGGGCATGGGCGCGTTGATCACCTTGTCCGCGAAGTTGTCGTACGCGAGGCCGAGGCGGTGCAGGGCGCAGATGCCGGAGTCGGCGGCGCCCAGCTGCACGGTCTCCACGTAGAGCCGCTGCACCACGTCCAGCGCCTTCTTCTTCTCCTTGATGCTGGCCTTGAAGGCCTCGGGCGAGGCCGGGCGGCCCCAGGACAGGCGCAGGCGGGCGAACTGGGCGTAGTCCGGCTCGATGCGCAGCATGTGCGCGCGGGCCACGGCCGCGAGCGCCGGCTTGTCCAGCTCCTTGCGGATGCGGCGCGGCAGCTTCTCGAAGTAGTCGTAGACGCGGTTGTAGATGCGGTTCGCCTCGCGCGGGCGGCGCAGCTTCTGCTCGTAGATGGCCGCGATGCGGCCCTCCGCCTCGAGCACCTTGCTGGGCGAGCGCATGTACTCGCGCTCGTAGTCCTCGAGCTGCTTGAGCGCGCGGCCGTAGGCGCCGCTCTTCTCATAGAGGTCCGCGATGGAGAGGAACACGCTCTCCGCGTCCTTGCTCTTGGGCCACAGCTCGAGGAAGTGCTCGCGGTCCTTCAGCGCCGCCTTGTACTGGCCGAGCCCGTCACGGTAGGTGGCCGCGTTGAACAGGGCCACCTGCGCCTTGGGCTCCTCCCACACCTGCACGGGATCCTTCTTCTCGGGCTCGGCCGCGGCGGCCGCTTGGGCCTTCGCCTTCTTGCGGCTCGCCTGCGCGCGGGCGCGGGCGTGCGCGGCCTTGCTCGCGCCGCCGCCGCTCTTCATACCGCCCTTCGCGTCAATGCTGCGCTCGTAGCCGCGCACGTACAGCTCGTAGGCCTCGGCCGCCTCGCTGAAGTCGCCGATCGCCTCGAGCGCCTCCGCGTTCGCGTAGATGCAGGCGGGGATGAAGCTGGAGCGCGGGTAGCTCTGGATGATGCGCTGGCGGGTCTGGATGGAGCGGTCCACCATCTTCGCTTTGAAGAAGTCGACGGACGCGTTGTAGAGCGCCTTGTCGGCGATCTCGGACTTCGGGAACTCCGCCACGAAGGTCAGGTAGGCGTCGCCCGCGCGAGCGAACTCGCCCTTGGCCTCGAGCTGGTTCACCAGCTTGAAGCTGGACTGCTCGATGAGGCGCGCGAGCTGGTCACGGAAGGGGCCGCTGGCGAGCTTGTCGTTGTTGTAGAAGCGGCGCGCCCACTCGTTCACCTTCGCGTAGTCCTGCAGCAGGTTGTACGAGTCCAGGATGAGGTTGGCGGCGATCTCGGCGGCGCGCTCCCCGTTCTCGAACTTGTACTCGGGGTAGTTGAGCGCGATCTCGCTGAAGCGCAGCACCGCCTCGTCGAAGTGGTTGTAGCGGTAGTAGATGTTCGCGGCCTTGAACTCGATCTCCACCCGCTTGTCGCCCTTGGGCACGTAGCGGATGTAGCGCTCGCAGGCATCCAGCAGCGCCTGCTTCGGCCCGGGGATGGCCACCTTCTTCTGGATGTCCGAGCCGGTCTCGGTCTTGAGCTGGCCGCTCTCCTCGAGCTTCTTCACCACCTCGTCGTAGGCGAGCACCGCGTTGTAGGCGGCGTTGGTCAGCCACTTGCCGGCCTTCTGCGGCGCGGGCTTGCCCTTCGGGTCCTTCGCCTCGAGCTTCTTCGCGTCCTGCAGCACGACGAGCGTGTAGTTCTCCGCGGCCTTCTCGAACTGCTGCAGGTTGTCGTTGAGCAGCTCGGCCCAGAAGAAGCGCAGGTCGTAGGCCTTGGGGTTCTCCGGGAACAGCGTGAGGTAGTCCCCGTAGATCATGTCCGCGTACTTGAAGGTCTCCTCGTCGCGGGTCTTCTTGCCCTCGTTGTGCCAGGTGACGGCGAGGTTGGAGAGCGTGCGCTCGGAGAGCTCGCGCGCGTCCGCCAGCGCCTGCTTGTCCTTGTCGCTCTTGATGACGCCGGAGCTCTCGACGTCGTTCATGATCTTCACGAGCCGGCGCACCTGGCCCACGGTGCGCTCCTTGTTGCCCATGCGCAGCACGCAGTCGACGATCTTGCCCTGGAAGCCGGGGGCCTCGGGGGACAGCGGCTTCTCCTTGATCAGCGTGTTGAAGGTGAGCGCCGCCTCGCGGTCCTTGCCGTCCTCGTAGTACAGGTTCGCCAGCTGCTTGAGCATGGTGAACCGGTCCTCGGGCGTGCTCGCCACCTTGCCGAACTCGTCGCGCGCGGCCTTCGCGTCACCCTCGCGTGCGTAGCTGCGCACGAAGTCGCCGCGCGCCTCGCGCACCAGCGTGCCCTTGCCGCTCTTGCCGCCGTCCTTCTCCACGGCCTGCGCGCCGGCGAGCTCGCCGTAGAGCACCACCGTCTTGAACTTGTCCTTGGCGTTCGCGTAGTCGGCCAGGTTGAAGTAGCACCAGCCCTGCTTGTAGAGCGCGAAGGCGTAGACCTGGTTCTCCGGGTACTCGGCCGCCTTCTTGTAGCTGGCGAGCGCCTTCTCCAGCTCCTCGCGCTTCCCCTTCGAGTTGTTGAAGTAGTACTCGCCGAAGGCCAGGTGCGCGTCCGGCACGTACTTGCTCTTGGGGAACTTCTCGATGAGCCGCTTGTAGGCGACGAGCGCCTTGCGATCCTCACCGTTCTCCATGAGGTACTGGCCGAGGAAGAAGAGCACCTCGTCCGTGCGCTCGAACTTCGGGTACTCCTGCACGATCTTCGTGTACTGCTCGACCGCGAGCTTGCCGTAGCTCTTGCTCTGCGCGAGCAGCTCCGCCTTGTCCGCCTTCGCGCGGCTCTGGCCCGCGGCGTCGTTGCGGTTCATCGCGGCGATGAGGTCGTCGTCCTTGCGGTTCGCCTCGATGAAGAAGAACTTGGCCTCCTCCCAGTAGAGCTCGCCCAGGCGGAAGTGCAGGCTGGGGGCCTCCTTCTGGTCCGCGGAGAGCGAGATGATCTTCTTCAGGCTCTCGATCTGCTCGCGGCGCTTGCTCGCGACCTGCAGCTCCACGCCGAGGCGGAACTGGTCGTACTGCAGCGGGACGGCCTTGTCCGCCGCCGCCTTGGTGCGGCTGATGTCACCGGCGAGCGACTTGTCGACGGACGTCGCCGCCTTCTTGCCGAGGTCGGCATCGCGCGGGGCCTTCTTGTCCTGCGCCACGGACACCGTGGCGAGGAGCACGAGGCTGAGGAAGAGCGAACGGCGCATGGTCATCCTATCGCTTGAGCCGAGGGCCGCTCGCCCACTTCCCTACATGGCAAGTGGCCGGGACTGCTCGGGAATTTCAGGAGAAAAGCCGGCGCATGATGCGTAATGGCCAGGAGGCGGTCAACTAACCGAGGGTGCCAGCTTGCTCGGCGAGGAAGGCATCACCAACTCTTTTCAGGGGTGCTGTGGAATGTCCGTCCGGGCTGGTAGAGAACGGCCGTCGCTCGTCTCCTTGCCTGCTCAGCTCCGGCCCTACATCCACCGCCCGTTCCCCTCATGAGCCTCCTTCCCGAAGGCGCCAGCTTCGAAGAGCTGGTGCAGGACTACTTCCTCGCCGTGCGTGGTGCGGGGCTGATGCTCAGCGCGCTCGACGCGCAGCTCCTGGTCAGCTGGGCCGAGGCGAAGGTGCCCTTCGAGGTGGTCGCGCGCGGCATCGCGCGCTCGGCGGAGAAGGCCCAGTTCGACGCGCGCCCCGGAGAGCCGCTGCTGCGCTCGCTTCGCGCGTGCCGGCGGCAGGTGGACGCGGAGATCCGCCGCTACCTGCAGCGCGCGGCCGGAGGCACGGGGACCGAGGAGCCCGAGAGCGGCGCGGGCAAGCGCAAGGCGAAGACGTGGGAGGAGACGCGGCACCTGCGGCTGCGCGCCACGCTCGCGCAGCTCGCGGTGGAGGCCCCGGCGCTCACCGAGCGCGTGGCGCTCTTGCTCGAGCGGGTGCTGGTGCAGGTGCCCGAGGAGCCCTCGCAGGCGGACCGGCAGGAGGCGCTCGCCTTCGCGCTGCTGCTGCGCGCGATGCCCTGGAGAAACCGCCGCGCGCTGTGGCGCGAGGCGCAGGGAGACCCCACGAGCCAGGCGGGCCTGAGCGCGCGCTCGCGCCGGCTCTCGCGCCGCTTCCGGCTGATCGCGCTGGTGCGCCGCCGCCTGGGGCTGACCGAGCTCTGACAGTCCCCTCCTCCTCCGGGAGGGGCGGGTGCGCCCGCGGGGAGCCTCTGCTATGGAGTCCGTGCACATGCAGAACACGCGAAGCACAGAGGGCTGCGCCCGGTGCGCAGGCAGGAAGTACGTCATCGAGCGGCGGGACATGCGGGCGCTGGCGCGCGCCTGCGAGTGCTCGGAGCGCTGCGACGCGTGCAACGGCACCGGCAGCGTGTACGCGGTGCGCGAGGAGACCTTCAGCTCGAAGGTGGGCCCGAAGAAGTACGAGGTGCTGGTGCCCTGCAGCTGCGCGCTCCTGCGCCGGCGCATCGCGCGCTTCAACCAGGTGGAGCTTCCCGGCGTCCTCGCGCACGCGGCCTTCGAGAACTACCGCGCCTCGAGCGCGCCCGCGGAGCTGGCCAAGCACGTGGCGATGGACTTCGCGCACCACTACAAGCGCGACGGCGACAACAAGGGCTTCATCCTCAGCGGCCCGGTGGGCACGGGCAAGACGCACCTGCTCGCCGCGACGCTCGCGCACCTCGTGCTCGAGGGCGGCGCCGAGGCGCAGTACGTGGAGATCTCGTTCCTCTACGCGACCATCCGCAAGGGCTTCAAGGACGGCAAGAGCGGCGGCGAGATCATCGGCCCCCTCTCCGAGGTCGAGGTGCTCGCCATCGACGAGCTGGGCAAGGGGCGCGGCAGCCAGTTCGAGCTGGACACGCTCGATGAGCTCATCTCGCGCCGCTACAACGCGAAGCGCACCACCCTCTTCGCGACCAACTACGCGCTCGCGCCGGAGAAGCGCAGCGTGCGCACGGCCGCGGGCTATCAGTCCAGTGAAGGGCTCAAGCAGGCGGCCGCCGAGCCCGAGCTCCTGCTGCGCGATCGGGTGGGCGAGCGCATCTACAGCCGCCTGTGCGAGATGTGCACCTTCGTGGAGCTGCCGAAGGAGACGCCGGATCAGCGCCGCACGAAGCAGGAGCTGGATCCGCGCCTCAAGGCGCTCAGCGCGCTGACGAAGCGCTAGCCGTCCGCTCCGGTCCCCGAGGCCCTGGCTTCACCCCCGCTGTGGGTGAATCCGGGGCCTTGCTGCGTTCGGAGGCCTACATCGTACTCGCCGCCCTGCCCTGCAGGCCGGCAGGGGAGCGCGGGCGAATGAGGCACGTGCGGGACGCGTTCAGGCGGGCGCTCAAACACGAAAGGGTGTCCACGCATGACGAAGTTGCACAGCCTCCTGCTCACGTGCTCGCTCGCTCTGGGAGTAGCCGCCTGTGATCAGCAGGGCACCGGCACCGTGACCGAGGACCCCACGGGCCTGTCGCCCTCCCCTTCGCAGCCCGGCACCGTGACGCCCGGCACCGGCGCGGGCGTCCAGCCCACGACGCCCGGTCAGGAGCCCAGCTACACGCGCGAGTGGTACGTGAGCCCCTCGGGCAACGACGCCTCCGCGGGCAGCAAGGCCGCGCCCTTCCGCACCATCGGCAAGGCGATCACCGTGGCGGGTCCCGGTGAGGTCGTGCGCGTGCAGTCCGGCACCTACGCGGAGCGCCTGCGCATCGGCACGAACGCGAAGGCCGGCACCGCGAGCGCGAAGATCACCCTCAAGGGCGAGGGCAGCCCCACGATCGTCCCCGTCTCCGGCGGCTGGTACATGCTGCAGGTGCAGCGGCCCCATTGGGTCATCGACGGCTTCGAGTTCGACGTGAAGGGCCAGGCGCAGGCCGCCGTCACATTCTCCGGCACCACGCAGGGCTCGGTGCTGCGCAACAGCGAGCTGCACCACGGTGCCTTCGGCAGCGGCGTGAACACCGCTGACGACGCGGTGGGCGTGACCATCGAGAACAACCACATCCACGACTTCTCGCGCGGCTCGGACGACAGCCACGGCATCGTCATCACGCCCACGAGCAAGGACATCACCGTCCGCAACAACGACATCCACCGCAACTCGGGTGACTCGGTGCAGTGCCTCGGGCCCGAGGGCTTCAGCACCCTGCCCCCGGCCGAGAACGTGCTCATCGAGGGCAACCACCTCTACTCGAACGACGAGAACGCCGTGGACATCAAGTCCTGCTTCGGCGTGACGGTGCGCCGCAACCGCATGCACGGCTTCCGGACGTCGGCCTCGGCGCGCGGTGAGGCGATCGTCGTGCACCTGAGCGCGCGCGACGTGGTCATCGAGGACAACGACATCTCGGACGCCGCGCTCGGCATCGCGGTGGGCGGCAACAAGGGCAACTACGGCCAGGTGAGCAACGTCTCCATCCGCCGCAACCGCATCCGCGACACCGTCATCCCCGAGGGCACCGGCATCCGCATCGAGGGCAGCCAGAACGTGCGCGTGCTCAACAACACCATCACCAACACCGAGGGCTTCGCCTTCAGCGTGGGCCACGGCACCAACGGCGCGTCCAACGACACGGTGGTGAAGAACAACATCTTCGCCTCCCGCGCCGCGGTGAACCTGGGCAGCCTCACCCCGGGCCTCGCCATGGACTACAACCTGTACCTCAACGGCGCGAGCTTCACCGAGGGCTCCATGTTCGCCCCGTCCTCCTCGTGGACCGGCGACCCGCTGAGCGCCTGGCGCGCCACCGGCAACGACGCGCACTCGGTGCAGACGGCAAACGCGCTCGCGAGCGGCTCCGCGCTCATGCCCGGCAGCGACGCGGTGGACCGCGGCGTGGACCTGGGCCTGCCCTACTGCGGCAAGGCGCCGGACCTCGGCGCGGTGGAGTCCGGCTGCACCGCGGGCGCCTCCGCCAGCGTCACGGAGTAGTCAGTTGCCTGGACGCCGGTGCGCCCTCGCACCGGCGTACAAGGCGGCGCATTCGCCCGTCCTTCCAGGGTCTTGCCCACGGTGTGCACGCGCCGGGCAGATCCTGGGAGCCCCGCTTCTCCCGCCAGGCCTTGCCGCTCCCCAGGCGCGTCCCTACGTTGCCCCGCCTCGCAAGGAGGCGCTGCCAGGGAGGGAGTGACATGGACGTGTTGGGGCTGCAGCGGGTGGGGCGCAAGGCGAAGCAGCTGGGTATCCCGGTGGTGCCCAGCCTCGTGCGGCAGATGATGCGGCTGCTGTACCAGGCCTACCTGCCCTACACGACCGAGGTCGGCGAGGGCACCAAGTTCGGCTACAACGGCGTGGGCAACTTCATCCACCCGCAGGCGAGGATCGGCCGCCACTGCCTCTTCTCCATGTTCGTCATCGTGGGCGGCCGCGAGGGGATGCAGGGCGGCGCCACCATCGGTGACTACGTGCGCATCGGCGCGGGCGCGAAGATCCTGGGGCCCGTGAAGATCGGCGACTTCGCGGTCATCGGCGCGAACGCGGTGGTGACCAAGGACGTGCCGGCCGGCGCCATCGTGGGCGGCGTGCCCGCGAAGGTCATCCGCCTCATGAACGACCCGGCCACCGAGTACGAGCAGGCCACCGGCCGCGCCGTGCCGCCCGAGGACCGCGCCAACGCGCCGCAGCCCCTCTCTTCCGCGCCGCAGCTGCTCAAGGCCGCCGCGCTCGAGCTGAAGCCCGAGCTGAGCGCCCACGGCAACGCCGTGGCGCAGGGTGCGCCCGAGCTGTTCCCGCAGTTCGAGGTTCCCGCGGCCGGCGCGCGCAAGCCCGGCGACGAGGACGAGATCTACGCCTGACGTTGGAGCGCGCCCTCCGCGCGCCCGGAAGGAGCCCGTGATGAGCGCCGAGAACCCCGCGGTGCAGCCCGAGGCTCCAGGTGTGCTCGATGCCCTGCGCCTGCAGCGGCTCGCGCAGCGCCTGCAGCAGCGGGGAGTGCCGATGCTGCCCTCGCTCACCCAGAGCGCCGCATCCCTGCTCACGCGCTCGCACCTGCCGCTGGGTGCGCGCATCGGCGAGGGCACCGTGCTCGAGGAGGGAGGCCGCGGCGTGTTCCTGCACCCGCGCGCCGAGGTCGGCGCGCACTGCCGCATCGGGCAGGACGTGATGATCGGCGAGTGGCGCGACGCCGAGGCCCCGCGCGTGGGAGACCACGTGCAGATCGGCGCCGGCGCGAAGCTCGTGGGCGCCATCCGGATCGGCGAGGGCGCGGTCATCGGCCCCAACGCCGTGGTGGACCGCGACGTTGCGCCCTTCGCACGCCTGGATGCGGGGTCCAACCCTGAACTCTTCACCGGCATGGAGCCCGATGTAGGCGTTGCCGGTCTGCAGCACGCGACGGAGATCCTGGAAATGCCTTCTCGAAACACCGTGCGCCCCGATGCGCCCTCCGCCCCCATCCGACTCGCCCAGTTCACCCGCGCCTTCTACCTCGGTGGCACCGAGGTGCAGATCGTGGAGCTGCTGCGCGGGCTCGGCGCCCGCTACCAGGTGAGCGTGGGCGTGCTGGACCTCAAGGGGCCCCTGCTCGCCGAGGTGGAGCGCCTCGGCCACGTGCCGCGCGCCTTCCCGCTCACCGGCGGCTTCGCGCGCCCCAACACCGCCCTGCAGATCGCCCGGCTCGCGGCGTGGCTGCGCAAGGAGAAGATCGAGCTGGTGCACGTGCACGACTACACCGCGACGCTCGTCGCCGTGCCCGCCGCGAAGCTCGCCGGGTGCAAGGTGATCGTCGGCCGGCTGGACCTCGCGCACTGGCACAACCCGGCCCAGCGCCTGCTGCTCACGCAGCTCAGCCGCATGGCGGACCACGTCATCGGCAACGCCGAGCTCATCCGCACCATGCTCGTGGAGGGCGAGGGCATCCCCGCGCACCGCGTGAGCGTGGTGCACAACGGTCTGGACCTGCCGCGCTTCGATGCGCGCCGCCGCGAGGGGCTCAAGGCGCCGCTGCCGGACACCCGGGGCGCGCCCGTGGTCATCCACGTGGCGAACATGAACCACCCGGTGAAGCGGCAGGAGGACCTGCTCGCCGCGGTGGCCCAGGTGAACCGCTTCGGCCAGCCGCTGCACGCGTACCTCGTGGGCGATGGGCCGCGGCGCGGTGAGCTCGAGCTGCTCGCGCGCACGCTGGGGGTCGCGGACAAGGTGCACTTCCTCGGGCACCGCACGGACGTGCCGGCCATCTACGAGCGAGGGACGTTTGGCGTCCTCTGCTCCACGCACGAGGGGCTGAGCAACGCCATCATGGAGGGCATGGCCTCGGCGCTGCCGATGGTCGTCACCCACGCGGGCGGCAATCCCGAGCTCGTGAAGCACGAGGAGCGCGGCCTGGTGGTGCCCGTGGAGGCGCCGGTGAGCCTCGCCAATGCCTTCAGCCGGCTGCTCAAGGAGCCCGCGTGGGCGCGGCAGATGGGCGTCGCGGGCCGCGCGTTCGTGGAGCGCGAGCTGACGCTGCAGCGGATGGTCGCCGCGCACGACGCCGTGTACCGGCACGTGGCACGCGGCGAGACGCTCGTCATGCCGCGCGAGAGCGCGCCGCCGGTGCGGCTGTCCGTGCCGGGCAAGGAGCAGGCTGCCGCGCCGTCAGTGCCGCTCGAGGCGCAGCGCGCGAGTGCGCCGGAGCAGGCTGCGTCTGCCGGCTGAGGCGCGGCTGGAGGGGCATCAGAGGTTCTCGATCGGCCAGAAGGGCCCCTCTGGGTCACTCAGCAGCGTGACAGTTGCGCCTAGCACCTCACGTGCGGCCGGGGGCAGACCCACGCCCGAGTGTTCCTCGACCACTCGTCGTAGCCGCCCTCGGTCCTCGGAAGTACCGGAGCGCACGTACTCTCGAACTGACTCGACGAGCGCCGGCTCGCGCTCCTCCGCCTTCGCCCGAGCCACTGCTACGAGCACTCCCTGCCGTGCGCATGCCCTGGCCAGACGGTGAGTCTCGACGCGCTCGTGCTCGGCGAGCAATCGCGCTGCGACCGCGGGCTCCGGCGCGCAGAGGCCGGTCAGGAGGTACGCCATGGACCTCACGTCTGCCTCGTGGTCGGACATTAGGCTGACGTAGGCGTGCTGACCCGTCGCAAGGACGCTCGCGACGTGCGCCTCGTGCTCGACGGCTGCGCGGATGTTCGGCGCATCTTTTCCCCGTGCTGTCTTGGCCCAGAGGCCGATACATCGCGCAATCTCAACGAGTACCCAGAGAGAGCAGATCCGGAATTCACGTCGATTGCCGAGGTCGCTGATGATCGACGCCGCGGCCGGCGCGGCCGCCTCCGCCACTGCGACGCCACCGTCGACGACCTCATCGATCAACTCGGCCGTGGCCTGCAGAGCCTCTCGTTCCGTACCTGCCGCGCGCAGTCGGTCGAGTGCCTCGCTCCAGACCACTGTCATTCCCATGGTCGGACCCTAGCGCATGGATTCCACAGCAGCCGACGAAGCCTCAACCGCGCACGAACTCCGCATGCAGCCGCTGCGTGAGTGGCTTGAGGTGCGCCTTGTCCACGAGCAGCGAGAGCTGCAGTGGAGACGTGTGCACCGCGTGCACGCGGGCTCCCAGCGCGTCCGCGGCGAGCATCGCGCGGCGCAGGTGGCCCCAGTCCGCGTTGAGCCCCGCGCCCACGCAGGTCACCGTGCCCACCTCCTGCTGCAGCGCCACGCGCGTGCCGAACCGGGCGCGCAGGTCTCGCTCCAGGGCCTCCAGTCCGTGCACGTCCTGCAGCGGCACCGCGATGAAGCTGCGGCCTCCGGTGCCCGGGAGCCCGTCGAAGGAGAGTGCCCGCCCGCGCACGCCGCGCGCGTCGAGGAACTCGAGCAACTCCGCGAGCTCGCGCCCCTCGCTGCTCGCCGTGAGCACGGCCATCTCGGCCTCCGCCGTCACGCCGCGCACGCGCACGTCCGCCGGAGCCGCGAGGTCCTGCACCGCCGTGCCACTCCCCTGCGCGTGCGCCGTCTTCGCCAGGATGACGATGCCCTTCGCCTTCGCGAACTCCACCGCCTGCGCGTTGAGCACCTTCGCGCCCGCGCTCGCGAGCTCCTGCATCTCGTCGTAGGTGAGCTGGTCCAGCTTCTTCGCGTCCGGCACCACCCGCGGATCCGCGCTGAAGATGCCGTCCACGTCCGAGTAAATCTCACAGGCCTCGGCGTTCAGCGCCGCCGCGAGGGCGACTGCCGTCGTGTCCGAGCCACCGCGCCCCAGCGTGGTCACCTCGCGCTTGTACGAGACGCCCTGGTAGCCGGCGACGATGACGACCTTGCCCTTCGCGAGCTCGTCCTGGATGCGGTAGGGCCGCACCTCCACGATGCGCGCCTGTGCGTGCGCGTCGTTCGTGATGATGCCGCTCTGGCTTCCCGTGAAGCTGATCGCCGCGACACCCAGCTCGTGCAGCGCCATCGACAGCAGCGCCATGCTGATGCGCTCGCCACAGGTGAGCAGCATGTCCAGCTCGCGGCGCGGCGGATCCGGCGACACCTGCTTCGCGAGGCCCAGCAGCTCGTCCGTGGTGTCGCCCATCGCGCTCACCACCACCACCACCTGCCGCCCCGAATCCCGCGTCGCTTTCACCCGGCTCGCGACCTTGCGGATCTTCTCCACGTCCGCGACGGACGAGCCGCCGTACTTCTGCACCACGATCGGCACTGCGGTGGACATCTGGCGCCTTCCCCGAGAGCGGTCCCATGTGGCTCGGCGGCCACAGGGCACGTGTCTTCCGTGACGGGGATGCATACCGCCGGCCAGGGCGGAGCGCGAGGGTTACGCGAGTGCGGGATCCGCTTCCCTCACCCTGACCCTCTCCCAGAGGGAGAGGGGACACTCGTGACGGCTCAGTGCCCGTTCGCTGCAGCTGCGGGCACGTCGTCCATCGGCTGGTCGCGCTCGCCCTCGTCCCACTTGCGGCCGTCCTCGAAGCCCCAGTGCCCGATGTCCACGGTGTAGTTCACGCGGGAGATGAGGTTGCCGCGGCACAGCTTCCGGTCCCAGTTGCCCTCCTTCACGCTGTCGAGCGTGCGGGACATGAGCTCCGCCATCAGCCACTCGGGCACGATGTCGCGCTCGGAGGGGTACGCGAAGCGGAACAGCATCAGGTGGCTGAAGAGCACCTCCCAGTACCGGTCGTAGCGGCGCAGCAGCCGCTCCCAGTCCATGTGGGGCCCGGCCTTGAGGATGAGGTGGTTCACGTCCGCGCCGTCGTAGCGCTCGCGCTCGATGACGAAGCCCTTGGACCAGATGACCTCCTCGGCCGGTGCGATGAGGCACTCGTGGCCGAACACCTTGCCCGTCTTGGCGTGCTCGAACCACTCGTCGTCCACGGTCGCGATGCCGTTGCCCGAGGAGAAGATGAAGTCCACGAAGTACTCGCCCTTGAAGGCCTTGTAGAGCCACACCTCGTCGGTGCGCTCCGTGCGCCACCCGTCCTTCTCCAGCACCTCGAGCGCGCGCAGCGCGTCGCGCTTGCGCGGAAAGAGGTCCAGGTCCTTCGTGTCCCGGTAGATGCCGGTGTAGGTCGCGTACGCGTACGCGCCTCCCACCACGAACGGGACCCCGGCCGCCTGGAGGACCTCGATGGCGCGCGCACGGGCGTTGATCTCGTCGGGCTGCCGCAGCCGCTCTGCGAGCGTCGAGTCGGTGCCCAGCTCACCAGGGTGGTTCGGGTGTCGCTTTTCCATTTGCCAAAGCTAGGGACGGGGTCATTTCCCGGGAGCCTGCGCGCCCCTTGTACGGCCGTGCAGCGTCCGAGCGGGCAAGGCGACAACGACCTCCCGCATCGGGCACAATGGCGCGGAATTCCCCGGCCGCCGCACAAACCCGCGAAACTCCCCAGCTTTTGACCTATTTCGCGGTCCGCTTTCTGTTTTTAGGGGGTGCGGTGTCCATAGGGAAAACCAGGACGGCCCGCCGGGGGACGTGCTGGGAAGCGGCCGGCAATGCTGCCGGCGCTGCCGAGGAGAGATCGATGCTTCGCAAGAGCCTGCTGTCTGGTGCCACCGCCGCCCTGCTGCTGTCCGCCTGCCAGCCCGCGGACGAGGGGGAGCCGTTCCGCGAGGGCCTGCCCTCCACCGAGACGGCGGCCGTGAACGTGCCGTCCGTGTCCGGGCAGAGCGTGAACGACGGTCGCGTGCAGGCGATGGGCGGTCAGGGCCAGATCGCGGACCTCTATCAACTCACCCGCGGCGCGACGGCGCTGGTCAACGGCGGCACGGTGGCCGTGCTCACCCTGCTCGAGAAGATCACCGACCACACCCCGACCAGCGTGAGCGGCGACACGGCCGTCTGGGGCCCGTACACCGACGACCTCGCCCCCAACACCTGGAAGCTCAGCGTCACCCGCACTGCGGACGACACCTATACCTACGCCCTCGAGGGCAAGGCCAAGGCGGCGGACGACTCCGCCTACGTCACGGTGCTCTCCGGCACGCACACCGTCGCGCGCGACGGCTCCGGGGCGCGCCTGAAGCACTTCGGCTCGGGCACCTTCACCGTGGACTGGGACAAGGGGGCGACCCTTGCCGAGCACGACAACAACGTGGGCTCGGGCCTCTTCACCTACTCGCGCCTCGCTCCCGGCGCCGAGGCGAGCGTCGCGGTGAAGTTCACGCAGATCCGCGATGACAGCGGCCGCCGCGTGGATGCCGACTACAGCTACAAGGCCACTCCGCGCGCCGGTGGGGAGTTCGTCTTCGTCCAGAACAAGAACGTGGATGCGAACCCGGGCCTCGAGCGCATGACCGTGAAGAGCCGCTGGCAGGCGGGCGGCGCGGGCCGCTCGGACGTGCGGCTCTCCGGCGGTGACCTGGGCGCCGGCGCCTTCACCGTGAGCGAGTGCTGGGACACGAACTTCATCAGCCGCTACTACAACGCCCAGTACCCGGGCGCCCCCGCGGGCTACGGCTCCGAGGACGCCAACTGCGTCTTCACCACCGCGTCGTACGCTGCCGCGCTGCCGTAGCCGGTAGCCCCCCGAGTCGAGCGCGCGTGACGGCCAGCCCCCGGCCTGCGTTGCAAGTGGTCGGTGGCCGTCGCGAAGCGCGCGACGGCGACCGGCAGGCCTTCCTGCGCGCGATGTACGAGACCCACGGCGGCAGCGTCTACGGGCGCTGCCGCTACCTCTTGAAGGACCCGGACCGGGCGGAGGACGCGATGCAGGAGGTGTTCGCCCGGGCGCTCACGCATGCCGACGCCTTCCGCGCCGAGGCCTCTCCCCTCACCTGGCTGATGAAGATCGCCACCCACCACTGCCTCAACCAGCTGCGCAGCGAGCGCGCCCCGTGGCGCGCGTGGTTCGAGCGCGACGCGGCGGCCGAGCCCGAGGGGCACGGCGGCCCGCAGGTGCACGAGACGCGCGACCTGGTGCGCAGCCTGCTCTCGCGCGTGGACCGGGAGACGCAAGCCGCGGTGGTGCACTACCACGTGGACGGCATGACGCTGGAGGAGGTGGCGGCGCTGCTCGGGCGCTCCGTGCCCACCATCCGCAAGCGCCTGGAAACCTTCGCGGCGCTCGGCGGCGCGGAGGTGGCCCTGCGATGAGCACGCATCCCTCCGCATGGACGCTGCACCGCCTGCACGCAGGCGAGCGGAACTTCGCCGGCGCGGACGAAGCGCGCGAGCACGCGGCGAGCTGCGTCGCGTGCCGCACAGCGCTGCAGGCGCACGTCGCGCAGCAGGAGCAGTTCGAGGCCTCGGTGCCCTTCGCGCGCTTCGAGGCGGGTGTGCTCGAGCGCGCGGCCCCGAAGCAGCGCGTGGCCGTTCCGATCGGCCGCAGGCTCGCACCGCTCGCGGCGATGGCGGCGGTGCTGCTCGTGGGCGTGGCGGTGGTGCCGCAGCTGATGCGCGAGCCCACGCATGGCAACCGCATCAAGGGCGGCGACGCGGTATCCGAGCTGCGCATCGCCGGTGCCGGGGGCGCGCAGCAGCGCGTGGCCACGCCCGGCGAGCCTGAGGCGCTCGCGGCCGGAGAGCGCGTGCGCCTCGGGTACGCCGCACTGCAGGGCGAATACGTGCTCGCCGTGTCGGTGGACGCTGCGGGCGTGGTGAGCGCGCTCTACCCAGAGACCGGGGAGAGTCTTCCGGCACAGGTGGGCGCGGGCCTGCAGTACCTGCCCGACAGCCTCGAGTTCACCGGGACGGGCCTCGAGCGCGTGGTGCTCGTGCGCAGCCGCCGGCCGCTCACCGTGGAGAGCGTGCGCGCGGCGGCGGAACGGGCCTTCGAGCGGGCCGGTCGGAACGTCTCCTCGATGGGCGCGCTCGACGTTCCCGGTGAGCAGACGCAGTGGCTGCTGGTGAAGCCGTGAGAGGGACGCAGAAAACGCGATCATCCCTCACCCTTTCCCTCTCCCAGGGGGAGAGGGGACTCTTCGCCCTCCTGGCCACGGTGGTGGTGCTGTTCTCCTTCACTGCTTCGGCGCAGGCGCTGCGGCGCTTCGCGCTCGTGGCGGGGAATGACTCCGGGGGAGATGGCACGCAACCCCTGCTCTTCGCCCGCGAGGACGCGCGCAGGATGCACGGGCTGCTCACGCGGCTCGGCGGCGTGCAGCCCGAGGACTCGCGGCTCCTATTGGACGCGAGCGCCGACGAGGTGCTCTCCGCGCTCGGCTCGCTCGAGGTGCGCGCGCGCGAGGCCCGCGCCCGCGGCGAGCGCACTGCCCTCTTCGTCTACTACTCGGGCCACGCGAAGGACGGCGCGCTGCGGCTCGGCCGCTCCGAGCTCGCCTTCTCCGCCTTCAAGGCGCGGCTCGCCCAGTCCCCTGCGGACATCCGCATCGCCATCTTCGACTCCTGCCGCTCCGGCGCGCTCACCCGCACGAAGGGCGCGCGCCGCGCCCCTGCCTTCGAGGTGGAGAGCGGCCCCGCGCGCGAGGCACAGGGCCTGGTCATCCTCACCTCCAGCGCCGCGGACGAGGACAGCCAGGAGTCCGACTCGCTCGGCGGCAGCTACTTCAGCCACCACCTGGGCAGCGGGCTGCTCGGGGACGCGGACCGCTCGGGCGACGGCCGGGTGACGCTGTTCGAGGCCTACTCCTACGCGTACGAGCGCACCGTGGCGGACACCGCCGAGAGCGCGGCCGGCGCGCAGCACCCCACCTTCAGCTACGACCTCGCGGGCAACGGCGACCTCGTGCTCACGGATCTCTCGAGCCGCGCCGAGGGCCTCGTGCTGCCCGGCGCCGCCCCCGCGGGCGCGTACTACTTCGTGGACGGGCGCGGCTTCGTGGTGGCGGAGATCGCCAAGGCGGAAGGCGCCGAGCGCCGCGTGGCGCTCGCGCCCGGGCGCTACCGCGTGAAGCGCCGCCTGCCGGACCACCTGCGCGTGGGCGAGGTGGAGGTGCGCGGCGGGCAGACGGCGGTGCTCGAGGAGTCCCGCCTGCGCGACACGCCCTTCACCGACGACCCGGTGAAGGGCCTGATGCTGCGGCGCTCGCAGTCGCACTGGACGGTGAGCCTCGCGGGCGGCTACCAGTCCTTCTTCGACGGCCCCACGCGCGAGCAGCTCTTCCTGTCCGTGCCGCTGGTGGGCGCCGAGGCCACGCTGCAGAACTACTTCCGCCGCGACTGGCTGTGGAGCCTGGACGTGGCGGTGGGCGGAACGCGCGCGCAGCTCGCGCTGCCCACGCTCGAGGGCGCGGAGTACCGCTACTCGGTGCTCAGCCTCGGCACCTCGCTCGTGGCCGAGTGGCCCCTGGGCCGCTGGGCTCCCTTCGCCGGCGCGCGGCTGAGCTACCTCATGCTCGCGCGCGACTTCACGGACGGCTCGCTGCCGGACCAGCACTACGCCGTGGTGAGCCCGGGCGTGGTCGCGGGCCTGCGCTACCGGCTCCTCGAGCGGCTGGATCTCACGCTGCGCGGCCGCGTCCACTACCTGCGCTACGACGTCGACGCACAGCGCTCCCTCGGCTACGGCGAGGGCGCGCTGCTGATCACGTACGCCCTCTGAACCGGTGACCCCATGAGACACCTCCTCCTCGGCGCGCTCGTCCTCGCTTCCCTCGGCTCCTTCGGCTGCGGCGGAGACTTCTCCAACGAGGACCTCGAGTTCCTCAACGCGCTGCCCGAGCGCAAGGTGCTCGCCGCCGCCCTGCCGGACGCGCCGCAGAACGCGGCGGCGCTGGATGGGAGCGTGAGCGCGCTCGCGCTGGGCGAGACCTCCAAGCTCTACGCGGACACGCGCCGCGTCTCGACCGAGTTCAACCGCGGCGTGGACGGGCTGCTCGCGCTGCTCGAGGGCATCCGCAGCGTGCCGCCCACCACGCGCGCTCCGGGCGCCCGCACCTGGGGTCCCTACCCCGACAAGCAGCACCCCGGCATGGACGTGCGCTTCCTCATGACGCGGCAGCTCGCGCGCTTCACCTACTCGCTGCAGTACCGGCGCACCGGCGAGGGCGAAGACGCGTGGTGGTCGCTCATCGAGGGCGAGTTCAACGCGTCCGCCGGGATTCGCAAGGGCGAGGGCAGCGTGAGCCTGCTCATCTCCGAGGCGCGCGCCCGCGGCTACGCGCAGGGGGACCTCTCCGGCCTGGACACGCTGAGCATCGGCTACCAGACCCTCACCCAGCCGGTGCGCGTGGAGGAGATCTTCGACTTCGCGGCCGGCACCACCGGCCCCTCCGAGGTGCGCTACACCTACCGCGCCTTCACGGACGGGCCCGGCGAGATGCACTTCGTCATCCGCGACACCCAGGCCACCCCGGGCACGGCGCTCGAGACCCTGGACATCACCAGCCGCTGGACGGCGTCGCAGGGGGGCGCGGGCTCGGTGCTGGTGCTCAGCGGCGACTACGCCGGAGCGCGCAGCGTGGAGTGCTGGAACGGCGCCGGCCAGACGGTGTTCGAGCGCGCCAACTGGGACCCCTTCGGCGGCTCCGGCGAGCTGCGCGCCTGCCCGGACCTCTCGGCCTTCGGCGCGCTGCCGGGAACCTGAAAGAGACGCCGTTGGCTGCCTGGCTGCCCCTCGTTCCTTCCTTGACTGGCGGGGGGTAGGTCTTTAGGTTCCTGCCCCATGGCTCGCGTAACCGTCGAAGACTGCCTCCCCCTCGTGGACAACCGCTTCGCCCTCGTGCTGCTCGGCGCCAAGCGCGCCCGCCAGCTGATGGCCGGCGCCCGCCCGATCATCGAGATCTCGAAGAACAAGCCGCCGGTGCTCAGCCTGCGCGAGATCGCCACCGGCAAGGTGAAGTACGACCGCGACGTGCGCGAGGCCCTCTCGGGCAAGTTCGACGCCGCCGAGGACGCCCCGAAGGAGGGGTAGTCCCCCGCTTCAGGTGCCGCAGGCGAAGTAGTCCAGCTTCGCCCCGGCACCGAGGCGGTAGGCGTAGCGCAGCTCTCGCAACAGCGATTCGAGCCGCCGCGCCGAGACGTGCCCCATCAGCCTGCGGCAGTACGCGCGGCTGACGCGGTTGGCCTCCTGGTAGCGCCAGCGCTCCTCGGGCGCGAGCTGCTCGCGGTAGCGCACCCGGTCGAAGAGCCGCCCCAGCAGCTCCTCCGCCCAGCGCTCCACCCCGTCGCCCCAGCGGTGCAGCAGGCACACCGCGAACTTGTCCACCTCCGCCTGCGCCTCCAGCTCGAGCAGCGAGACGCGCCGCTCGTGGGCCGCGCTGCGCGCGAGGTAGAGGAAGTGGCTCACCCCTTCGGCGAGCTGGCAGTAGCCGTCCAGCTCGCGCTCGAGCAGCCGCTGCACGGGGCCGCCCTCATAGGCCTCGAGCCGCGCGAGCAGCCCGGGGGCGAAGCAGAGCGCGAGCTCGAGCCCGTCCTCCCCCTGCCCCACCAGCAGCTCCTCCTCGCTGCGCCCCGTGCCTCCGAGCGCGAGCGCGAGCGCGGGGTCCTGCACGAGGAAGGCCTCGGCGCGCGCCTCGCACTGGAAGCCGTAGATGGCCTCGAGGTGCTCCTGGAGCCGGTTCACCATGCGAGATTTCCCATTCCGGGTCTGGCCCTCAGTTCGCGAGCCCCTTCGGCGGCACCAGCCCCGCCTCCACCAGCACCCGCTCGAGCCGCTCGTTGCCGGTGCGCACCCAGCTCTCGTAGACGTGCAGCGCGCCTGCGGGGCCGTTCTGCACGAGGCCTCTCGCCGAGATCTCCTCGAGCACCTCCACCAGCGCGCGGAACTTCGCGCACAGCTCGCGGTACACGAGCGCGAAGCCGGCCGCGGGCGCGAGGCTCGCCACCTGCCCGTACGCGGCCCCGCCCATCTGGATGTAGTAGTCCGGGCCCACGGGCCCGTCGCGCAGCGCGTCCGCGAAGAAGCCCGCCTTGTACAGGGACACGTCCCCGAGCCGGCGCAGCGTGCGGATGCGCGCCTCGCGCTCCTGCTGCAGCGCCCGGTGGTAGAGCAGCGCCAGCGGCTCGTGGTCGCGCCCCTCGCCCAGCTCCTGGTCGAAGAGGCGGTCGCTGCTCACGAAGTCCGACAGCAGGTTCACCAGGTAGAACTCGGTCCCGTCCGTGATCTGCACCTGCCGCCGGCGGATGACGTCCTCCAGGAGCGACTTGAAGAACTCCTTCAGGGACGAGGCGGTCACCAGCTCACTCATCTCGGTCTGTCCTCCCTCCGGCCTGAGCGGGGCCTCCAGCTTCTGGCCCCTGTCAGAAGCGTAGCCACGAGGTCCGGGCCGTGCAAAAGCGACCCCCAGTCATTCCGGGCACTTGCGTTGGCACTCGCGGGAGCGGACTGCCAGCCGCACGGCGGCGGTTGGACTCCGGTGCAGGGAGGTAGGATTCGGTGCGACCTGCGAAAAATCCTCGTGAAGTCGGGAATTTAGCGCTGCAGGGAGGGCTCGCCGGGTCGCCTTGACAGCGATCTTCCCCTGGTTATTGTGCCCTGCGCTTGGGACTTAGCACTCGGGAGGTAGGAGTGCTAAAGGCCCGGCTCACCCAGACGTTCCTGGACCCCTGCCCGGGCCTGCCTCTCTTCACCCGGGCTCATTCGAAGGAGACACCCCATGAAGATTCGTCCCCTGCAGGATCGCCTCATCGTCAAGCGCGTCGCCGAGGAGAGCAAGACCAAGGGCGGCATCATCATCCCGGACACCGCGAAGGAGAAGCCGCTCGAGGCGTTCGTGGTCGCCGTGGGCAACGGCAAGGTCCTCGAGGACGGCAAGGTGCGCCCGCTGGACATCAAGGCCGGCGACACCGTGCTCTTCAGCAAGTACGCGGGCACCGAGGTCAAGATCGACGGTGAGGACCACCTCATCCTCCGCGAGGAAGACGTCCTCGGCGTGATCGAGAAGTAGTCCCCGCTTCCCCACCCCACTCCAAGGATTCCATTACATGGCTAAGGACATCATTTTCGACGTGCGCGCCCGCGAGGCGATCCTCCGCGGCGTGAACATCCTCGCCGACGCGGTCAAGGTCACCCTGGGGCCCAAGGGCCGCAACGTGGTGATCGAGAAGTCGTTCGGCTCTCCCACGATCACCAAGGACGGCGTGACCGTCGCCAAGGAGATCGAGCTGGAGAACAAGTTCGAGAACATGGGCGCGCAGATGGTGAAGGAGGTCGCCAGCAAGACCTCTGACGTGGCCGGCGACGGCACCACCACCGCGACCGTGCTCGCGCAGGCCATCTTCCGCGAGGGTGCGAAGCTGGTGGCCGCGGGTCACAACCCGATGGACATCAAGCGCGGCATCGACAAGGCCGTGGCCGCGATCGTGGCCGAACTGAAGAAGCTCGCGAAGCCGACGAAGGACAAGAAGGAGATCGCGCAGGTCGGCACCATCTCCGCCAACGGCGACACCACCATCGGCCAGATCATCGCGGACGCGATGGAGAAGGTCGGCAAGGAGGGCGTCATCACGGTCGAGGAGGCGAAGGGCCTCGAGACCACCCTGGACGTGGTCGAGGGCATGCAGTTCGACCGCGGCTACCTCAGCCCCTACTTCGTGACCGACCCGGAGCGCATGGAGGTGGTCCTCCAGGACCCCTACATCCTCATCAACGAGAAGAAGGTCTCGTCGATGAAGGACCTGCTCCCCGTGCTCGAGCAGGTGGCGCGCTCTGGCAAGCCCCTCCTGATCATCGCCGAGGAGGTCGAGGGCGAGGCCCTGGCCACCCTGGTGGTGAACAAGATCCGCGGCGTGCTCAACGTGGCGGCGGTGAAGGCGCCGGGCTTCGGTGACCGCCGCAAGGCCATGCTCGAGGACATCGCCACCCTGACGGGCGGCAAGATGATCGCCGAGGACCTGGGCATCAAGCTGGACACCCTGACCCTGAACGACCTGGGCCGCGCGAAGCGGATCACCATCGACAAGGACAACACCACCATCATCGACGGTGCGGGTGCGCAGAAGGAGATCGAGGCGCGCGTGAAGCAGATCCGCGCCCAGATCGAGGAGACCAGCAGCGACTACGACCGCGAGAAGCTGCAGGAGCGCCTCGCGAAGCTCGTGGGCGGCGTGGCCGTGATCAACGTGGGCGCGGCGACCGAGACCGAGATGAAGGAGAAGAAGGCCCGCGTGGAGGACGCGCTCAACGCGACCCGCGCGGCGGTCGAGGAGGGCGTGGTCCCGGGCGGCGGCGTGGCCCTGCTGCGCTGCTCCAAGGCGCTGGACACCCTCAAGGTGGACGAGGGTGAGAAGTTCGGCGTGGACATCATCCGCCGCTCGGTCGAGGAGCCCCTGCGCCAGATCGTGGGCAACGGCGGCCTCGAGGGCAGCGTGATCGTGAACAAGGTGCGCGAGGGCTCCGGCTCGTTCGGCTTCAACGCCGCGACCGGCGTCTACGAGGACCTGCTCGCCGCGGGCGTCATCGACCCGGCCAAGGTGAGCCGCTACGCGCTGCAGAACGCGGCGTCCGTGGCCTCCCTCATGCTCACCACCGAGGCGATGGTCGCCGACCGCCCGAAGGACGACGACGCCAAGGGCATGCCCGCCGGCGGCATGGGCGGCATGGGCGGTATGGGCGGCATGGGGATGTAAGTCGCACCCCTTTCCTGCCTCACGCATCTCAAGACGGCCTCCGGCTCCTCGAGCCGGGGGCCGTCTGTTTTTCCGGCTCTGGGGCCCTCACGCGAGCGTGGCACGCCCGCGCCCGGACCCTTAGCTTTCACCCGATCCCCCTCTTTTCATCCCCACTCCAGGAGGCAGCACCGTGAAGCCAGTGAAGATCTTCACCACCACCTACTGCGGCTTTTGCGTCCGCGCGAAGGACCTGCTCAAGCGCAAGGGCGTGGACTACCAGGAGGTGGACGTCACCGGTGACGACGCCGCGCGCACGAAGCTCGTGGAGATGAGCGGCGGCCAGCGCACGGTGCCCCAGATCTTCATCGGGGACACCCACGTGGGTGGCTACAGCGACCTCGCGCGCCTCGACTCCGAGGGCCGCCTGGACCCGATGCTCGGCGCCTGAGCGTCCGGGCGAGCACCCCCGCTCGCCCGCAGCCTGCGCTCCCGCGTGCCTACCTTGGAGGGCAAAGCATTTGCCCCCACCCACGCGAACGGAGCGCACGACATGGCGAGCGAGCAGAAGACCGGAGCCCGGGACGTCACCTACAACCTGGTGAGCAACCTGTACCACTCCCTCAAGGGGGCGGACGCCTGCGACCAGTACATCCGGGATGCGCAGGAGGCCGGTGACCGCGAGCTCGAGGAGTTCTTCCGCGACTGCCAGGAGCAGAACCGCGACCTCGCCGAGCGCGCGAAGAACCTGCTCGGCGCGAAGCTGGGCCAGATGGAGGGCGCGTCGGCCGGAGCTTCGGGCAGCAGCTCCAGCAGCGGCAAGAAGAGCCGCGCCAAGTCCACCCCGGTGCGCGAGAGCAAGAGCCAGACGAACGCCAGCGTGAAGAGCGGCGGGACGCTGGGGGACGCCGGCCACCGCAGCGACTCCGTGGAGGACGAGATGTCCAAGGAGTCCTTCCCCGCGAGTGACGCGCCAGCGAAGTACTGAGCGCCCTACCCCGCGCCCACGCTGGCCACGAAGTCCTGGATGCGCGCGAGGCTGTCCTGGCCCAGGCGCGTGAAGCGCAGCCCCATGCCCTGCCCCTCGAGCGAGGCGTGGTGGTAGCGCACCTCGCCCACGGCCTCCACCCGCCCCAGCCGCGGCAGCTCGACGGCGAGCGAGAGCTGCTGGCCCAGGGGCAGCTGCGCCCCGAGGAAGTAGAGCCCGCCCTGGCTCAGGGAGCGGCAGGTGCCGCGCACCGGGCCCCGGGGGCCCTCGAGCCGCGCGGGGCTCGCGAGCGTGACGCGCTGCGTGTGTCGACTGTTTGTCTTGCCCGCCATGTGCTCTCACCCGTAAACAGGTACCCGCGTGTGCGCAAGCAGGCGCCCGACCCCTCCCTCGAGGGGCGGGCCCGACGCGGAGGGAGGGCTCCGAGGCCGATGGCGGACCAGCAACCCCAGACGCAGTCGCTGCGCGCCCCCCTCCCGCCTCCGCGCGTGCGCGTGGCCACCTGGGCCGTGGAGGTGCTCGCCGGGCCGGACGCGGGCCTGCGGGTGGAGACCTCCGAGGACCTGCTGCGCGTGGGCAGCGGCGAGGACAACGACCTCGTCCTCAGCGACCCCACCGTGAGCCGCCGCCACGTGGAGCTCGAGCGCGATGCGCGCGGCCTGCGCGTGCGCGACCTGGGCAGCCGCAACGGCACGCTGCTCGAGGGGCGCGGCGTGCTCCACGCCCCGCTGCAGCCCGGCGAGCGCCTGCAGCTGGGCGCGACCCGCTTGCTCGTGCGCGGGGAGACCGGCGCGCGCGAGCTCGAGCTGAGCGCGGACGCGCGCTTCGGGCAGCTGGTGGGCGCGAGCGAGCGCATGCGCCACGCCTTCGCCCTGCTGCGCCACGCCGCGGCGCACGAGGACCTGAGCCTGCTCATCGAGGGCGAGACGGGCACCGGCAAGGAGCTCGCCGCGCGCGCCGTGCACCAGCACTCCCTGCGCCAGCGGGGCCCCTTCCACGTGCTGGACTGTGCGCTCCTGCCGCCGGCCGCCGAGCGCGAGCTGTTCGGCGCTCCGGCCGGGCCGGGCCCGGACGCGCCCCCGGCCTTCGTGGGCGCGCTGGAGGCCGCGCGCGGCGGCACCCTGGTGCTGGACGAGGTGGGCGAGGTGCCGCTCTCGCTGCAGGCGCGGCTGGTGCGGGCGCTGGAGGCGCGCGAGGTGCCCGGGAGGGGGGCCCGCGTGGACCTGCGCCTGGTGGCCACCACCCAGAAGAACCTCGAGGAAGAGGTGCGCCGCGGCCGCTTCCGCGAGGACCTCTACCACCGGCTCGCGGGGCTGCGCGTGCGCCTGCCGCCCCTGCGCGCGCGGCGCGAGGACCTGCCCCTGCTCGCGCGGGCGCTGGGCGAGGAGCGCGGAGGCCCCGGAGCGCTTCCCCCTGCCCTGCTCGCGCTGCTCGAGGGCTACGACTGGCCGGGCAACGTGCGCGAGCTGCGCAACGTGCTCGAGGGGAGCGGCGCGCTGGAGGCCGCGGGAGAGGCTCCCGAGGCGGCCCGCGCGCTGCTCGCGCGGGGGCCGGGCGCGCAGGACGCGACGCTGGCCGGGGCACGTACCCCGGGGCTGTGCAAGCTGTCGTACCACGAGGCGAAGGACCGGGTGCTCGCGCAGTTCGAGCGCCACTACTTCGCCGAGGTGATGAGGGAGGTCGGCTTCGATATGCCGCGGGCAGAGGAGCGTACCGGGCTGTCGATGCAGAGCCTCTACCGGTTGTTGAAGAAGAACGGCCTTCGCATCAAGGAACTCAAGAATGCCGAAGACCTTGATAAGTGATCGCCCGCTAGTGGCCTCTCAGGGCCAGGAGGGAACCATGTTCCGTCGTCTCGCCGTCGCCGCATTCGCACTGTCCGTCGCCGCTTGCGCGAGCAAGCAGAAGGCCCCCGAGGGGAACACCCAGGGCGCTCCCGTCTCGAAGGAGACCCGGGCCCGGCTCAACAACCTCACCTACTTCGACCTGGCCACCTGCAACCCGCGCCCGCTGAAGGCGCCGGAGCCGGCGAACCAGCCGGGCATCATCGGGGCCGTGGTCGCCACCCGCCCGCAGGTGCTCGAGTGCCTCGTGGACCCGAAGAACCGCGGGCCCGCGGAGACCACCCGCGTGGTGGTGAACGCCACCGTGGACCAGACCCAGGCGAAGTTCGCCGTGTCCGGTGACAACATGACCCCGACCGGCACCGCCTGCGTGGAGAAGGTGCTCGCCGAGCGCATCCCGCTCAAGCCCCTGCCCGCCGGCGCCCAGCCGGTGACGGCCCAGGCCGAGATCGTCCACGGCGGCCGCGCTCCGGCCGTCACCATGGGCATCAACCCGGCCAGCGACATCGCGGGCACCATCCGCCTGAACCAGCCGCACTTCTGCGAGTGCTACGCGGACTACCAGGACAGCGTGCCGCCCGAGCTGAAGGTGGCGCTGGACCTGCCGGCGAAGGCGACGAAGCTCTCGCCCCCCGCCTTCGAGCCGGCGCCGGGCGCCGAGAAGCTCACCGCCTGCCTCACCCAGAAGCTGCAGGCGCTGGACTTCACCGCCACCGACGCGGAGACGAAGCTGCCGGCCTACCCCTTCTTCGCCATCAACTCCAACGCCGGTGAGGCGGCGGCGGGCCTCGCCGAGGACCTGCGCTTCACCCACCTGGACGCGGTGCGCGGCCAGCGCGTGGCGGACGTGGCCATGGCGGTGGGCAGCCGCGTGAACGCGGTCACCACCTACGACGCGGCCGTGGTCGCCTACAAGGCGAACCCCAAGAAGGTGAACCCCCAGGAGCTGGTGGACAAGTGCGCCGCCCTGGTGAAGGCGGACGACACCTGGATCGCCTCGCTGACGAAGCAGGGCGAGCTCGCGGACCGCACCCTCGCCTTCGTGCAGGAGAGCAAGGCGAAGGACCCGGCGTGGGGCGAGGTCGAGGCCCCGGCGCAGGCCCAGGTGGACACCGCCAAGAAGGACCTCGCCGAGGCGCAGGCCGCGAAGGTGGCGGACCAGAAGGTGTGCCCGAAGGTGAGCTACAAGCAGAAGTAGCTTCGAGCGCGAGCTCCTGAAGCACGAAGGGCGCGGCACCCGACTCGGGGGCCGCGCCCTTTCTCGTTCCAGCGCCCGGGGGCCTAGGCGGCCGAGGCGTTGTCGTTGGCGGCCGCGGCCTCCTTCAGCTTCACGCTGACGAGCTTGGAGATGCCGGGCTCCTCCATGGTGACGCCGTAGAGCGTGTCGGCGACCTCCATGGTGCGCTTGTTGTGGGTGATGAGGATGAACTGCGACTGCTTGCTCATCTCCTTCACCATGTCGTTGTAGCGGCCCACGTTGCCCTCATCGAGCGGCGCGTCCACCTCGTCCAGGAGGCAGAAGGGGGTGGGCTTGATGAGGAAGATGGCGAAGATGAGCGCCACGGCGGTGAGCGCCTTCTCGCCGCCGGAGAGCAAGTTCACGCTCTGCAGCTTCTTGCCGGGCGGCTGGCTGACGATCTCCACGCCCTGCTCCGCGCCGGGGCCCTCGTCGGTGAGGATGAGGCTCGCGCGGCCCCCGCCGAAGAGGCGCGGGAAGATGGCCTGGAACTTCTCGTTCACCACGTCGAAGGTCTGCTTGAAGCGCTCGCGGCTGGTGGCGTCGATCTTCACGATCGCCTCGCGCAGCTGCTCGATGGAGCCGGTGAGGTCCTTCTTCTGCTCGCTGAGGAAGCGGAAGCGCTTCTCCAGCTCCGCGTGCTCCTCGATCGCCGTGAGGTTGATCTCCCCCATGCGCTCGAGCTGCGCGCGCAGGTCCTTGAGCTCGCCTTCCGTCTCGGGGGCGAGCGGGGCGAGCAGGTGGAAGCGGTGCAGCTCCTGGCCCAGCTCCACCAGGTGGCGCTCGCGGATGCCCTCCACCAGGTGGGTGAGCTCCAGCTCGATCTCGCGCTCCTTGAGCGAGCTCGCGCTCAGCCCCTGGATGAGCGAGTCCACGCGGGTGCGCAGCTCGCGCAGCGCGTTCTCCTGCTCGCGCACCTCGCCGCTCGAGAGGGCGTGCGCACTGCGGCGCCCCTCCAGGCTCTCCTGCCCCGCGCGGTACTCCTCGCGGCGCCCGCTGCACGCGGCCTCGGTCTCCGCCATGCGGGCCTTGAGGTCCTCCACGCGGGAGGAGCCCTCGCCCACCGCGGCCTGCAGCCGCTGCACCCGGGCCCCCATCTCGGCCTTCTGCGAGAGCAGGCTCTCCAGCTCCTTGCGCGCCGCCTCGCCGCGCTCGCTGCCCGCGGCCACCTTCACCCGCAGCGCGGTGAGCTCGTTGGAGAGCGTGTCCGCGCGGTGGCGCAGGGTCTCCAGCTCCGCGGTCATCTGGCGCACCTTCTCCTCGCGCGCCTCGCGGTCCGCCTGGCCGTGGGCCACCTCGCCGCGGCTGCTCTCCTCCTCGTGCACCAGCGCCTGGTGCGCGTGGGCGAGCTGGCCCTCCTCGGTGTCCAGCTGGGCGAGCCGCTCGCGGATGCGCGCGAGGTCCTCGCCCGCCTTGTGCAGGTCCTTCTCCTGGCTCGCGAGGTTCAGCTCCTCGGCGTGCTGGTTCTTCGCGAGCCCCTTGAGCACCCCTTCCGCGTGGCCCATCTGCTTCTGCAGGGCGTAGTGGCGGGTGAGGATCTCGTTGTAGCGCTCCTCCACCCGCGCGACCTCGGCGGAGAGCTCCTGGATCTCGCGCTTCTTCTGCAGCGCGCCCACCGCCGCGCCCTCGAGCGTGCCGCCGGTGAGGGTGCCGTCCGGGCGGAACACCTCGCCCTCCAGCGTGACCAGGGTGTAGCCCGCGCCCTCCCCGTCCCCGTCGCCCGCGTAGGCGCGCGCGGTCGCCAGGTCCTGCACGATGACCACGTTGCCCAGCAGCGCCTGCACCACCGGGCGCAGGGGCTCCTCACACGTCACCTCGCCGAAGGCGGCCGCGAGCACGCCGCGCCGCGAGAGGTCCGGCGCCGCGATGGGGCTCTCCGTGCGCGGCACGGGCAGGAAGGAGCCGCGCCCCTCGGAGAGGTCGCGCAGGTACTCCACCAGCTCGAAGCCGCGCTCGCGGCTCTCCACCACCACGTGCTGCAGCCGCTCGCCGAGCGCCGCCTCCACCGCGCGCTCGTAGCGCGCGGACACGGAGATGACGTCCGCGACGAGGCCGAAGATGCCCTGCTCGCGCGCGGCGCTGCCCGCGCGCAGCATCACCGCGCGCACGCCGCGGTCGAAGCCGTCGTAGTTCTTCTGGATGTCCTGCAGGCTGCCCAGCCGGCTGCGCTTGTCGCTCAGCTCCTCGCGCAGGGAGATGACCTGGATCTCGTTCTCCGCGAAGGCCTCGCGGGTGCGCACCAGGGCCTCCTCCTCGTGCCCCTTGCGCTCGGCGAGCTCGTGGGCGAGCTGGCGGCTCTCCTCCACGCGCCGGGCCACGTCCGCGCGCGCGGCGTCCAGCTCGCGCTCCTGCTCGCGCAGGCCCTCCGCCTCGCCGCGGTTCTTCGCGCGCCGGGTCTCGAGGTCCGCGCGCTGGCGGGCGAGGTTCACCAGGTTGTTCTCGTGGTTGGCGAGCCGGGTGGCCACCCCCACCAGCGCCTGGCGCTCCTGCTCGAGGCGCAGGGCGATCTCGGTCTGCAGCTGGGTGGCGCGGCGCAGCTCCTCCTGCGCCACCTGCATCGCGACCTCGTCCTCCTTCCACGCCCCGGCGATGCCGCTCAGCTCGGCCTCGCGCGCGCCCAGCGTGCCCTCGACCTCGGCCTGGCGCGCGAGCAGCGCGTCCAGCTCGGCCTGACTCGCGGCCACGCGCGCGCCCGTCTCCTCCAGGTCCTTGCGCCAGTAGGAGAGGTCCTGGTCGTCGCGCTGCACGGCGCTCTCCAGGCCGTGCACCTGCTCGGCCAGGGCCTGCAGCGCGGCCGCCTCGGCCTCGATCTCCCCGCGGCGCTGGGCGATGGTCTGCTCCAGCTCGCGCACGCGCTCGAGGCTCTCCTTCTCCTCGCCGCCCAGGTTCTCGAGGCGCGCCTGCAGCACCTTCTTCTCCGCCTGCAGCTCGAGGTAGCGGTGGCTCGCCGAGTGCAGCTCGATCTCGCGCATCTGGCTCTTGAGCTTGCGGTACTTCTCGGCCTTCTTCGCCTGGCGCGCGAGCGTGTCGAGCCGCTTCTCCAGCTCGTTGGTGATGTCGGTCACGCGCAGGAGGTTCGCCTCGGTGGCCTCCATCTTGCGCTCGGCCGCCTTGCGCCGCGCCTTGTACTTGGTGATGCCGGCCGCCTCCTCGATGAGGCTGCGGCGATCCTCGGGCTTCGAGGACACGATGAGGCCCACGCGGCCCTGCTCGATGATGGAGTAGGCGCGGGTGCCCACGCCGGTGCCGAGGAACAGCTCGGTGATGTCGAGCAGGCGGCACACGGTCTTGTTGATGAGGTACTCGCTCTCGCCGCTGCGGAAGAGGCGGCGGGTGACCGTGATCTCGGGGAAGCCCTGGTACTGGGGCGCGAGCTGGTCGCCCTCGTCCACGTGGAAGGTGAGGCTCACCTCGGCCATCGACAGCGGCGCCTTGGACTCGGAGCCGTTGAAGATGACGTCCTCCATGCCGCGGCCGCGCAGGTTCTTCGCGCTCTGCTCGCCCATCACCCAGCGGATGGAGTCCACCACGTTGCTCTTGCCGCAGCCGTTGGGGCCGACGATGCCGGTGACCCCATCGTCGAAGCTGAACACGCTCCGCTCCATGAACGACTTGAAGCCGGTGATGTCCAGGCGCTTGATTCGCATGCCTTGTGAGCTCCTCTAGGAGGCGGGGCGAGAGATGTGGGGGCGCGCCGGAGGCCGAAAAATCGGCCCGCGCGGCGCTCGCAGGAGTAACACGCCGAATTTCGGACGATCAAGCATGACGAGGCATGACCCTACATGCGTGGCCGTTTCCCACGCGCCCTGGTGCGCCCTTCGGGTAGCCGGAGTGGAGTGCTCGCTGCCCGACGGCGCGGGTTGAAATGCTGCGCGTGCACCCTACCTTCCCCTGAATCTTTCAGGAGGAAGCCCACGTACACGCCCCTGCTCGCTCTCTCGCTGCTCATCCAGGCAGCCCCGGCTCCTGCGGCGGCTCCCGCTGCCCCTGCGCCGGCCGCGGAGGCCGCGGCGGCGCCCGCGCCCTGCCCCAACCCCTACTTCCCCCTGGAGGACGGGCTGCGGCTGACCTACCGCGCGGGCAAGAGCGAGGTCCTCATCCTCACCCGTGACGTGCACCCCACGCCGGACGGCGCCGGGCTCAAGGGCACGGTGGAGGTGGACATCAAGGACCGCAAGGGCAGCACCGAGGCCACCTGCGGCGCCGAGGGCGTGAGCACGGGCCTGGGCGGGCTCGAGGGCGTGCTGCTCTCGGCGAGCGGCCTGGACGTGCAGGTGACGGCGGCCGAGGGCGTGGCCGTGCCTCCGCCCGCGCGCATGGTGCCGGGCGGCAGCTGGAAGAACTCGCTCTCCATCAAGATGCGCCCCCCGGAGCGGGCGAACCTGGGCGGCATGCGGCCGGTCATCTCCACCACCTTCGACAAGGAGTCCACGGTCGAGGGCACCGAGCAGGTGACGGTGGAGGGCGGCACCTTCCAGGCGCTCAAGGTGAAGAACCGCACCACCGCGCGCTCGGGCAACCGCCCCGGCGCCGACCCCGGCCGCTCCATCGAGAGCACCCTGTGGTTCGCGCCGGGCGTGGGCCTGGTGAAGATCCAGACCGGCACCTCGGTGGACCTGGAGCTCGTGCGCGTGGAGCGCCCGGTGGCAGCCGCCCAGGCGGACGGCGGCACCGCGAAGAAGGCGAAGAAGAAGCGCGCCGTCGCCCAGTAGCCCCGTGCTTCAGCGCCGGATGCGCCGGCGCACCACCCACACCGGCTGCACCGGCGCGCCCGCGCCCCCGTCCGGCGCGAGCGCTGCGCCGCGCTGGACACCGAGCAGCACGCGGCTGTCCTCGGGGCCGCGGATGAGGCCCACGGCGCCGCTGAAGCCCACCTGCGCCACCGGCTGGCCGTCGATGCTGAGGATGCCGTCGCCCGGCGAGAGCCCCGCCTCGGCGCCGCCGCCGCCCGCCATCACCTCGCCCACCACGAGCATGTCGTCGCGCGCGGCGAGCACCACGCCGATGCCCATCAGCTCCACGCTGGGCTCCTCTCCGGGCTTCGTCGCCGTGAGCTCGATGCGCACCGGCGCGGAGGCCTGCCCACGCTCCACCGGCACGCCGGAGAGGAGGCGGGTGTGGTGGCCCGCGAGCGAGGCCACCAGGGTCGCGCGGCCCGGGGCGAGCCCCTCCAGGGCAAAGGCGCCCGAGGCGTCCGTGCGCGCGTCCAGGCGCACCGAGAGCGCGCCCCCACCCTGCCCGCTCTCGAGCGAGACGCGCGCGTCGGCGAGGGGCTTGCCGCTGTCCCGCTCCACCACCGTGCCCGTGAGCCGCGCGCCCGGCTCGAGCGCGAAGTCCGCGGTGAGGGGACCCTTCGCCCCCTCGGGCACCTGCACGCGCGCCTCCGCGGGGGCGTGACCCGGCGCGGCCACCTCCACTACCAGCTCGCCCGAGGGCACGCCCGCCACCCGGTAGCGCCCCTCGGGGTCCAGCACGGTCTGCTCCGCCACCCCTTCGCGCCGCAGCGGCCCCACCGCCTGGCTCACCGCCACGCTGAACGAGGGCAGCGGTGCACCGCTCGCGGCGTCCCGCACGCGGCCCGTGAGCAGCGCCCCCTCGGCGAGCACGAGGCGCAGGTCCGCGCGGCCCGCCGCCACGTCGTCGAGGCGCCCGGGCGCGAGCCCCTCGGCCTGGGCGTCCAGGTCGTAGGAGCCCTCGCGCACGCCCTCGAGCGCGAAGCGTCCCTGCTCGTCCGTGCTGGCCTGATAGCCCAGCTCGTCGCCGTAGCGCGTGGGGAAGCGCCGCGCGCTGGAGTGGGCCGTCACCAGGGCCCCGCCCACGGGCTGGCCCCGCGCGTCCACCACCTGCCCCGCGAGCGCCACCTCGCGCGCCTCCGTGCCCCCGTCCGCACCGGGGGCGCGCGGACGCAGCCGCAGCTCCACCACGCGAGCGGCCCGGGCCACGGCGCCCACCACGGCGCGCCCCGCCTCGTAGTCCGGGTGGCGCGCCTCGAGCGCGGCCTGCTCGGGGGCGCGGAAGCGGAACTCCCCCTTCGCGTCCGACACGAAGCGGTCCGCCACCGGGTGCAGCACGGACTCGCCGGCGTGTCCCGTGGTGAGCCGCACCTGAGCGCCCGCCACCGGCGTGCCCTCGGGGGAGAGCACCCGCCCGAGCAGCTCCAGCTCCGGGGTGAGCGCGAGCAGGATGCCCTCCACGCGCTGCCCCGCCACCGCCGTGAGGCGCACCGGGCTCTGCCCCCACTCCGGGGCGAAGGGCAGGAAGCCCTCGGCGCTCACCGTGGCGAGCTGGTAGGGCCCGGGAGAAGGAGGGGCGAAGCGGAAGCGCCCGCCCGCGTCCGTGTGCACGCTGGCCGCCCCCGCGTCCGAGGCGAAGGTGAGCTCGGCCCCCGCGACGCCCGCGCCCGTCTCGGCGCTCACCACCTGCCCCGTGAAGGCGCCCGCCGCGGCCGAGGGCTCGGCGGCGAGGCGCGCGGGCACCAGGCGCACCGCGGGCGCCGAATCCTCGGGCTCGGTCAGGTGATGGGGGGCCGCGGGCGCGGCGGCAGGGGCACTGGCGGCCACCGGGGCCGAAGCCGCAGGCGGTGAGGCCGGACGCCGGGCGACGCGCAGGAGCAGCGCGAGCGCGAGGATCACCAGCACTGCGAGGAGAGCCAACCGCGGAGCACGCGAGGAACGCATGGGCCCGGATGCTAGCCCTGCCCCTCGATGGGCGGGCAAGCGCCGCGAGCAGGGGCGCCGGTGTTCAGTGGCCCGCCCCACGCCCCGCCGCCCCCTGCCAAGCGCCTTCCGCCCCTGCGAGGGAACCGGTAGAGGGCTGAGCCACACCCACCCGGACGGAGGAAGCGGCGATGAGCGAGCGGCAGCAGTGGGAGCGCTACAAGAAGTACCTCTGCGTGTGCGAGCCCATCGGGCTGACGCTGGACGTGTCGCGCATGGGCTTCGACGACGCCTTCCTCTCTCGGATGCAGGCCCCGCTCGCGAGCGCCTTCGACGCGATGGAGGCCCTGGAGAAGGGCGCCATCGCGAACCCGGACGAGAAGCGGCGCGTGGGCCACTACTGGCTGCGCGCCCCGGAGCTGGCGCCCGAGCCCGGCCTCACCCGCGCCATCCAGGACACGGTCGCTTCCGTGCGCAGCTTCGCGGCGGACGTGCATGCGGGCCGCGTGAAGCCCGAGCGCGCCGCGCGCTTCACGCAGCTGCTGGTGGTGGGCATCGGCGGCTCGGCGCTGGGCCCGCAGCTGGTGGCGGACGCGCTGGGCGGCCCGCAGGACCGCATGGCCGTGCACTTCTTCGACAACACCGACCCGGACGGCTTCGACCGCACGCTCGGGGCACTGGGCGAGCGCCTCTCGGAGACGCTGGTGCTGGTCATCAGCAAGTCCGGCGGGACGAAGGAGACGCGCAACGGAATGCTGGAGGCCGAGGCCGCGTACAAGGCCCGGGGCCTGGCGTTCGGGGCGCACGCGGTCGC
Organism: Aggregicoccus sp. 17bor-14; assembly: GCF_009659535.1. Taxonomy (NCBI): domain Bacteria; kingdom Pseudomonadati; phylum Myxococcota; class Myxococcia; order Myxococcales; family Myxococcaceae; genus Aggregicoccus; species Aggregicoccus sp. 17bor-14. The sequence continues at coordinate 64,883 of NZ_VJZZ01000004.1, forward strand.
CGTCACCGGCGAGGGCAGCGAGCTGGACCAGGTGGCGCGCAAGGGCGGCTGGCTGCGCACCTTCCCCATGTGGGACTGGGTCGGCGGCCGCACCTCGGTGCTCAGCGCGGTGGGGCTGCTGCCCGCGGCGCTGCAGGGCCTGGACATCGACGGACTGCTCGCGGGCGCGCGGGACACGGACGTGCTCACCCGCTCGCGCGACGCGCTGAAGAACCCGGCCGCCCTGCTCGCCCTCATGTGGCACCACGCGGGCGGCGGGAAGGGCGCGAAGGACATGGTCATCCTGCCCTACAAGGACCGGCTGCTCCTGATGTCGCGCTACCTGCAGCAGCTGGTGATGGAGAGCCTGGGCAAGGAGCTGGACCTCTCCGGCAAGCCGGTGATGCAGGGCATCGCCGTGTACGGCAACAAGGGCTCCACCGACCAGCACGCGTACGTGCAGCAGCTGCGCGAGGGCGTGCACAACTTCTTCGCCACCTTCATCGAGGTGCTGAAGGATCGCCCCGCGGCCGGGATGGAGGTGGAGCCGGACATCACCAGCGGCGACTACCTGCTGGGCTTCCTGCTCGGCACGCGCCGCGCGCTGCACGAGAAGGGGCGCGAGTCGCTCACCCTCACCGTGCGGGACGTGAGCGCGCGCACCGTGGGCAGCCTCATCGCCCTCTACGAGCGCGCGGTGGGCCTCTACGCCTCTCTCGTGAACATCAACGCCTACCACCAGCCGGGCGTGGAGGCGGGCAAGAAGGCGGCGGGCGCCGTGCTCGCGCTGCAGCTCAAGCTGCTCGCCGAGCTGCGCCGCCCGGGCGCAGCCCCGCGCACCGCGGAGCAGCTCGCCCAGGCGGTGGGCGCCCCCGACGAGGTGGAGACGGCCTTCAAGGTGCTCGAGCACCTGGCCGCGAACCCGGAGCACGGCGTGCGCCGCGAGCCGGGCGCCTCCTACTTCGAGGCGCGCTACCGCGTGTAATCCCGGCGCGGCTCGGCACCTGGGAGGGCCATGAGCCCTCCCCTCCGCAGCCGCACCTTCCACTGGTCCGATCCCGCCGCCCTCACCCTTGCCGCCCGGGACACGGACGGCCTCTCCTTCCTGCGCGCCCTCATCGCGCGAGGCCCGGACGAGGGCTCGGCCCCTTCCGCGCAGTGCCTCGGCTTCCGGCTCGTGGAGGCGGAGCGCGGCCGCGCGGTGTTCGAGCTCACCCCGGCGGAGTTCCACTACAACCCGCTGAGCACGGTGCACGGCGGCATCCTCAGCACCCTGTGCGACTCCGCGATGGGCGCCGCGGTGCACTCCACGCTCGCGCCCGGCGAGGGCTACACCACGCTGGAGCTGAAGGTGAGCTTCCTGCGCCCGGTGACGGCGGCCACGGGCCCCGTGCGCTGCGAGGGGACGCTGCTCTCGCGAGGCAGCCGGGTGAGCAGCGCCCAGGCAAGCCTGCGCGACGCGGCAGGCACGCTGCTCGCGCACGCCACCAGCACCTGCCTCGTCTTCCCCGCGCCACAGCGCTAGGAAGAGCGCATGCCGAAGCCCCGCCCTGCGCGTCCCCTGCCGCCCGCCCCTCCCCGCTTCCTCGCCTGGCTCAGCGAGCTCGTGCACGCGCAGCGCGCCCGCCTCGTGCGCCAGGTGCGCCGCGAGGGCCTGAGCGCCGAGGACGCGCTGGAGTGCGTGCAGGAGGCCTTCAGCAGCTTCCTCACCCTGCCCCAGGCCCGCCAGCTCGTGGAGGTGCCCGAGGATGCGGCGAAGCTGCTCAGCGTGCTCGCGCGAAACCTCGCCCGCAATCGCCGGCGCCTCCACGCGGTCGCACGCACGCACGCGCCCGCCGAGCTCGCCGCGCTCCCTTCGGAGGGGCCGTCGGTGGACGCGCTGATCGCCGCGGCGGAGGCGCACGCGGCGGCGGTGGGCTGCGTCGCGCACCTGGGCGAGGTGCAGCGCCGGGTGGTGACGCTGCGGCTGCTGGACGAGGTGCCCGGCGAGGACGTGGCGCGCCTCTTGGGCACGAGCGCGGGCAACGTGGCGGTGCTGCTGCACCGGGCGAAGGGCCAGCTGCGCACCTGCATGGCGAGCGCCGGCTACCGGGAGGCCTAGCGCTGCGCTACGTCGCCGCGGGCTTGGGCCCCGCGCCGGGCTCCACGCTCACGCGCACCACGCGCGGCCCGTCCACCTCCTCCACCTGGATGCGCCACATGTCCAGGCGCAGGGTGTCCCCCTTCTCGGGGATGCGGCCCAGCTTGGCCATGAGGTAGCCGCCGATGGTGGTGACCTCGCCCTCCTCGTCCTCGTCCAGCTCGAAGGAGACGTCCAGGCGGTCCTCGAGGTCGTCGAGCTGCGTGGTGCCGGGCAGCTCGAGGCGCCCGCCGGGCAGCACGCGCACCTCGCCCACGCGCCGGCCCAGCTCCGCCACGTCGCCCACGACCTCTGCGACCACGTCCGCGAGCGTGACGAGGCCGCTGGTGCCTCCGTGCTCGTCCACCACCAGCGCCATCTGGCGGCGGCGGCGGCGGAACTCACTCAGCAGCTGCTCGAGCGTGGCCGTCTCGGGCACGAAGAGCACCGGGCGCTGCACCTGCGCGAGCGTGCGCAGCTCGTCGCGGCTGAGGAGGAAGAAGAGGTCCTTCGCGTTGACCATCCCCTCCACGTGGTCCATGTCCCCGCGGCACACCGGCTGCCAGGTGTGCCCGGCCGCGCGCGCATCCGCGATGTTCTTCTCCAGGCTCTCCTCGAGGTCGAGGTAGCGCACCTGGCTGCGCGGGACCATCACCTGGCGCGCCGTCTTCTGGGCCATCTCCAGCGCGCGCTCGAGCAGCTCGGCGCGCGCCGTGGTGATGGCGCCCGCCTGCGCGGAGCTGTGGAGGATGACGCGCAGCTCGTCCTCGTTGTGCGCCTCGTGGCTCTCGCCCGCCTGCTCCAGGCCGAAGAGGCGCAGCACCTTGCCGGCCATCCCGTTGAGCAGCCAGATGCCCGGGTAGAAGACGAAGTAGAAGGCGCGCATCGGCAGCGCCACGCCCAGCGTCACGGCCTCCGCGCGCTGGATGGCGAGGCTCTTGGGCGCGAGCTCCCCCATCACGATGTGCAGGAAGGTGATGATGGCGAAGCCGATGGCCACCGCGATGGAGTGGCTCAGGCCTTCCGCCGCGCTCGCGGGCACCACGCGCGCAATCAGCGGCTCGACCAGGTGCGCGAAGGCGGGCTCACCGAGCCAGCCCAGCCCCAGCGAGGCGAGCGTGATGCCGAACTGCGTGGCGGAGAGGTACGCGTCCAGCCGCTCGGTCATCTTGAGGGCGTTGGCCGCGCCGGGGCGCCCGTCGTCCGCGAGCGCCTGCAGGCGCGTGGAGCGCACCTTCACGATGGCGAACTCGGTCGCCACGAAGAAGCCGTTGGCCACCACGAGCAGGAGGGCCAGGCCGAGGAAGACCCATTCCATAGGATGCGCCGCCGGGAGGAGAGGCTGCGTGGAGCGCTAGAGCAGCGCCTCGTACTCGGGCTCGCCCTTGAGGGCGTCGAACATCGGGTCCGAGGCGAGCCAGCCGGTCACCTTGGCGCGGTCCGCGGCGATGGCGCGCTTGAGGTACTCGAGCGCCTCCTGCCGGCGGCCCCACAGCGCGTAGAGCGCGGCGAGGTTGTAGTTGAGCAGCAGGTCGTCCGGGGAGATGGCGCGGGCCTTCTCGTAGGCGCGCTCCGCCTCGGCGTAGAAGCCCTTCTGCGCGTAGCAGATGCCCAGGTCCAGCTGCGCCTCGAAGTTGTCCGCCTCCAGGCGCACCACTTCCTTCAGCTGGGTGATGGCCGAGCGGTAGTCGCCCTCGTCCATCAGCAGGGCCGCGAGCTCGTGGCGGGGGAAGGCGTCCGCGGGGTCCAGCTCCACCGCGGTCTGCAGCTCCTTCATCGCCTCCTCGATGCGCCCCTGGTCCGCGTAGGTGAGGCCGAGGTTCAAGTGGGCGTCCGGGTACTCCGGGTCCAGCTCGATGGCCTCCTTGTACTCGGCCACGGCGAACTCGCCGGCGTGGCTGGAGAGGAAGCAGGCGAGGTTGTAGTGGGCCGTGGCGCTGTCCGGCTCGAGCTTGAGCGCGGTGAGGTACTCGGCGAGCGCCTCGCGGAAGAGTTTCTTCTCCGCGTACACGGTCGCCAGGTTGTCGTGGGCGTGCGCGGAGTCGGGATCGAGGTCGATCGCCTTCTTGAACTCCTTGATCGCCTCGTCGAGCCAGCCGCGGTCCGCGAGCTCGATCCCCCGGGAGTTGTGCTCGTCGGAGAGCGCGATGTTGTCCTTGTCGCGGGCCATGAAATCGGCGCGAACATACGCGCCGCCCATTCGAGGGTGCAAGGCAGAGTTTCCCCAGGGGACCCGCGCGGGGCCACGGCCGGAGGAGACGGAGAGACAGACGTCCCGGTGGGCTCTCTCCCCTGAAGAGGAGAGGAGAGAGCAGCCGATCGGAGAGGGCCCGCGGAGGACGCGGGCCTGAGCCGCTAGATCTTGTTGTTCTTCTGGCCCTTCTTGGCGCGAGCGCGGCGGCGCTTGAGCACGCCCTTCTTGACCTTGGCGCGGCTGGACAGCTTCTTCTTCGAGCGGTTTCCCTTGGGGGTAGGCATCTCTATCGGACTCCGGTGAGGAAAGAGGGCGCCCTTCTTTCATGGCCCCCCCTGAACATCCAAGGTTTTTCTTGACGGCGCTCTCCCTTGCCAGGCGGAGGCCAAAGGGGCAATACCCCCTCCCACTACGATGATTGACAAGCTTGAAGAGGTGGAGCGCCGGTTCGAGCGCCTCACGGCCGACCTGTCGAACCCCGAGACGCTCGGCGATTCGGCGAAGCTCCAGAAGGTGTCCAAGGAGCGCGCCGGGCTGGAGAAGCTCGTCGACACGTTCCGCACCTACCGGAGCGTGCTGCAGGACCTCGCCCAGGTGGAGGAGTGGCTCGCCACCGGCGGCCCGGACGAGAAGGCCATGGCGCGCGAGGAGCTGCCCGGGCTGAAGGAGAAGCGCGACGCGCTCGAGGCGGAGCTCAAGATCCTCCTGCTGCCGAAGGACCCGAACGACGAGAAGGACGTCATCCTGGAGATCCGCGCGGGCGCCGGCGGCGACGAGGCCGGCCTCTTCGCCCAGGAGGTCCTCCAGATGTACCTGCGCTACGCGGACCGGCGCGGCTGGAAGGCGGACATCGTGGACATGAGCGCCGGGGGCGCGGGCGGCGTGAAGGACGTCACCGTCACGCTCTCGGGCGACCAGGTGTTCAGCAGCCTCAAGTACGAGAGCGGCGTGCACCGGGTGCAGCGCGTGCCTGCGACGGAGGCGCAAGGGCGCATCCACACCTCCACCATCACCGTGAGCGTGATGCCCGAGGCCGAGGACGTGGACATCCACATCAACCCCTCGGACATCGAGATGCAGGTGATGCGCTCCACGGGCGCGGGCGGCCAGAGCGTGAACACCACCGACTCGGCGGTGCGCCTCATCCACCACCCCACGGGCATCGTGGTGAAGTGCCAGCAGGAGAAGAGCCAGACGAAGAACCGCGCCCAGGCGATGCGCATGCTGCGCGCGAAGCTCTACGAGCTCGAGCAGGAGCGCATCCAGAGCGAGCGCGACAGCATGCGCAAGGGCCAGGTGGGCACCGGCGACCGCAGCGAGAAGATCCGCACCTACAACTTCCCGCAGGACCGGCTCACGGACCACCGCATCGGGCTCACGCGCCACAACCTGCCTGCCATCATGGCCGGGGACATCGAGGACCTCGTCACCGCCTGCCGCACCTTCTTCCAGGCCGCAGCGCTCAAGGAGCAGACCGGCGCGCCGAAGCCGCCCAGCGCATGAGCGACATCTGGACGGTGCGCCGCGTCCTCACCTGGACCACCGGCCACTTCGAGAAGCGGCACATCGACAGCCCCCGGCTCACCGCCGAGGTGCTGCTCGCCCACGTGCTGAAGGTGGGCCGGGTGCGGCTCTACGTGGACCTGGACCGCCCGCTCTCCAAGGAGGAGCTCGCCCTCTTCAAGGCGCTCATCGAGCGGCGCATGGCGGGTGAGCCCACCCAGTACCTGACCGGGGTGCGCGAGTTCTACAACCGCCCCTTCAAGGTGGACCCGCGCGTGCTCATCCCGCGCCCCGAGACCGAGCTGCTGGTGGAGGCGGCGCTGCACGCGCTGCCCAAGGACGCCCCTGCGCGCGCGCTGGACCTGTGCACGGGCTCGGGCTGCATCGCCATCTCGCTCGCGGCCGAGCGGCCGCAGGCGGAGGTCGTCGCCGTGGACCTCTCCCCGGACGCCTGCGCGCTCGCGCGCGAGAACGCCGAGGCGCTGGGGGTGGGCGCCCGCGTGAGCGTGCTGCACGGGGACCTCTATGCGCCCCTGCCGCCCGCTCCGCGCTTCCGGCTGGTGGTCTCGAACCCGCCCTACGTGGGCACGGGGGAGATTGCGGGCCTGTCGGCGGAGGTGCGGCGCGAGCCGCGCATGGCGCTGGATGGCGGAGCGGACGGGCTGGCGCTCGTGCGCCGGGTCGTGACGGGCGCGCGCAAGTGGCTCGAGCCTGGCGGGCTGCTTGCACTGGAGATCGGGGAGACCCAGGGTGCGGCGCTCCTGGCACTGCTCACCGAGGCGGGCTTCGAGAGCCCGCGCGTGGAGCGCGACCTGGAGCGCCGCGAGCGCATGGCGTTCGGGACACAGCCTGCGGCCGCCGAGCCGCAGCCGAGCTAAAGGATACGCAGACGTGGACAAGATCATCGTGAAGGGCGGCGCGCGGCTGAAGGGCGAGGTGAACGTGTCGGGCGCGAAGAACGCGGCCCTGCCCATCCTCGCCTCGAGCCTGCTCGCGGACGGCACCAGCACCTACCGCAACGTGCCGGAGCTCGCGGACGTGGCCACCATGCTCAAGCTGCTGCGCATCATGGGCTGCGACACGGAGCGGCTCACGGGCGAGCACATCGACCGCTGCCGCGTGGGCGTGCACGGCCCCATCACCCCCGAGGCGCCCTACGATCTCGTGAAGACGATGCGCGCGAGCGTGCTGGTGCTCGGGCCCCTCGTCGCCCGCTACGGCCGCGCGCGCGTGTCCCTGCCGGGCGGCTGCGCCATCGGGGCGCGCCCCATCGATCAGCACCTCAAGGGGCTCAAGGCGCTGGGCGCCGAGATCACCCTCACCGAGGGCTACGTGGAGGCGCGCGCGGACCGGCTCCGGGGCGGCACGGTCAGCTTCGACGTGATCACCGTCACCGGCACCGAGAACGTGATGATGGCCGCCGCGCTCGCGAAGGGGCGCAGCGTGCTGGAGAACTGCGCGCGCGAGCCCGAGGTGGAGGAGCTCGCGCGGGTGCTCAACAAGATGGGCGCGCGCATCGAGGGCGCCGGCACCTCGGTCATCACCATCGAGGGCGTGGACGCGCTCAAGCCCGTGGAGCACGCCATCCTCCCGGACCGCATCGAGGCGGGCACACTCCTGGTCGCGGCCGCCATCACCGGCGGCGACGTGCTGGTGCGCCACGCCGTGCCCGAGCACCTGGACGCGGTCATCCTCAAGCTGCGCGAGGCCGGCTGCACGCTGAGCGCCGAGGCGGGCGGGCTGCGCTGCCAGGGCCCCGAGGTCATCCAGAGCGTGGACGTGAAGACCAGCGAGCACCCGGGCTTCCCCACCGACATGCAGGCCCAGCTCATGGTGCTGATGAGCGTGGCGAGCGGCACCTCGGTCATCAGCGAGAACATCTTCGAGAACCGCTTCATGCACGTGCCGGAGCTGGACCGCATGGGCGCGGACATCACCATCCGCGGGGCCAACGCCATCGTGAAGGGGGTCAAGCGCCTCTCGGGCGCCCCCGTCATGGCCACCGACCTGCGCGCCAGCGCGAGCCTCGTGCTCGCGGGGCTGCGCGCCGAGGGTAGGACCGAAGTCCAACGCGTCTATCACCTGGACCGCGGGTACGAGCACCTGGAGCGCAAGCTGCGCGGCCTGGGCGCGGACATCGAGCGCGTCAAGGCCTAGGGCGCACTTTCGCAACATCGACCGGGATGCCGGGTTGCATCCTCAAAATAGCGCGCCTTATCATCCTCTTCTCACCGGGAGCAGTGCTCCCCCTTTCAGGAGAATGACCCGCCCCATGGATTGCCCCGGTTGCAACGTCGAGATGGCCGATCTCGAAGGGGAGGAGATGACGTTGCGGAAGTGTGGAGAGTGCGGAGGCCTCTGGGTCGACGTCGCCGACCTCAACCGCCAGCTGCTCCACGCCAACCTGCCGGGGCTCGAGAGCCTGGGCGGCAAGGTGGACGCAAACGCACTGACCGGTCAGTGCCCCGAGTGCCAGGTGGACCTGGTGCGCGTGGACGGGGGGGATCGCCAGCACCCCCTGCACTACGACACCTGCGAGTCCTGCGGCGGCATGTTCCTCGAGTCCGAGTTCCGCGACGCGAGCGACCAGAAGACCGCGAAGGACGAGATCATCCACTTCTTCCGCCACTTCAGCGCGAAGAAGAAGTCCGCGGCGCTCTAGCGTCCGCGCGGCAGCCAGCGCTTCAGGGCTGGCTGCGGAAGGGCTCCCGGAGGGCCTCGAGTCCCTCGGGCGCCGTCCCGTCCAGCCGCAGCTGCTCGCCGCCGCCCTCGCGCGCCTCCCGGCGCAGCGCGAGCCGCACCTTGCCCCGCTTGGGGAGCTCCAGCGTGAGGTGGGTGCCGCTCACCGCGTAGCTGCCCACCACGTTGCGCTTGCCCGCCGCGTCCTCGAAGGGCTCGGCCACGTAGCGGAAGGTGCCGTCGAAGTAGAACGAGAGGAAGCGGTCCGGGGCGCCGTCGTAGCCGGCGAACCACGTGCCCAGCAGCGGCGCCACGCGCGCGTCCGGCTTGAGCCGCGGCGCGAGCCAGGGGCCGTTGAGCGCCTTGCCCTGCGAGACGAACACCACGTCCGTCACGCACACCGGGGCCTCGGGGTCCTGCGAGGGGTACTGGTCCAGCACCCAGAGGGTGAAGCGCGCGCCGCTCAGGGGCGGGTTGAGCTGCACCGTCTGCAGCCCGCGCTGATCCGCCACGCTGAAGCGCCGCGCGCCGTTCGCGCTCTCGAGCGAGAACTCGCGCGCACGGCTCGTGCCCTGGAAGCTCTTCTCGTCCGCGCCGTTGCCGGTGAAGACGCGCACCTCGTCCAGGGTGACGCTGTCCTTGAAGCCCACGGTGACGGGCACGTCCAGCGTGTCCGGCCCGGGCGTGCACCAGGCGCTCAGCTCGCGCCCGTCCAGCAGGTTGAGCACGCCGTAGCGCCCGGGCTTCTCCTCGCGCTGGTAGTAGTCGCGCACCTGCGCGTAGCCCACGCCCGCGGGCGCTCGCACGGCTGCGCTCGGAGCTGCGCTCGGGACGGAGGCCGCCCGGGGCGGCGCGGCGGCGACGGGCGCCGAGGCGAGGAGCAGGGCCAGGGGGAACGTGGGGAGAGAGGAGGCCATGCGGGCATCCTGGATCACTTTGCCTACACCGCTCCAGTCCCCCACCCCTCGGCCCCCGGCGCAGGATGAAAGCGCGCGGCGCCCTGTTGGCGTCCTTGACACCACGGCACCACCGGAAAGAGTAGGCGGGTGCCAGGAGGACACGTGACGCGACGTCTGGGCTGGGTGGGGTTGTGCGCGGTGCTGCTCGCCGCCGGCAGTGGCTGCCGCAAGGGCGCGAGCGAGGCGCCGGACGCGGGCGCTCCGGATGCGGGCCCCGCGGCCCTCAACGAGCAGGAGCCCAACGACCGGCCCGAGCAGGCGCTGAGCATCAGCGGCGACGCCGTGGTGACGGCGGGCCTCGCGGCGGACCCCTCGCGCGCGGACGAGGACTGGTACCGGCTCGCGCCGGGCAGCCCCCGCGTGGCCGACGTCAGCGTCTCGGGCATCCCCGGCAGCGACGTCACGCTCGGCGTCTTCGACCGCGACCGCAACCCGCTGGTCACCGTGAACGGCGGCGGCGAGGGCCAGGGCGAGCACCTGCCCAACCTGTACGTGGACGGCGAGCGCTGGGTGCGGGTGGCCGCCGCGCGCAAGGGCGCGGGCGGCGCCTACCGCCTCCAGGTCAGCTTCCGCGCCCCGGGCGACGGCGAGGAGCGCGAGCCCAACGACCGCGCCGCGGATGCGACCCCGCTGCTGCTGGGCCAGGCGGTCGCCGCGTACATCGGCCACGCCGCGGACGAGGACTGGTACCGGCTCGAGCTGCAGCCAGGCGCAGGTGACGCGGGCAGCGGCGAGCCTGCGGCCCCCGCGCCTGCTCCGGCCGAGGCCACGGCGGATGCGGGCGGTGCGGCCGAGGCCAACGCTCCGCCGGCCCCGGCAGCCCCGGATCCCGACGAGGAGGCGCGCCGCGCCGAGGAGGCCGCGGCGCAGGCGGCCCAGGCGGGCGGCGCCGCCGCGGTGGTGCTGCCCGGAGCGACGCCCCCTCCCCCGCCCGAGCCCCCCGGCATCGCGCTGCGCATCGACCTGTCCGCCGTGCCCGGCGTGCGCCCCGAGCTCACCCTGCTCTCGGCCGCCGAGGCGCCGCTCTTCACCACGCGGGGCCAGGAGGGCCAGCCCCTCTCCCTGCGCAACATCGGCGTGCGCGCGAACGACCAGGTGGTCTACCTGGTGGTGAAGAGCGCCTGGAGCGGCACCGGCAAGGAGGCGAAGCGCGGCGCCAACACCGACACGCCCTACACGCTGAGCGTCACCCGCGAGCCCGCGGGCGCCAACGCCGAGCTCGAGCCCAACGACGCGCTCGCCAAGGCCACGCCCGTGCAGCTGCCCGGCCCCACTGGCACCGCGTACAAGGAGGGCTTCCTCTCGCCCAAGGGCGACGTGGACACCTTCGTGCTGCACACCCAGGAGCCGCTGCGCGTGCGCGCGGAGCTCTCGGGCGTGGAGCGCCTGGACCTGATGCTCAGCGTCGTGGAGCCGCCGGCCACGGAGGGCGGCAGCGAGACCGTCACGCTGCGCGCCAACGACGGCGCCCTCAAGGAGCCCGAGCGCCTCAACGACGTCACCTGCCAGGGCGCCTGCTACTTCCGCGTGGAGGGCGCGCCGCGCAAGGTGGAGGGCAAGTGGGTGAAGGACTACGAGAACGCCGAGGTCCCCTACCGCCTCACCCTCACCGCTGCCCCGGATGATGGCAGCTACGAGCGCGAGCCGAACAACACCCCCGAGCGCGCGACGCCCATCACGATCGGCAAGCCGCTGCGTGGCACGGTGTTCCCGAAGAAGGACACCGACTTCTACCGCCTCGACCTGAGCGACCGCCCCGTGCGCACCTCGCTCAAGGTGACGCTGATCGGCGTGCTCAAGGTGGACGTGGGGCTCTACCTCCACCGCCTCGGCGAGGACGGCAAGCCCCAGCTGGTGCAGACCAGCGACCGCGCCAAGGGCGATGCGCCCGAGTCCATCCGCTACAGCGCCGAGCCCGGTGTGTACCTGCTCGAGGTGCGCGACTCGAAGAACCGCGAGTCGAACTTCCAGGACCCCTACCAGCTCAGCGTGGAGGAGGAGGGCTAGGCCCCACGCGCCGAGAGCCCGTTGCAACTGAGTTGCAACGGGCTTTCGCGATGCTCAGGGCAGCAGCTGCAGGAAGAGCAGGCCCCGCTGGCGGAAGGTCTTCCCGTCGAACACCACCGGGTCTTCCAGCCGGCTGTTGAGCACGCCGTACACCACGGACCCATCCGGCTGCGGCGAGATGCCGTAGACGAAGAAGGGCGAGCTGAAGCGGGTGTGGTTGCCGATGAGGCGCGACCAGACGTGGGCGCCGTCCTGCGCGGCGTAGCGGCCGAGGTACAGCTGGCCCTTGGGCTCGTTGCGCGGCGGCGGGACGAAGGTCTCCCCTCCCAGGTCCAGCGTCCCGTCCGAGACCACGGCGAGGGTGAGGTTCCCCTGCGCGTCGGAGACGAGCTTGGGCTCCACCTCGCGCGAGGAGCCCGCGAAGGCGCGCGCCCAGCGCGGCTCACCCCCGGGCCCCACGGCGAGCAGCAGCGCATCCAGGCCTCGGGGCGCTGCGACCTCGCGGCCCGCGAACTCGAACCCGCTGCGGCCGTAGTGGCCCGCGAGCGCGACGCCCCCTTCGGGCGTGCGCGCCACGGCGGTGAGCGCGCCCCGGGGCCCCTCGAGCAGCTGCGTCCAGCGAGGGCTCCCGTCCGCCGCGGCGAGGCTCAGGGCGTAGGGCGCCCCACCCTCGGTGTCCCAGGTGGAGTCGCCGCGCGGGGCGCCGGGAGGCGCGGCCGTGCCTCCCAGCACGAGGTTGCCGGCAGCGTCCGTGCCCAGCGCCTCCACGGAGACGTCGCCGCCTGCCGCTACGGCGTGCAGCGAGCGCGACCAGAGGTGCTGGCCCGCGGCATCGAAGCGCGCCGCGAAGAGGTAGGGACTGCGCGAGCCGGGCTCGAGCACCCCGCCGCCGAGATCCAGCGGGCCCGTGTGACGGCCGGCGAGCACGAGGTGGTCCGAGTCGTCCGCAGCGACGCGGAGCTGGAAGCTGCGCGGCGCGCCGCTCGGCTCCACGGGCGTGGGGGCGAAGCCGCGCGACCAGAGGTGCTGGCCGTCCGCGGAGAGCACGAGCAGGAAGAAGCCGCCGTCGACCGGAGGCCGGGGCACCTGCAGCGGACCGCCGCCGAAGTCCGGTGCGCCCGAGTAGTTGCCGGACATCACCACGCGGCCGCTCGCGGAGACCTCCAGGCTCAGCAGGCGCGCCGTGCGGGGGAAGTCCCGGGACCAGGAGAGCGTGCCGTCCGCGCGGAAGGCCTGCACCCGGTCCACGCGCGAGACGAGCGACCCCGTCTCGCCCGTGCAGTCGCGGAGGCAGAAGGTCCAGACGACGAAGCTGCCGTCCTTCGCGCCCTCCATCGCCCGCAGGTTCCAGGAGTCGCCCACGTAGCCCTGTTCGCGCGACCACCCGAGCTGGCCTCCGGTGCTGCCGTCGTCGCCCGGACCCGCGTCCGGCGCGGAGGGCCCCGCGTCCGGGAGGCCGGGGCCGGCGTCAGGAAGGTCCGGCGAGGGCTGCGGCGTCGGCGGCGCGTCCCCGTCCGAGCCGCCGCACGCGGCCAGCAGCCCCACCAACGCCAGCGCGCCGAGCCTCGTGCCCCAACGTCCCACGCCCATGTCCCCCTCCGAGCAGCAGCCCTGCTCCGAGGGATGCGCACGCCGCCGCGCTCGCGCAGGACGGCCGGACTGCGCCCCGCGCGCTCGCCTGCACGGTGCGCGGCAGGCAGTCGCCGCGACGTCCGCTGCACACCGGTACGGCGTCGCGCAGTGGACATCGATTCCGCGCGCTCGTTCGGCGTTGACAAGGCAGGGGCTCGCCCCTAGTTTGGCGCCTGCTCACGCGGTGGTAGCTCAGCTGGTAGAGCACGAGCTTCCCAAGCTCGGGGTCGCCGGTTCGAACCCGGTCCGCCGCTCTCAAAGAAGGCCGGTCCTCCCTGGAGGGCCGGCCTTCTGTCTTTGCGGCCCAGTGCGCTTGACTGAACGCACGTTCAGCCTCACCCTGGGTGTATGCGCGCGCGTCCCATCGCCAATCCGCCCAACCCGTGGGCGAGCACGGAGGTGGAGTACCTGGAGGAGATCCCTCCCTCCACGCTCGAGGTCTACGAGGACCAGAGCCGCGAGGTGCTGGGCAAGAACGACAGCCCGGACGTGGGCTTCACCTGGAGCGTGAACCCGTACCGCGGCTGCCTCCACGCCTGCGCGTACTGCTACGCACGCCCCACGCACGAGTACCTGAGCATGGGCGCGGGCACGGACTTCGAGACGAAGCTGGTGGTGAAGCCGCGCGCGCCAGACCTCCTGCGCGAGGCCTTCGAGCGGCCGCGCTGGCAGGGCGACACGGTCGTGTTCAGCGGCGTCACCGACTGCTACCAGCCGCTCGAGGCCAGCCTGCGGCTCACCCGGCGCTGCCTCGAGGTGTGCGCCGAGTACCGCAACCCCGTGGGCATCATCACCAAGGCGCCGCTCGTCGAGCGCGACATCGACGTGCTGCAGACGCTCTCGCGCGAGGCGCGGCTGTGGGTGGGCATCAGCGTGCCCTTCCACAACGCGGAGCTCGCGCGCGCGGTGGAGCCCTACGTCGCCACGCCGAAGCGGCGCCTGCAGACCATCGAGCGTCTCGCGGCGGCGGGCATCGCGGTCTCCGTGTCCGTGTCGCCGCTCATCCCCGGGCTCAACGACGAGGACATCGCCCGGGTGCTCTCGGCCGCGAAGGACGCGGGCGCCACGAGCGCCTTCTACGGGCTCCTGCGGCTGCCGGGCCCGGTGGCCCAGGTCTTCGAGGAGCGGCTGCGCGCGCGCCTCCCCCTGCGCGCGGACCGCGTGCTGCACCGCATCCGCGAGACGCGCGGCGGCGAGCTCAACGACTCGCGCTTCGGCCACCGCATGCACGGCCAGGGCGTGTACGCGCGCGCCATCGACGCGCTGTTCAAGACCACGGCGCGCCGCCTGGGGCTGCTGCCCACGGAGATGGGGGACTCCGAGCCGGGGCCGAGCCCCTTCCGCCGCCCGGTGCGCGAGGGGCCCCAGCTCAGCCTCTTCTGAAGGCCGCCGCCTACCTGCAGCTGCCCGGCAGGCCGCGTATCCACGCCTCCACGAGCTGCACGCCCTCCGCGTGCACCACGCTGCGGCCCAGCTCGGGCATCGCCACCTTGGGGTCCACCGAGCGCAGCCGGTAGCTGAGGATGGACTCCTCGGGCTTGCCGGGCACCACGTCGAAGTCGTGGCCGCCAGAGCCCGCGCCCGCGGCCACCGGCGGCTTGCAGATGCCCAGGTGCAGGGGGTCCGTCTCGTCGACCGTGAGGTACAGGCCGCTGGTGCGCGCGGGGCCGCTGGGGCTGTGGCAGTGGGCGCAGTTGGCCTGCAGGTAGGCGCGGGCGCGCGCCTCCACGCTCTCCCCGGGCGCATCCCACGCGGCGAGGCGCGGGGCGGCCTCGGGGGCGGGAGCGCCCTCGAGCAGGCCCACCTGCGTCCAGTGCGCGAGCTGGTTCTCGGCGCCCTGGCCGTAGTCCAGCGTGCGGTTGAGCTGGCCCGCGGTGGGCCCGAGCAGGTGCATCGGCTGGCCCGCGGCGTCCTCGTGGCACTTCTTGCACTGGGTCTGGTTGGGGACCAGGTACTGGGTGCGCTGCGGTGCGCCCGCGGCATCCGTCCAGGCCACGTCCACGATGGCGCCCGCGGGCTCCAGGGTCGCGTCCGTGCCCTCGGCATTCCAGAGGTAGGGCAGCCCCACCCAGCCGGCCTCGGTGCGCATCAGGATGCGCGTCTCGACGCGGCGCTGCTGCGCGGCGGGCGCGCGCAGGTCCTGCGCGAAGGAGAAGGTCTTGGTCACCACGCTGCCCACCGGCAGGTCCATGGGGCCTGCGTCCCGGTAGGCGGCGCGCGTTCCGGGGGGAACCCACACGGTGCGGTACTTCTGCGCGTAGTCCGAGAACAGCGGCGTGTTGAGCTCGTAGGGCACGCTGCGGCCCAGGGGCTGGAGCACCCCACCGTCATTGCGCACGAGGCACCACGCGGAGAGCTTCGGCGGCGGCGTCTGGAGGTAGCCCGCCGCGGGGCCGTCGCAGGCGGGCTGCTCCGGGTCGGACGGAGCGTCGCCCGCGCTGCAGCCCAGCAGCGCGAGCAGCAGGAGCAGCGCGCTACAGGCCCTCAAA
The DNA here is from genome assembly GCF_009659535.1 of Aggregicoccus sp. 17bor-14. Lineage (NCBI taxonomy): Bacteria > Pseudomonadati > Myxococcota > Myxococcia > Myxococcales > Myxococcaceae > Aggregicoccus > Aggregicoccus sp. 17bor-14. The sequence goes on from NZ_VJZZ01000004.1 coordinate 80,444, forward strand.
GGACACCTCCGGCAGCGCAGCGCGGGTGCAGGCATAGGGGGCCACGTCCGTGTCGAAGTGGGTGAAGAGCCCGTGCTCGTCCGGAGCGTCCGCGTGCAGGTTCACGAAGCTGGCGGTCGCGCTGCCCAGGCACAGCTCGAGCGGGTTCGCGCCGCTGGCGCCCGGCGGCACGAGGCCGTCCGTCACCACGTCGGCGGTGCGCTTGCCGGGCATGTGGGAGCGCAGCGGCGAGAGCATCTGGCCCAGCGAGGTCGCCGTGTCCGGCGCCGAGCCGTTGCCGGAGAAGCTGTTGTCGTGGAGGTACACGCCCCGCGCGTAGGGGTCGTAGGCGGGCTCGCCGAGCTCCAGCCCGGTGAGCAGGTAGCTGAGGACCGCCATGGCCACCGAGTGGTGGTTGGACACCGTGTTGTCAAACAGCTCCACGTCCGCGTGCGCCAGCACCAGCACGCCCGTGCCCGCGGGCACGAGGGCCGCCGTGTTTCCGCCCGCCGCGAAGTTGGCCAGGTTGTTGTCGTGGATCTGGTTGCGGTAGGCGCGCACCTGGCGTGCGTTGCCCACCTGCAGCAGTGGCAGCGAGGAGAGGAGCAGGCCGCCGGTGTTGCCGTGCAGCGCGTTCTCGTACACGTCGGCGCGCTGCGAGTTCTCGATCTCGATGCCCACCGCGTTGCCCGTGGCCTCGTTGCGCCGCACGACGATGTCCCGACTCTGTCCCACGTAGATGCCCGCGTCCGAGGCGCCGCGCACGTAGCTGTCCTGGACGAGCACGCGGGTGCACTGCACGGGGTACAGGCCGTAGGCGCCGTGCTCCGCGGCGTTTGGACTCGTCCACTCCACGCGCACGCGCTCGAAGCGCACGTCCGAGGAGCCCACCACCTTGATGCCGTCCCCCTTCGGGTCCTTCAAGCCCAGGTCCCGCACGCGCAGGCGGCTGGTGGTCTCTGCCGAGAGGCCCTCGCTGCCGGCCACCTGCCCCGAGAAGTCGAGCACCGTCCGCTCGCGCCCTGCGCCCTGGAGCGTGACGCCCGCCACGTTCACCAGCGCGAGCGCATTCTGGAAGGAGAAGGTGCCCTCGCCGAAGACGAAGGTGCTGTCCGGCGTTGCGGCCACGAGCGCGCGCTGGATGTCCTGCTCGCTCGTCCCCGCGGCGAACGCCGTGCAGGTGCCCGCGACGCCGCTGCACAGCGGGTCCACGGCGGGCTGCGGTGGACTGCCGCCTCCGCAGCCCCAGCACGCGCCGCACAACACGGACAGCCACAGCGCACGCCTGAACATCGGCCCCCCAGAGTCTCCCGGCGGCCATTCGCCGGCCCTGCAGGGGAGAATTCGGATGGCCTGGAAAAGCGGGACCCGCCCAGCGGGTGGGCGCGTCCTCTCGCGGACAGCCGTTTCGGCGACCGGGCTGATTCCTGCGACCCGGGTACGTCCCTCGTGACGGTGGGCGGAAAGAGCGCGCCCCGCCCCACCCCGCGCCGTGAGGGCGGCGGGGCGAAGCGGGGCGCGGGCCCTGCGGGAAGTCGGGGTCGGGCTAGCCCTTCTTGCCGAGCATCTCGTCGCGCAGGCCGCCGTCCACCGGGTTCTGGCCCAGCCACACGGAGAAGAGCGCGTCGCCGAAGTCCTTGCCCGGCACGGTCACGACCTGGCCGGCCTTGTTCGTCATCGTCACGCCCTTGCCGGGCAGGTAGGTGATGACGAAGGACTCGCCCTTCTTGAAGTCCGGAATCTCGGCGACGAGGTTGTCCAGGCGCTCCTTCAGCGCGGGCATCTTCTCCTTGTTGTTCTTCTCGAAGCCGTTGCGCACCGCCTCGGCGACCTTCTCCTTCTCCAAGTCGCGCAGCATCACCATCTGCACGCGCTTGACCTGGTCGGAGTGGATGACCTGCTCGGCGTTGTTGGACGGGTTCTCGAGGTAGAGGCCGGCCACGTAGACCTTGAAGATGAGCTTGGTGCGCAGGCCGATGCCGTTGAGCGTGAGGTTCTTGCCCTCCACCGTGACGCGGTCCGGCAGGTTCACGCCGGCCTTCTCCTTGGCCAGGGCAGGCAGGGCGAGCGCGAGCGACAGGAGCAGCACGGGAACCGACAGCTTCTTCATGGGGTTCTCTCCGGGGTTGGGGCGACAGGTCTAGTCAAACGCGGGACGGCGCGTCGAGGGGGACGCCGCGCCCGGGGCCATATTCATCGTGCGGGGGAACACTGCGCCCGCTAGCCGTGCGTGCGGGCGAAGGCCTCCATGAAGTCCACCAGGGTGCGCACGTCCTGCACGCTCACCGCGTTGTAGAGCGAGGCGCGGATGCCGCCGGTGCTGCGGTGGCCCTTGAGCCCCACCATGCCGGCCTTCTGGGCCTCGGCGACGAAGGTGGCCTCCAGCGCCTCGGTGGGCAGGCGGAACACCACGTTCATCACCGAGCGGCTCTCGCGCTCCACCGGCGCGCGGTAGAACCCGGAGAGCCGGTCCAGCGTGCCGTAGAGCAGCGCCGCCTTCTCGCGGTTCCAGCGCTCCAGCTGCGCGAGGCCCCCCACGCCCTTGGCCCACGCGAGCACGTTGCGGCACAGGTAGATGGCGAAGGTCGGCGGGGTGTTGAAGAGCGAGTCGTTCGCCGCGTGCACGCCGTACTGGAAGATCTTGGGGATGTCCTTGCGGCCGCGCGCGAGGAAGTCCCGGTGCGCGAGCACGATGACGAGGCCCGAGGGGCCCACGTTCTTCTGCGCACCCGCGTAGATGAGGGCGAAGCGGCCCACGTCCGTGGGGCGCCACAGGAAGTCGCTGCTCATGTCCGCCACCAGCGGCACGCTGCCCACGTCCGGGAAGGTGTGGAACTGCGAGCCGAACAGGGTGTTGTTGCTGGTGAGGTGCACGTAGGCGGCCTTCGGGTCCAGCTGCAGCTCCCCCTGGCGGGGCACGCGGGTGTAGCGGCCGTCCGGCCCGGCGGTGCTCGCGGCCACGCGGGGGCTTCCGTAGCAGCGCGCCTCCTCGAGCGCGCCCTCGCTCCAGGTGTCCGTGAGCAGGTAGTCCGCGCTGCCGCCGGGCGGCAGGAAGTTCATGGGCACCTGGGCGAAGTGCTGGCGCGCGCCACCCTGCAGGAAGAGCACCTGGTGGGTCTCGGGCACCCCCAGCAGCTCGCGCAGGAGCGCCTGGGCCTCGGCGTGCACGGCCTCGTACACCTTGCCGCGGTGGCTCTGCTCCATGATCGACATGCCGCTGCCCGCGTAGTCGAGCAGCTCGTCGCGGGCGCGCTCGAGCGCCGGCAGGGGGAGGCCGGCAGGGCCGGCGCTGAAATTGATGGCGCGCATGGGGCGTCCTCGTGGCAGGAAGGGGGGCTGGCGGGAGGGCATTGTGTCCCACCTGGGGCAGCGGGCCAGCAGGAACTGGCGCCCGGCGTCCGGCAGGCGCCTGTGGCCGCTGGGCCGCTCGGGAGGTCAGGAGAGCAAGTGGGTCCCACGGAGGAGCTGACGCACTGGGTCCGGCGCGCGGTGGACGGGCATGCGCCTGCCTTCAGTGAGCTGTACCGACGCACGCGCCCGCTGGTGGGGCGTGCGGTGGCGGCGTTCGCTCCGCTGGACCCGGACGAGGTGGAAGACGTGATCCAGGAGAGCTACGTGCGGGCCTTCAAGGCCCTGCCCCGGCTGAAGGAGCCGGCCGCCTTCGAGGCGTGGCTGCTCTCCATCGCGCGCAACCGCGCCCGCACCCGGCTGGAGCGCCGGGGCCAGGCGCGGCGGATGGACGAGGAGCTGGCGGACGCGGAGCCGGACAGCGTGCCGCACCTGCCCCCCGCCCTGCAGCTCGAGCGCGACATCGCCGTGGTGCGCGAGCTCATCGAGCGGCTGCCCGAGGGCGAGGAGAAGCGCACGGTGCAGCTCTTCTACGTCGAGGGCGAGCTGAGCGCGCGCGAGATCGCCGAGAAGCTCGGCGTGGGCAAGAGTGCGGTGACGATGCGCCTGGAGCGCTTTCGCGCACGCATCAAGCGCGAGCTGCTGCGCCAGGTGCTCGCAGGACGCAGGGAGTGAGCCATGGGGGATGAGACGATGGGCCGGAACATGAGCGAGCACCTGAGCGCAGAAGCCCTGCGCGCCCTCGAGGCGGGCGACGAGGCGACGCGCGCCCACTTCGCGCGCCACCTCGCCGAGGAGTGCGAGGTGTGCGAGCGCTTCCTGCAGGAGAGCGCGGGCCCCGGCCTGCTGGACGGCCAGGTGGACCGGCTGCTGCTCTCGCTCGCCCCGCCCGCAGAGCGCCCCCTGGACGAGGTGGGCTTCGCGCGCATCCGCCGCGCGCTTGCCCCGCCTGCGCGCCGCCGCTGGGTGGGCGCGGGCGCCGCCGCGCTCGCCGCGGGCCTGGTGGCGATGGTCGCCGTGCGCCAGCTGCAGCCCCCTCCCCTCGCCCCGCAGGAGCAGGGGGTGAAGGGCGCGGGCCGCCTGGAGCTGGAGCTCTCGGTGGCTGCGCGCTCGCGCTCGGGCGCGCTGCGCCGGCTGGACGCGGGCGCCCCGGTGCAGGACGCGGACGTCCTCCTGCTGCGCTACCACGCCACCGAGGCGGGCACCGCCCTGCTCTTCCAGCAGCGCGCGGGCAGCGCCCCCGAGCTGCTCGGGCGCTTCCCGCTCGAGGCGGGCACGCACGACCTGGCGGGCGACGCGGGCCTCGCCGGCGTGGGGCTGCAGGGCGAGCGCGGTCCCCTGCGCCTGCTGCTCGTGGGGCTGCCGGCCGGCCAGCCGGTCGAGCCCGAGGCGGTACGCCGCGCCCTGGCAGGTGACACTTCCGCCCCCCGCGACCTGGGCCTGCAGGTCTCCCGGTTCGACGTGCGGGTGGGATCTGGAGAGAATGCGCGCTGACCTGTGACGCGCGCCCTCCTCCCCCTCCTCCTCCTCGCGTGGCTGGCCGCCTGTGGCGCGCCGGCGGCCTCCGTGCGCGCGCAGGGGAGCGGGGGTGAGAAGGGAGGGCTCGTCCCGCTGCAGGTAGACGAGGGGGCACTCGCGAGCGCCTACGCGCCGCGCCGCTTCGCCCTGCTGGTGGGCATCGGCCACCCGGACGACCCGCAGTGGCGCGCCCTGCGCTACGCGGAGAAGGACGCAACGGACCTCGCCGCCGCGCTGAAGGACCCCGCGCGCGGCGCCTTCCAGAGCGTGCGGGTGCTCGCCACGCCCGGCGAGACGGGGCGCGCCGCGGTGCTCGCGGCGGTGCGGCAGCTCGCGCGCGAGGCCACCCGGCCCGACGACATCGTGGTGGTGTACCTCTCGGGCCACGGCACGCTCGCGCGCGACGAGCGGGGCGAGCTGCGCCGCTACCTCGTCACCCGCGACGCCTCCTTCCGCGCCATCCCGCAGACGGCGCTCTCCATGGACGCGCTGGAGGCGGAGTTCGACCAGCTGCCCAGCCGCCGGCGCCTGCTGGTGCTCGCCACCTGCCACTCGGGCAGCGGGAAGAGCCTCCTGCCGCAGGCGCTGGAGAAGGAGCTCGCGGGCATCAAGGCCGGCTTCTTCACCCGGCCGCTCGAGGACTCGAGCCGCGCGGCGCTGAAGTTCGCGGCCGCCGACTGGGGCGAGACGGCGCGCGAGGACGACACCCTCCAGAACGACATCTACACGCACTTCCTCATCGAGGGGCTCTCCGGCGAGGCGGACCGCAACGTGGACGGGGCGGTCACCGCCACCGAGGCCCACGACTACGCGCGCCGCCGCACCTTCGCCTTCACCGAGGGGCGCCAGCGCCCCAGCGCGGAGATCCTCGAGGTGGGCGCGGACCCGGTGGTGCTCGCCGGCAGCGTGCGGCGCACGGGGCGCCCCGAGCTCTACTCCTACAACCCGCGCCTGGACGGCTTCACGCTCAAGGTGGACGGCGAGCAGCGGGTGGAGCTGCCGGGCGGCGCGGCGGTGGCCCCGGGCAAGCGCACGGTGCAGCTGGAGAAGGGCGGCAGCGTGCTGCTCACCCGCGAGGTGGACCTGCTCGCCGGCCAGCGCCTGCCGCTCGAGCAGCTGGTGCAGCAGTCCCAGGCGCAGCGCACGGTGAGCCTGATGGGCGGGGTGTTCGCATTCGTCGACCGCCACAGCCGCGAGCAGCTCCTGCCGGCGAGCCCCCAGCTGGGGGTGGCCTTCCGCTGGGAGCACCGCCCGCTCGAGGACTTCAGCCTGCTCCTGGACGTGAGCGCGGGCACGGGCAGCCACGCGCTCGCGCTGGACCCGGGCAGCGCCCCGGTGCCCTTCCGCTACCGCACCCTCTCGCTCGGTATGGCGGTTCCCTACACCTGGCGCTTCGAGCGCCTGAGCCTCTTTGCCGGCCCGCGCGTGGCCGCCCTCTCCCTGCAGAGGTCCTTCCAGCTGGAGGCCTACCACGGGGCGCAGAGCTACCTCACAGTGAGCCCCGGCGTGGTGGGCGGGGTGGTGTGGCGCCTGACGGAGCGGCTGGAGCTCAGCTCCCAGGCGCACCTGATGGTCACGTACGTGATGACGGATGGCCAGGCCCAGGCGGTGGGTTACACCGGCGGCTGGGCAGGCGTGGGGTACCGGTTCTGATGCGCAACGCACTCCTCTTCGCCCTCGCGCTCCTCACGGGCCCGCTGAGCGGCTGTGGCAGCATCGACAACGCGCCCCTGCGCGTGGGCACCGTGCGCGGCCGGCTCACCCAGAGCGACCCCACGCTCGCCGTCGTCGCGGTGGTGGGCGCGCCGGAGATCTCCACCGCGGTGGGGCCGGACGGCCACTGGGAGCTCGCGGGCGTGCCCGCCGGTGAGTCCGAGCTCTTCGTGCTGGCGAGCTCCGACTCGGCCACCCGCATCCCCGTGCACGTGGACGGCGCGCGCGCCGTGGAGCTGGGGGACGTGGCGCCGCGCCCCGGCGGCTTCCTGCAGCTGGAGGTGGCCACGCCCGGCCAGATGGCGCTGAGCAACGCGAGCGTGTCCGTGGAGGGCACGCCCTTGCGCAAGCTGAAGCTGGAGAAGACGGGCCGCGCGCGCGTGGGCCCCCTGCCCGAGGGCTGCTACGAGATCGCCGTGACGGCCGCGGGCTTCCCGGTGAGCGCCCAGCAGAGCTGCGTCACGCCGGGCGAGCAGAAGCCCCTCAAGGTGGAGCTCGCGGACGACCCCAGCTACGCCCAGCGCGGCTGCCAGTACTCGGGCTGCGTGGCTGGCGCGGTGTGCGCCGCGGACGGGCGCTGCGTGGAGTGCACCGGCGACACGCAGTGCGCCGCGGGCTTCAAGTGCAAGAACGACCGCTGCGAGGGCAGCGGCAAGCTGTGCGCGGCCTGCAGCGGGGACTGGCAGTGCGGCAAGAACACCCTGTGCCGCCCCCTGCCCGAGGGCGGCTCGGCCTGCCTCGTGCCCTGCACCGGCGCGGGCACCTGCTCGAGCGCGGGCTTCGCCTGCGTCGAGGGGAGCTGCGTTCCGGACGGCAGCCGCCGCCCCGCCACCTGCGCGGGCTACCAGGTGCTCGGCGGCGCGTGCACCGAGGACGCCGAGTGCCAGGCGCGGGGCCTGGAGGGCGGGGTATGCGCCTCCGGGAGCTGCGGCCTCTCCTGCACCGACAACGCGCAGTGCCCGGACGGCAGCAGCTGCGGCAAGGGCAGCACCCCGGTGTGCAGCGCCCTGCCCTAGCGGGCGCGGGGATGGCGTGATAGCGCAGGGCGCGTGAGCGCTACCTTCGAGTCCCTCGGGCTGTCCCCGGAGTCCCTCGCCACGCTGCGGCGAGCCCGCTTCGAGGCCCCCACCCCCATCCAGTCCCAGGCCATCCCGCCGGCCCTCGCCGGCCGCGACGTGGTGGGCTGCGCAGCCACGGGCACCGGCAAGACGGCCGCCTTCCTGCTGCCGCTGATGGAGCGCTTTCGCGGGCAGGAGGGCACGCGGGGCCTGGTGCTCGCCCCCACGCGCGAGCTGGTGATGCAGATCGCCGAGCAGGCGCGCTTCTTCGGCGAGGCACACGGCCTCCGCCACGCGGTGGTCATCGGCGGCGAGGACATGAACGCGCAGGTGGAGGCGCTCAAGCAGCAGCCCACCTTCATCCTCGCCACGCCCGGGCGGCTCGTGGACCTGCTCTCCACGAAGTCGGTGAACCTCTCGCGCGTCGAGGGCCTGGTGCTCGACGAGGCCGACCGCATGCTGGACATGGGCTTCCAGCAGCAGCTCGAGGAGATCCTGAAGGTGCTGCCCAAGCAGCACCAGACGCTGCTCTTCTCCGCCACGCTGGGCCACGACGTGACCGAGTTCGCCCAGCGCCAGCTGCGCAAGCCGGTGCGCGTGGAGGTGACGCCCAGCGGCACGCCTGCGGCGCGCGCCGCGCAGAAGCTCTACGTCGTGAAGCAGGACGAGAAGTACGCGATGCTGCTCACCCTGCTCAAGCGCGACGAGGCCAGCGTGCTGGTGTTCGCCGCGACGAAGCAGCGCGCGGACAAGGTGCTCAAGGCGCTCAAGCGCGAGGGCTACAAGGCCGCGGCCATCCACTCCGACCGCACCCAGAACCAGCGCAAGCAGGCGCTGGAGGGCTTCTCGCGCGGCCAGTACCGCTGCCTCGTGGCCACCGACATCGCGGCGCGCGGCCTGGACGTGGAGGAGATCGGCCACGTCATCAACTTCGACCTCCCCCACTCGCCCGAGGACTACGTGCACCGCATCGGGCGCACCGCGCGCGCTGGCGCGAGCGGGCTCGCCTCCACCTTCGCCACCGAGGACGACGCCGAGCGGCTCAAGGAGATCGAGCGCATCATCCGCGCCCGCATCCCGCGCGCCGAGGTGCCGCGCCGCGATGCCACCTTCGTCGCCGAGCTCGAGCGCTTCTACGCCGCGCAGAAGGACCCCGGCCCTCCGCAGCCGGACCACGGCGTGTCCGGCAAGCGCCCGGGAGAGCCGCTCGGGCGCCACGCGCGCAGCCACGGCAAGCCGCAGGCGCAGGCCCCCGCGAAGCCCGAGCGCCGCGTGCGCACGAGCGACGAGGACGAGGGCCGAGCCCCGCGGCGCGCGCCCCTGCCGCCCGGCCGCATGGATGCGCGCCAGCAGCGCGATGCGCGGGGGGCCTCGCCCCGCAGGCTCGAAGCCGCGGAGGGCCGCAGCGAGGGGCGCCGCCAGGGCGTGCGCGGCGAGGGCCGCGGAGCGCTGGGCAAGGCGCGCGGTGGGGGCAAGCCGGGCAAGTCCTTCGCCGCAGGCGGCGGCAGCAAGGGCTTCGGCGCACGCGGCGCAGGCGGTGGTCCGCGGCGCTCGGGGCCTGCTTCCGGCGGGCCGCGCAAGGGCCCGGGCGGTGGTGGACGCGGCGGTGGCCGGGCGCCGGGCGGGCGCCGCTAGGCCGTGTCCGGAAGCGCGCTCGGCCCTCTGGCGGGACCGGGCGCTTGCACCGGCGTCGGGGTGCACGCTCAGGGCCTGAGCTGGCCCGCCTCGTCCAGCAGCCCCGCCTGGCGCGCGACGGCGAGCTTCTTCCACTCCACGCGCAGCGTGGCCGCGTCCACCATCTCGTCCTCGTACACGATGGCGCCCGTGCCCTGCTCCACGTCCGCCTTGCGGTAGGCCTCGAGGATGCCGAGCGCGCGGGTGAGCTCCTCGCGCGTGGGCGTGTAGGCCGCGTGGATCGGCTCGATGTGCGAGGGGTGGATGGCCCACTTGCCGTCGAAGCCAAGCCGGCTGCCCGCCTCCGCGTCGCGGCGCACCTGCTCGAGGTCGCGGAAGTGCACCGTCACGTTGTCGATGACGTCGATGCCGGCGGCGCGCGCGGCCGCGATGATGTGGCTCTTGGGGTAGTGGAAGGTCTGGAACTCCGCCTCGGTGAAGCGCCGCGCCCCGGTGTCCCCCGCGTAGTCCGCGATGCCGAAGATGAGCGAGGCCATGCGCGGGGAGCACGCGGCGATCTCCTCTGCGCGCAGGAGCGCCTGCGCGCTCTCGATGAGCACCTCGAGCCGGATGCGCCCCACCGGCAGCCCACTCGCCTGCTCGACGCCGGTGAGCAGCCGGTCCACGAAGCGCACGTCGTCCGCGGTGTACACCTTGGGCACCACCACCACGTCCACGAAGGCGCCTGCCGCCTCCACCACCTCGATGAGGTCCCGGTAGAAGTACTTCGTGTTCACCGCGTTCGGCCGGAACGCGCGCACCTTCCCTCCGAAGTCCAGCGTGCGCAGCGCCTCGATCAGCGTGGCGCGCGCCGCCACCTTCTGGGACACCGCGCACGCGTCCTCGAGATCGAAGATGACCTCGTCGGCCGCGCTCGCCGCGGCCTTGGCCATCATCTTCAGCGAGTGCGCGGGGCAGGTGAGCTCGGAGCGCCGGACCCGGAAGTCCTTCGCGATCGTCAGCTGGGCGGTGGGGGAGGCCATGGCGCCGGATTCTGCCCCCGCCCCACCCCACCCGCGTGCCTTTTCACCGACACGGGTAAAAATTGACCGAAGAATCAGGCCAGACGCCTGCCTGCCCATTCGTATGACAAACGGGAGTCATTACCCACGCTTGGGGGAGCCGCCGGCCCGCCCGCGGCCCGCGGAGCACGCGGCCGCTCGCCCTGCAACGCGCCTGTCAATCCTGCACACCTTTGATTGCAAATCCGTAAATCGCCCCGCACAGTGGGGAGCAACCATGAACGAGAATGCCCTCAACGCGAACGTGGGGCTGAAGCTCCGCAGCCTGCGGCTCGCGCGCAACATCAAGCAGACGGACGCCGCGAAGGACCTGGGGGTCAGCCCCGCGTACCTGAACCTCATCGAGAAGGGGAAGCGCGTGATGCCCTTCCCGCTGCTCTGGAAGGCGCTGCGCTACTTCGACCAGGACCCCGAGCAGTTCATGGGCACGCTGGGAGAGGGCCGCGTGGACGAGGCGCTCGCGAAGCTGCTGGACGAGCCGCTGCTCAAGAGCCTCGACATCGATCCGGAGAGCCTGCAGAGCCTGTCCGCCGAGCCGAAGCTCGCCGGCACCGTGGCCGCGCTCTTCAACCTGTACAAGAACACGCGCACCCAGCTCGAGAACGTGCTCGCGCAGCTCTCCGCCGAGGAGCGCGCGCGCACCCAGAGCGGCACCGCGCCGGGCTCGAGCGGCCTGCGCTTCGACTACTCGCCCTTCGACGAGGTGACGGACTTCCTCGAGAGCCACCGCAACTTCTTCCCCGAGCTGGAGGAGCAGGCGGAGGCGCTGCGGCGCGACTTCCGGCTCGAGCGCCAGGTGACGAGCCTGCAGCTGGCGCGCGCGCTGGAGGAGCGCTTCGGCTACCGCGTCTCCTTCGAGCCGGCGGCCGGCGGCTCCAGCGTGGTGCGCCGGCTGGACCCGGAGACGCAGACGCTCAACCTCTCGCCGGACCTCACCGAGCAGCCGCTCAAGTTCCAGCTCGCCGCGAGCGCGGGCCTGCTCACCCTGGACCGCGAGCGCCTGGTGGAGCGCATCGTGGGCGGCGCGCGCACGCGCCACGCCGAGACGCTGCGGCTCATCAAGGTGAACCTCGCCAACTACTTCGCCGGCGCGCTGATGCTGCCCTACGGGGACTTCTTCAAGGAGGTGCAGCGCACGCGCTACGACGTGGAGCTGCTCAGCAACATCTTCGGCACCACCTACGAGACCGTCGCGCACCGGCTGTGCAACCTCTCGGACCCCAAGCGCTCGGGGCTGCCCTTCCACTTCCTGCGCTCGGACATCGCCGGCAACATCAGCAAGCGCTACAGCGGCACGGGGCTCAAGTTCGCGAGCGGCGGCAGCGGCAGCTGCGGCAAGTGGGCCGTGCACCTGGCCTTCTTGAACCCCTCGCAGATCACCCGCCAGTACTCGATCATGCCGGACGGGCAGACCTACTTCTGCTTCGCCAAGGTGCAGCTGCAGCCGGTGGAGGGCTCCATCGTCAAGGGGACCGCCTACTCCATCGGCCTGGGCACCCACGCAGAGAACGCGAAGTACCTCGCGTACGGCCTGCCCACCAACGACCTGAAGAAGGACGCGGTGCCCAGCGGTGTCAGCTGCCGCTTCTGCGAGCGCACCGACTGCAACCAGCGCGCGGCCGCCAGCTACCGCTTCGCCTTCTCCTTCGACGAGTACACGAAGAAGGACTGCTTCTTCAGTCCCCTCCTCGTGCACGAGCACGGGCAGGCGGAAAGCCTGGACAAGAGCCCCCGGCGCCGCAACAAGGGCGAGCCGGAAGCCTGAGTCCCTCGCCCTCCCCCTCCTCTCCGACGACCCTGTCGAACGACTCCGAAGATGGAACACGATCGCTCCGCCCTGCAGGACGCCCTCCAGAAGCAGCGCACCCAGCTCGCCACCGTGCGCTTCGGGGGGGACCCCGCGGCCATCGGCAAGGAGCTGCTCGAGCTCGCCGAGCTGCACGGCCTGCTCGAGGAGCACGCCGAGAGCCGCCAGCACTACGAGGAGGCCCTGGGCCACTTCCGCGCCGCGAAGGACAAGCGGGGCGAGGCGCAGGCGCTGTTCGGCCTGGGCGTCGTGCGAGCGAACTTCGAGGATCACAAGGGCGCGATGGAGCACATCGCCAAGGCCGCCCTGCTCTTCAACGAGAGCAAGGACCGCGAGGGCGAGGCGCTGTGCCGCGCGGGCATCGGCGAGTCGCTGCGCGCGATCGGCCAGAAGGAGGCGGCGGCCGAGAAGTACCAGGAGGCGCTCATCCTCTTCCGCCAGCTCAAGAACCGGCAGCGCATCACCGCCCTGCTGATGGACCTGGGCGACCTGCGCATGGAGGGCGGCGACTACGCGGCCGCCCGCGGGCGCTTCCTCGAGGCGCTCCCGCTCGCCGAGGAGGACGAGGACCCGCTGCCCGCGGCGCTGTGCCAGCTGCTGCTGGGCGAGTGCGAGGGGCTGCTGGGTAACCCCGAGGCAGCGCGCCCCCACCTGCTGTCCGCGGTGAAGGCCTACGAGGCCCTGCACGATCACCTCTACGAGGCGCGCGCGCGCTGGGACCTGGGGCTCGCCTGCTACCACTCCCAGGACTGGGCTGCTGCGCGCGAGCAGTTCGAGGCCGTGCTCCCGCTCTACGAGGACCAGGGCCGCACCGAGGAGGCTGCGAAGGTGCGCAGCGTGCTCGCGCACTTCAGCGCCCGCGGCGTCTAGAACAGCGGAGGCGCCGCTACGCAGCGACGCCCGCGCCCACCGCGAGCGCGAGCAGCCCGAGCACGCCCGCAGCGTACAGCGTGTAGCGCCACTCGCCCCGCAGCCCCAGCGCGACGCCCGCCACCGCGAGCCGCGCCACGGGCGTCACCAGCAGGAGCGAGGCCCCGGCCTTCCGCAGTGAGTCGATGGCCACGCTGGTGCCCTGGCTCGCCGGCAGCAGCTCGAGCGCAAGCGAGCTGAGGAAGAGGCCGCCGCTGAGCACCGCGCCCGTGCGCAGCACGCGCGCGATCCACCGCTCGCCGGCGATCACCTCGCCGCGGGCGCGCACGCCTCCCTTGGCCGATGCGCCCCGTGTCACCGCGTCCGGCGCGTCATCGAGCGCGTCCTCCAGCGCGGGGTCGCCCAGCGATCCCCCGCGCAGCGGCGGCGCAGACTCGTCCGCGCCCACCGGCACGCTGACTGCGATGACCTTCTCCCCTACCTCGCCAGGCTCGGCCACAGGACGTGTCCCCCCTTCCACAGCATCTGCGCAGCGACCCACAGCAGCACCAGGGCGAAGAGCCGCTTGAGCACGCGCGTGGGCACGCGCGGCATCACCCGGCTGCCCGCCCAGGCCCCGCCGAGCACGCCCACCACCAGCGGCGCCACCAGCCCCAGCTGCAGGTGGCCGCGAAACGCGTACGCCGCCACGCTCGCTGCGCCGGTGACGCCCACCATGAGGTTGCTCGTCGCGGCCGCCACCTTGAAGGGCACGCGCATCCCGTACGCCATGAGCGGCACCTTCACCGGCCCGCCGCCCACGCCCAGGAGCGCCGAGAGCCCGCCGGCCACCAGCGAGCCGCCGATGCCCAGCGGGTAGTTCTCCACACGGTAGCCCTCGGTCGCCTCGGCCTCCGAAGCGTGCTCCGGCGAGGGCTGCGCGCGCGTGAGCAGGATCTGCAGCGCGACGTAGAGGCAGAAGAGCCCGAAGGCCACCGCGAGCCCCGCCGGCGCGATGAGCCCCGCGGCGAGCCCGCCGAGGATGGCGCCCGCCACCGTGGCCAGCTCCAGCGTGAGGCCCAGCCGCAGGTCGCTCAGGTGGTGCTCCACGTAGCTCGCCGCCGCGGCGCAGCTGCTCGCGACCACGCACATCAGGCTCGCGGGCACCGCGTTCTCGAGCGGCACACCGAAGCCGAGCACCAGGATCGGCACGAGCACGATGCCGCCGCCGATGCCGAGCAGGGCCCCCGCCCCGCCAGAGAGCGCCCCCGAGCCGATGAGCAGCAGAACCGTCATTGCGCACGAGCATAGGGCGCGCCCTGCAACCCGGACAGCGGCGTGCCAACGCGCGCGCGCCGCGGCTCGTCCGCACGGCTGCTTCTGCATCGGCTCACGCGACTTGCGCTGTCCACAACTCGGCAACCCACGGCGCGAGGCCGCCTCGCCTGCGCGGAGCAAGCGCGTGCGAAGCGCGCAGTTGCTGCGAACGAGCGGCGGCTTCGGCCGCGCGAGTACCCCAGTGCTCCGCGTGCGCGCGCTCCACGTCTGCCGCGAAGTCCATGTCTGGCTCACAGTCGAGCGCTTCGCGCCGGGCGCGGAGCTCTGACGCGGAGGCAGAGCACCCTGCGCATGACGGCAGCCGCAGCGGCTCACAGCGCCGCGGGACGGCCCGCGCCGCGCGGGAGCGTGGACGGGCCTTCCGACGTGAGCTTGCCTGCTCGCTCAGCGGGCCCGGGCCCCGCGCGCTGCACCTGCGCGCGCCGCGCCGCCGGGTCCTCGCCCGACACGCGCGCGGCCACAGCGCCCGCCGCGAGGCGCGCGTCCCTCCATTGCACCGCGTCAACGCCGCGAGAAGCGGTGTGTGGGCGGCAGGCTTCGCTTGGCGCACAACAGGCGGAACGTTACAGTCCGCGACCCCATTTTCTCTGGATCGGCCTGCGGTGAAGGCCGTCCCCGAATCCTCCGTCATGAAGGCCCCGTCCATGAACCTCGGTTTCCTCAGCGGCGACGCCGCCCGCGCGAGCGGTGAGCTGCTCGTCATCCCCCTCTTCGAAGGCGAGCTCGGCGCGTCCGGCGCCGCTGCGGCGCTGGCGCAGGTGGACACGGCGCTCGACGGCGTGCTGCGCGAGGCCGCGACCCAGGAGGGCTTCAAGGGCAAGGCGGAGCAGTCGCTGGTGCTGCACACCCACGGCAAGCTGAAGGTGGGGCGCGTGCTGCTGCTGGGGCTCGGCGCGCCCGCGCGCTTCACGCCCGAGGTGCTGCGGCTCGCGGCGGGCCGTGCGGCGAAGACGGCGCTGCGGCTGAAGGCGGCGCAGCTCACGCTCGCGCTGCCCGCGGCGGCCGAGCCGCGCGAGGCCTGCGTGCAGGCGGTGGCGGAGGGGCTGGTGCTCGGCGCCTACCGCTTCGACCGCTACAAGACCCAGGGCCGCGACGCGCAGGGCCTCGCCACGGTGCGCGTGCTGCTGCCCGAGGGCGTGGAGAAGGACCGCGCGCTGCAGGCAGCGCTGGACCACGGCGTGCGCGTGGCCGAGGCGACGAACTGGGCGCGCGACCTGGTGAACGAGCCGCCCAACGTGGTGAACCCCACCCGCCTCGCGGAGGCCGCGCAGGAGGCGGCGCGCGAGGGCGGGCTCAAGGCCACCATCGGCGGGCGCCGCGAGATCGAGCGCATGAAGATGGGCATGTTCCTGGGCGTCACCCAGGGCAGCGCCGAGGAGCCGCGGCTCATCCAGGTGAGCTACGTGCCCAAGGACCCGACCGCGGCCAAGCGCGCGCCGCTCGCGCTGGTGGGCAAGGCCATCACGTTCGACTCGGGCGGCCTCTCGCTCAAGACGGCCGAGGGCATGGTGGACATGAAGACGGACATGGCGGGCAGCGCCGCCGTGCTCGGCGCGATGAAGGTCATCGCGCAGCTCAAGCCCCCCTTCCCCGTGCACGCCTTCATCGGCGCCTGCGAGAACATGCCCTCGGGCACCGCGTACCGCCCCGGCGACGTGCTCACCAGCCGGCTGGGCAAGACGGTGGAGATCACCAACACGGACGCCGAGGGGCGGCTCGTGCTCGGTGACATCCTCACCTGGGCGGCCGAGCACCAGCCCGCGCAGATCGTCGACCTGGCCACGCTCACCGGCGCCTGCATCGTGGCGCTGGGCAACTACATCGTCGGCGCCTTCGGCGACGACGAGGGCGCGATGGAGGCCGTGCTCTCGGCGGCCTGGAGCGCGGGCGAGGAGCTGTGGCGCATGCCCATCCACGAGCTGCAGAAGGACGCGCTGCGCTCGGAGATCGCGGACATGAAGAACTCGGGCGAGCGCTGGGGCGGCGCGATCAACGCGGCCCACTTCCTGCGCGAGTTCGTGGGCGAGACGCCCTGGGTGCACCTGGACATCGCCGGGCCCAGCCAGAGCCCCAAGGAGCGCGGCTACCACGGCAAGGGCGCCACCGGCGTGGGCGTGCGCACGCTCGTGGAGCTGGTGCGCCGGCGCACCAGCGAACTCGAGTCGGAGCTCGGAGAGCCCGGGGCCGGGGGCACGCAGGCCCCGGCGCGCGCCAAGGGCAAGAAGGGCGCGCGCGCGGGCCGCAGCGCCTAGCGCAGCGCGAGCGGCGGCGCGGGCACCTGCAGCGCAGGCACCGCGTCCGCCGGCAGCGCGTGCACGCTGCCGATGATGGCGTCCACGCTCGCCAGCACGGCGGCCGGCGCGCTCGCGGGCCAGGTGGCCATCATCATGAAGACGCGGTCCTCGCCGCCGTCGAGCACCGCCACCTTCCCGTGCACCGCCTCGCCCATGGTGAAGTGGAAGCCCACCGCGCTGTCGGAGAGCGGCAGGGGCTCGGGGTCGGTGGTGGTGAAGCCCGGCTGGGTGCGCAGGCCGTCCGTGAGCCGCTCGGCGAACTGCGCCGGGGTGGCCACCGCCGGCGCCACCTGCAGCACCACCTGCGCGCCGGTGGCGCGGTTGCGCAGGATGACCGGGATGACCAGCCCCTCGGGGGTGCGCTCGTCCGTCTCGTCCAGCTGCCACTCCGCGGACGGGCGGGAGATCTCGAAGCCCAGCACCTCGTCCACGTAGCGCGCGGGCGTGGTGGCCGCAGCCGCCGCGGCAGCGCCGACCGAGGGCGCCCCGGCG
Organism: Aggregicoccus sp. 17bor-14; assembly: GCF_009659535.1. Classification (NCBI taxonomy): domain Bacteria; kingdom Pseudomonadati; phylum Myxococcota; class Myxococcia; order Myxococcales; family Myxococcaceae; genus Aggregicoccus; species Aggregicoccus sp. 17bor-14. The sequence continues at coordinate 97,536 of NZ_VJZZ01000004.1, forward strand.
GGGCTCGCGCGCTGCAGGGGCCGCGCGCTGCTGCAGCCCGTGAGCCCCACCAGCGCTCCGAGCGCGACGAGGCCTCCGCGCGCCATCTGCCCCATCCACCGCCGCTGCCGCCGTGCGCCGCCCATCCGGGCCTCCCGGGGCCCCACACGTCCCGCTGCGCCCTCGGGGGAGCGCAGGCAGGGAGGCCCGCTCCCCCAACGCTGCGCACGCGGGCGCCTCGCGGCCAGGGGCCCTGCGGGCCGGGGTACAGGAGGGCTGTCAGCCGGCGGAAACTTCCTCGGCGATGGCGCGCGCCGCGGCGAGCGGCTCGGGGGCGGCGTAGATGGGCCGGCCCACCACGAGCAGGTCCGCGCCGGCCTTTACGGCATAGGCGGGCGTCTCGGCGCGCGCCTGGTCGCCGCGCGCCGCCCCCTCGGGGCGGATGCCCGGCGTGCACAGGTAGGGCGCGGGGCCGAGGCTGCGGCGCAGGCCCTCCACCTCGCGCGGCGAGCACACCAGCCCGTCCACGCCCGCGCCCACGGCCAGCGCCGCGAGCCGCGCCGCGGCCGCCTCGGGCCCGCCCTCGAGCCCCACCGCCTGCAGCTCCGGGGGCGAGAAGGAGGTGAGCACCGTGACGGCGAGCACCCGCGGCGGCGCGCAGCCGGCGGCCTGCGCCCCCGCCCTCACGCCGCGCATCGCGGCGCGCAGCATCGGGTCTCCCCCCGAGGCGTGCACCGTGAGGAAGGCCACGCCGAGCGCGGCCGCGCGCGCGGCCGCGAGCTCCACGGTGTTGGGGATGTCGTGCAGCTTCAGGTCGAGGAACACCTGCGCGCCCCGCTCCTGGAAGGCGCGCACGGCGGCGGGCCCGTGCTCCACGAAGAGGCTGAGCCCCACCTTCGCGTAGCCCACGTGGGGCGCCACCCGGGCGTAGAGCGCGAGCCCCTCGGCGAGCGGGAGGTCCGCGGCGAGCGCGATGCGCGAGCGCGCGGCGGCGCGGGAGTCCGGCGCGGACGGGGGCGGCGGCGGCGGCATCAGGGGCTTCCTTCCTGGAGCGCGCGGTAGGCGCGGGCGAGCGCGGCGGCCTCCTGCTCGGAGAGCAGGTTGCGCGCGGAGAAGAGGGCGTAGGCGGCGAAGGCGTCCAGCGCCTCGAGCGTGCGGGCGCGCGCCAGCACCGGCGCGCGCGCGGCCACATTCTGCTTCAGGCGCTCCACGTCCAGCAGCCCCTCCTCGGAGAGCGTGACGCCCTCGAAGGCCGCCTGCAGCGTGGGCGGCGGGGTGAGCAGGAAGCCGCGCAGCGACTCGAGCCCCAGCCCCGCGCGGCGCATCGCCTCGGCCACGCGCGCGATGAGCGCGGCGTAGCGCGCCTCGGGCCCCAGGGCCGCGGCTCCCAGCCCCTCGCCCGCGAGCTCCGGGGGCCCGGGCTCTGGCAGCAGCGCCACCTCGAAGGTGCCGTCGCGCACGCGCTCGTCCAGCCAGTGCAGGTAGCCGTAGAGGCTGCCCTCGAAGTGCGTGCGCAGCTCGCCCACCGTGGGGCGCGCGGCCGCGCGCGTGAGGAGCCGCTCCTCGCCCGGCGCGCCCATGGCGTCCGGCAGGGGCTGCACGCGCGCCGAGTCCGGGAAGCGCTCGCGCAGCCTCAGCACGCCCTCCGCGCGCTTCATCCCCTCCAGCACCAGCTCGCGCGTGCGCTCCGGCAGCTTGAGGCTGTCGCCCTCGGGGGGCGGGGCGCCCTCGAGGAAGAGGAAGTCCCCGTCCGGGAGCTCGAAGAGGTCCACCACCACCTCGCGCACGAGGTAGGTCATGGCGTTGTAGAGGTTCGCCTCGGTGAGGTAGCCCGCGCGCGTGAGCGCCTGCCCCAGGCGCACCCCGGGCGCGACTGCCCGCAGGCCCTCGGCGAGCTGCTCGGTGCTCACCAGCCCCAGGCGCGTGAGCACGCTGCCCAGGCGCTCATGGGCCTCCGTGGAGGTGGCGAACACCACCTGCGCGTCGCGGAAGTGCACGCTCTTGCGCAGCGCCCCGCGGCGCACCACCAGCACGCCCGAGCGGATGCCGCTCAGCACGTGGCCGAACACCTCCGCGAGCGAGAGCGCCGGCAGGCTGCCGGCGAAGTAGCCCCCGGGGGCGAGCTCCTCCTGCAGGAGGACGAGGCCCTCGGGGGCGTAGAAGTGGGCGGCGAAGGGGCGCGCCGAGCGCAGGGCCGCCGCGAGCGGCAGCTCCAGCTCGAGCGCCGCGGCCTCGCCGCCCAGCCGCGGCGTCGCTCGGGGACGGGAGGCCACGCGCCGGTCGCCCCGCCCGCCTACTTCTTCGCCTGCAGCTCTTCGTCGATGACCTTCTTGAACTCGTCGAAGGGCTGCGCGCCGGAGAGCATCACGCCGTTGATGAAGAAGGCAGGGGTGCCGGTCACGCCCACCGCGGAGCCGGCCTTCTGGTCCGCGTCCACCGTGGCCTTCATCTTCCCGGAGTCGAGGCACTCGGCGAACTTCTTGCCGTCCAGCCCCACGCTGCCGGCGTGCTTCTTCAGGTCATCCACGGAGAGCGCCTGCTGATTCTTGAAGAGCGTGTCGTGGTACTGCCAGAACTTGCCCTGCTCGTTCGCGCACAGCGCCGCCTCGGCCGCCTTGGGCGCGTCCTTGTGCATCTCGAGCGGGAACTGGCGGAACACGAGCCGGATCTTGTCCGGGTAGGCCTGCATCACCTGCTCCACGGTGCCCACCGCGCGGCCGCAGAAGGGGCACTGGAAGTCGCTGAACTCCACCATCGTGATGGGCGCGTTCTCGGGGCCGCGCGCGGGGCCCGTGGCCGCCACCTCCTTGCGCTCCACCGGGGGCTTGGGCAGCGTCACCTGGACGTTGTTGTCCTTGCGCAGCTTCTCGAAGAAGGCCTGCGCGAGCTCGCGCTTCTTGCCCTGCTGCAGAAAGTTGATGATCTGCGGCTTCACCTGCTCGAGCGTGGTGCCCGGGGGCAGCTGGCCGCCGCTCTGCGCCTGCTCGAAGAGCTTCTTCACCTCGGCGTCCGAGGGCACCGGCGCCTTGTCCTCGACCTCGGCCTTGATCAGCTGCTCCTCGGTGAGGTTGCGCTTCTTGGCCTCCGCCTGCACCAGCCGCTCGGTGATCATCCCCTCGAGGCCCTGCTCGCGCATCTGCTGCTTCTGCTTGCGGTACTCGGACTCCATGTTCGCGAGCGGCTCCTTCAGCCGCTCGTTGAGCTGGCCGAAGGTGATCTTCTCGTTGCCGTAGGTGGCGACCACCGTGTCCGCCGAGGGCTCCCCCTGGGTGGCCGGCGCGGCCGAGGTGCTGGGCGTGGCGGCCGGGGTCTTCTCCTTGTTGCAGCCGGCGGTAAAGGACAGGGCCAGGAGGGCGGCCAGGGCGGTGGGGGCGAAGCGGCGAGGCGAGAAGGACATGGTCTGGACGGTCTAGTGCGAGGATGTGGGGGGCGGCAAAGAAATTCGGCTCCCTCCGACCGCCGGGCGGTCAAAGGGAGCCGAGGGGCGCGGCGCTCTGCCGAGCGGCCAGCTAACCGACGAGCGGCTGGAGGATTCCCGCCAGGTCCGGCAGGCGCAGATCCATGTGCTCCACGTCGCGCTTGCAGGCGTGCACGACGGCGTAGTTCGCGGGGTCGCTGAGCACCTTGGCCACCAGCTTCTGGTTGAGCGCGTGGCCGGTCTTGAAGACCTTCAGGTGGCCGATGACCGGGCGGCCGAAGAGCGAGGTGTCGCCGATGGCGTCCAGGATCTTGTGGCGCACGAACTCGTCCGCGAAGCGCAGGCCGTCCGGGTTGAGGATGCTGAACTCGTCCACCACGATGGCGTTGTCCAGCGAGCCGCCCTTGGCGAGCCCCATCTTCTTGAGCATCTCCACGTCGCGCAGGAAGCAGAAGGTGCGCGCGCGGGCGATCTCGCGGTTGAAGCAGCGGTCGCTGAACTCGAGCTCGAAGGACTGGTCGCTGATGAGCGGGTGCTTGAAGTCGATGGTGGCGCTCACCTTGAAGCGGTTGGCCGGGGCGAAGGTGGCCTCCTTGTCCCCCTCCATCACCGTGACCGGGCGCTTGATGACCACGAAGCTCTTGGGCGTGTCCTGCACGCGCACGCCCGCGGTCTTCACCAGGTAGGCGAAGGGGGCCGCGCTGCCGTCCATGATCGGCACCTCGGGCCCGTCCAGCTCGATGCGCACGTTGTCGATGCCGAGGCCCGCGAGCGCCGCGAGCAGGTGCTCCACCGTGCCCACCCGCACGCCGTCCTTGCCCAGCGTCGTGGCGAGCGAGGTGTCGACGACGTACTCGCTCAGCGCGGGGATGCTCACCGGCCGCGCGAGGTCCGTCCGCACGAACACGATGCCGTGGTTGGCGGGCGCGGGCCGCAGCGTGAGCGTCACCGGCGCACCCGAGTGCAGCCCCACGCCCTGCGTGGAGACCACCGTGTTGAGCGTGCGCTGATTGAATGAGGACACGGACATGTCGCAGTTGCCTCTCGTGACTTCCGATTCCTGCCCGGGCGACGCCTGCCCGCCGGCCAGAAACGTTCGCTGCTGATCTGATGCGCCGCGCAATTTGAGCAATCGATGTGCCAGGGGGCCCGCTCGCCGTCTACTTTTTGCCCACCCCGGAGTCCGCCACAAGCACTCGTTATCAGGAGGGTTCTGCGGCCCACCCTCCCCCGCCGCCCGGGCCCCACGCCGCTCCCCGCCTCAGGGTCCCGCCACACCCACCGCGGACCGCGACATGCGTGTCCCGGTTCTCCGCCGGGCCACCGTCCCGCAGGGCGATGGCGCAATGCGGCGCGTGTTTAGCCCAGCCAAGGTCCACAAGGCAACGCGCTCGCCGACGAATGCCGGAAAGTCCGACATTCGCGCGCAACGTGTGACGGGGTGGGCAGGGACGGCGCCCGGGGGCGCAGCGCCGCTACGCCGGGGGCGGCAGGTAGCGGTCGCGCAGCGCCTCGGCCTCGGCACGCTCGAAGGCGCGCTCGCGCAGGAGCGCGCGCCGGCTCACCGCGCGGAAGGTGCTCTCGAGCACCTTGCCGAAGAGGCGCAGGTCCTCCGCGAGGCGCTGGCGCATGCCGGGGCCCTCGGGGGGCCAGGGCAGCTCGGTGAGCAGCGCGGCGAAGCGGTCGAAGGGCTCGAAGTCCCCGTAGCGCAGCAGCTGGTAGCTCACGGCGTGGAAGTCCGCGAGGAAGCGCCCCAGCGCGGCGAGGTGCGCGTCCGCGCGGCGCGCCGTGTCCGAGGCGTCCGGGCCCGGAGCGCCTGCCGCGCCCGCTGCTTCGTCGCGCCGCAGCGCCCCTTCCGTCGCGCGGCACAGCTGGGCGAACACCCACAGGTCCTGGCGCAGCCGGTGCGCGCGCTCCTCGGGGGAGACGAGCGCCTCGAAGGCGTCCTCGGGCGAGCTGTGGCCGTTGGCGCCGAGCGCCGCGGCGAGCGCCACCACCTGCTCGCGGAACAGGGTGCGGAAGGCGGCGGCCGCGTGGGCGGGGGCCTCCGGATCGCGGTCCAGGTCCACGAGCACGCGGCGCGAGATGCGCTCGCACTCCTTGGCGAGGTCTCTCGCCGCGCGCAGCGCCGCGGCCTTGAGGCGCTTGGGCCCCGCGCGCGGGGCGAGCTCCGCGTTGAGGAAGCCCACCAGGCTCACCGCCTCGCTGCGCACCAGCGCGAGCACCACGCGCACGCGGCGCGGGAACGCGCCCGCAGCCGGGGCCGCGGCGGCGCCCGCGTCACGCCCCTCCTTCGCCTCGCGTGGGTCGCGCGGCTCCACGTAGGAGAGGTAGTGCAGCACGCGGAACAGCGCGAGGAAGGCGGTGGAGTACAGCGGCCGGTCCGTCTCCGGCATCTCCGCGAGCAGCTCGAGCAGGCGCACCGACTTGATGCGGTCGTACTCGATGCGGAACTCGAGCGGCCGGAAGGGGCGGAAGTAGCGGTTGAGCACGATCTCGCGCAGCGCGAGGTTGCCCACGTCGGTGAAGAGGTTGAGCGCGCAGGCGGGCAGCTTGAGCAGGTGATCGATCACCGTGCGCAGCGCATCGAAGCTCTGGCGCAGCACGAAGAGGCTCTCCTGCGGGCTGTCCTGGTCCAGCGCCTCCTCGAGCAGCGCGCGGCGCACGCGGTCGTCCGCGAGCTGGCTCTCCACGTACTTGCGGAAGACCATCTTCTGGTCGCTGTCCGGGTCCAGCAGCTGGCGCGCGAGCCGGATGCAGTGGTTGATGGCGTCGCGCACGTCCGCGAGCTCCTCGCGGAAGTCCCGGGTGACGAGCGGGCGCTCGCGCGCATCCACCGTGATGTTGTGCAGGTTGAAGTAGCGCTCCACCCCGCGCAGCAGCATCTCCAGCTCGAAGAGCAGCTCCTCGCGCCCGTCCACCTGCACGCTGCGCAGCCAGCGCTCGCGCTCGGCGAGGTAGCCGGCGCGGCTCGCCTGGCTGCTGCGCATCAGGTCCGCGTAGAAGTCCGCGGCGAGGCGCGGCGGGCCGCCCGAGCGCGCGAGCGCGCCCGGCGTGCTGCGGGGGGCGGCGGGAGGCGGAGGGCTCAAAAGAGGGTCCCCTGGGGCGTCGCGGGCGGCGCCTTGCCGAAGTACTGGTAGGCGCGGTGGGTGGCGAGGCGGCCGCGCGGCGTGCGCTGCAGGAAGCCCTCCTGCAGGAGGAAGGGCTCGTACACGTCCTCGATGGTGTCGCGCTGCTCGCCCACGCTCGCGGCGATGGTCTCCACGCCCACGGGGCCCCCGCCGAACTTCTCGATGATGGTGAGCAGGATGCGCCGGTCCATCGCGTCCAGGCCGCTCTTGTCCACGCCGAGCCGGTCGAGCGACTGCGCCGCCACTTCCCGGGTGATGCGCCCGTCGCCCTCCACCTGCGCGAAGTCGCGGATGCGGCGCAGCAGCCGGTTCGCGATGCGCGGCGTGCCGCGCGAGCGATGGCTGATCTCCTGCGAGCCGCCCCGGTCCAGCTTCACCCCGAGGATGCGCGCGGAGCGGTCCAGGATCTGCTCGAGGAACTTGGGCTCGTAGAACTCGAGCCGCTCCTGAATCTGGAAGCGGTCGCGCAGGGGGCTGGTGAGCAGGCCCGTGCGGGTGGTGGCCCCGATGAGCGTGAACGGCGGCAGCTCGATCTTCATCGCGCGCGCGGCCGGCCCCGTGTCGATGGTGACGTCCAGCCGGAAGTCCTCCATCGCCGGGTAGAGGTACTCCTCGATCGCCGCGTTGAGGCGGTGCACCTCGTCGATGAAGAGCACGTCGCGCGGGTTGAGGTTCGTGAGCAGGCCCGCGAGGTCGCCCTTGCGCTCGATGGCCGGGCCGCTCGTCACGTGCACGCCCACCCCCAGCTCCGCCGCGATGATGAACGCGAGGCTCGTCTTGCCCAGGCCGGGGGGGCCCGAGAAGAGGCAGTGGTCCAGCGCCTCCTGGCGCCCCTGGGCCGCCTGCACGTAGACCTTGAGCTTCTGGACCACCGCCGTCTGGCCCACGTACTCGTCGAAGCTGCGCGGGCGCAGCGAGGCCTCGACCCGCACCTCCTCGCTCTGCTGCTGGCCCGACAGGGTGTCTTCCTTCCTCGCCATATCGCCCAGCACCCTACCAAAGACCTCCCACGCTCCGGGCGCCGTTCTCGCGGCCCCGCACACGCCCGCCTGCCTAGGCGATCCAGCTCACGCGCAGCACGTAGGCGCTCGCGCTCTGCAGCTCCACCTCCACCCGCGGCAGCACCCGGGTGAGACGCAGCACCGCCTCCACCGAGCCCGCCACGAACTCGGGCAGCGGGTCGGGGTCGTGGACCTCCACCTCCCAGAGCCGCAGCTCGAGCGCGCGCACGTGCACGCGGACGTCCTCGCGGCTCGAGCGCAGGTAGGTGGGCATCTTCGCCACGCAGCGCGCCGGGCCCAGCATCGGCGCCGCGAGCGCGAAGACGCGCCCCACCAGCGTGTGGCTCAGCCCCTGGATGACCTGGCGCCCCAGCTCCCGGTAGGCCTGGGCCTCGGTGAGCTGCGGGTGCGCATGCGCCCGCGCCACCCGCAGCGCCTCCCGCCACACGCCCAGCGGGTAGCTCTCGCGCGGGTCGGCGGCGTCGTAGCCCGCCCGGCGCAGCGCCTCGCGGAAGGCCCCATCCGGCTGGAGCACGTGCTCGAAGAGGCCCTCGAAGTTGCGCCGCGGCACCGGAGCGCCCTGAGAGCCATCCATCCGACCTCACCTCATGCGCTGGAGCGCACGGACTTGAGTGCCTCGCGGAACAGCTGCTGGAAGGGGGCCTCGGGCCCGAGCCGCTCGCTCGCGAGATCTGCTGCCTTCTCGGCCTGGGGACCCTTGTACCCGAGGTTGAGCAATGCGGACACGAGATCACTCTTCGCCCCGCTCGCGGGCGCCGGAGCGCTCGCACCGCCCAGGGAGCTGGCGACCGCCTCCAGGTGCAGCTCCTTCACCTTCTCCTTCAGCTCCAGCACCAGGCGCTCGGCCGTCTTCTTGCCCACGCCGTGGATCTTGGTCAGCCGGCTCACCTCGCCGCGCCCCAGCGCCACCGCGAGCTCGGGGACCTCGAGGCCGGAGAGCACGTTGAGCGCGAGCTTCGGCCCCACGCCCGAGACGCTGGTGAGCAGCAGGAACATCTCCTCCTCGCCGCGGGTGAGGAAGCCGTAGAGGTCCAGCGCGTCCTCGCGCACCACGGTGCGCACGCGCACCTGCACGCCCTCCCCCTCGGGCGGCAGCCGCCCGAGCGCGAGGTTGGAGAAGGCGACGCGGTAGCCCACGCCCTGCACGTCGATGACGGCCTCGCCGAGGCTCTTCTCGGCCACCCGTCCGTTCAGCGCTGCGATCATCCGGCCTCCGGGCGCTTGTAGGAGGGGCTGAGCCGGCCCTCCAGGTGCGCGAAAGCCCCCTTCTTACCGCGCGCCCCTGACTTCTGCGCGGGCTGCGCAGCGCCACTCGCGAGCGCGCCGCGGTGCAGGTTCAGGTGGCAGAGCGCGACGGCGAGCGCGTCGCTCGAGTCCGCGCGCTCGTGCGCGAGCTCGGGCATCTGCAGCACGATGCGCACCATGCGCGCCACCGCGTCCTTGCCGTCCGCGCCGCCCGCGCCCACCGCCTTCTTCACGCGGCTGGGCGCGTACTCGTGCACGCTCAGGCCCGCCTGCGAGGCGGCGAGCAGCGCGACCCCGCGCGCGTGCCCCAGCACCAGGGCGCTGCGCGCGTTGCGGAAGGTGAAGAGCCCCTCCACCGCCACGGCCGCGGGCTTGTAGAGCGCGATGGCGTGCGCGAGCTCCGTGTGCAGCACCATGAGCCGCTGCTCGAGCGGCGCGTCGGGGTCCACCTTGATGACGCCGTGGCCCACGTGCACGAGCCGGCCGCGCCGCTCCTCCACGACGCCGTAGCCCATGAAGCGACTGCCGGGATCCACCCCTAGAACGCGCAAGGTCCACTCCGAGCGAAGACGGAACGGATGTTCACATCCGCCCCCGGAGGCTTGTACCGCGCGCGGGGCGCCTCGGGCTAGAGGCCTGGGAGGCCCTAGGAGCTGAGCGCCTCCAGCTCCGCCTCGTCGATCTCGAAGTTCGCGTGCACGTTCTGCACGTCGTCGTTCTCCTCGAGCGCCTCCAGCAGCTTGAGCATCTTCTTGGCGGCCTCGCCGGAGAGCCGCACGGTGGTCGAGGGGAAGTAGGCCCACTTCTGCTCGGCGAGCGCCAGGCCCGCGGCCTCGAGCGCGCTGGCCACCTGGTGCAGGTCCGCCGGCGCGGTCCTCACCTCGAAGCCTTCGTCCCCGTGGGGCACCACGTCCTCGGCGCCCGCCTCGATGGCGCGCTCCATCACCTGGTCCTCGCTGGGGCCGGGCTTCACGCCGATGACGCCCTTCTTGGCGAACAGCCAGCCGACCGCACCCTCGGAGCCGAGGTTTCCGCCCTCCTTGCCGAAGGTGCTGCGCACGTCCGCCGAGGTGCGGTTGCGGTTGTCGGTGACGCACTCGACCATCACCGCCACGCCGCCGGGGCCGTAGCCCTCGTACATGACCTCCTCGTAGTGCGCTCCCTCCAGCTCGCCGGTGCCCTTCTTGATGGCGCGCTGGATGGAGTCGCCGGGCATGTTCGCGTCGCGCGCGGCGGAGATGGCCACGCGCAGCCGCGCGTTGCCCGCGGGGTCGCCACCGCCCAGGCGCGCGGCCACCGTGATCTCCTTGATGACCTTGCTGAACAGCTTGCCCTTGCTCGCGCCCATCGCCGCCTTCTGGCGCTTGATCTTGGACCAGCGATTGTGACCGGACATGCCGCGTCTTCTGCCCCGAGCCGCGGGCGCTCGTCAAACCCGCGCGGCGGCGAGCGCGGGGAAAATTGCTCAAGCGCAACGGAAGAATTCGACGCCGTGTGCGGAGGGCGGCAAGTTGCGCCCTCGCCATGACGCGCTTCCCCCTGCTGCCGCTGCTGCTGCTCGCCCTCTCCACCGTGCCCGCGAGGGCCCGCGCCCAGGCGCCCGTGCACCTGCCCGGCGCCGCCGAGCGGCAGGAGCAGTTCGGCGGCGCGGTGGCGCCCGCGGTGCTGCCCGACGGCGGCATGTCCTGGTACGGCTTCGTGGGCGCGCCGGAGCTCGCGGCCGGGGTGCGCAGCGGCCACTCGCTCTTCGAACTCGAGGGGCGCGCGCGCCTGGACTACTTCCGCATCTCGCTCGCGCTCGAGGGGCTGGTGCGCGCGCGCGTGTACGAGCGCGGCCCGCTCTCGGTGGCCCCCAGCCTCGGCGCGGGCCTGGTGCTGGACGCGGGTGCCACCTACCTGGACGAGGACAACTTCGACGCAGTGTTCGCGCGCGTCACGCCGGGGCTGGTGGCGAGCTACCGGCTCAGCGAGACGGTGTACGCGCTGGGGCTCGTGGACCTGCCGCTGGACCTCGGGCTCAGCCCCGGCGGCGCGCGGCGCTTCCAGGCGCTGGGCGGCGGCGGCATCGAGGCCTACCTCGGGGAGGACGTGAGCCTGCTGGTGGCCGGTCAGCTGGGCGTGGACGCGCTGCGCGAGCGCCCCGCCGAGGACTGGACCACGCGGCTCGGCTACACCCTGCGCCTGGGCGTGGGCTTCCGCCTCTTCTAGCGACTAGTCGCCGGTGCCCCACTCCGACTCGAGCGCCGCGCGCACGTCCGCGGTGAAGCCGCCCAGCAGCTGCCGCCCCGTGTCCACCAGGGGCCTGCGCACGTGGTTCGGGTTCTCGGCGAGGTGGCGCGCGAGCGCCTCGTCCGGGATCTCGGCCAGCTCCTTGCGGCGCTTGGGCGCGACGAGCTCGCGCACGCCGCCGATGCGCTCAGCGAGCGCGCGCAGCTCGGCCTCCGTCAGGGGCTGCTTCATCAGCTCCCGGACCGTGTGGGGCACCTGCTTGTGCGCGAGAAACTCCCGCGCTGACTTGCAGCCCGTTCAACCGTTCTTGACGTAGAGCGTGGTCGCCATGGGGTCGCGGGTCTAGCAGGCGGGCGCCCGCGGCTCAATCTCCGTGTAGGAGGCCAGGCAGGGCTTGCACGCCGGGGCGTTCGCGGGTCTTCTTCGCCCCCGCCGCGGCCCGTCGCCGTGGCCCCTCCCGCCGATTCTCCGCATGGACACCGCCGTCAACAGCCGTGAGTACCGGGTCCTGTTCTTCTGCCCGGCCGCGAGTGCGCACGAGAAGCGCCTCGAGGCGCCCGTGCGCCGCCTGCTCTCGCGCATCGAGGGCCCGCCCGCGGAGCTCGCGCCGGTGTCCGGGGGCGCGGAGATCAAGGCGGGCGGCTGGCACGCCTACGAGGTGCGCTCCACCTCCGAGCGCTCGGCGGCGCACGCGCTCGCGGCGTACGTGGCCGAGGTCACCTGCGCCATCGCCGCGGAGCTGGACGCGGAGGTGCTGGGGCTCTACGTGGACGTGGAGAGCGACGGGGCGCGCCTGTGCCGCTGCGGCCCCGCCGAGGGCCCCGAGACCTTCGCCGGCCGCCGCGAGCCGGTGCTGCTGCGCGCCGGCGAGTGGCTGGGGCTGCCGGCCACCGCCCTCACCGAGCTGTTCGCGATCGAGGCGGACGAGGAGACGGACGCGGACGACCGCTTCGTCGAGGAGAAGCTCAAGGAGGCCCGGGCGCTGATGCAGCGCTACCGCGACGCCCGGCGCGAGCGCTCATGAGGAGCTCCACCCCGGCGGACCTGGCCGGACGCTGCAAGCACTGCTGGGTGCAGGAGCGCTTCTGCTTCTGCGCAGATGTCCCCCGCGTGGAGACGCGCACGCGCTTCCTCGTGGTGCGCCACGGGCGCGAGACCTGGAAGACGAGCAACACCGCGCGCATCGCGCTGCTCGCCCTCACCCGCGGGCGGCTGCTGCCCTACAGCGTGCCCGGCGAGCCCTTCGACGCGGCGGCGCTCGAGGCGCCCAACACCTGGCTGCTCTATCCCGGAGCCTCGGGCCCTCCCGCCCATGCGCCGCCCCCCGAGCAGGTGGTGGTCATCGACGGCAGCTGGAGCCAGGCGCGGCGCATGGTGCACCGGCTGCCGCAGCTGCGCGGGCTGCCCCGCCTGTCCCTGCCCCCGCCGGTCCCGGGCACGAAGCGGCTTCGCCAGCCCCCGCACGCGGACGGCATGTCCACGCTGGAGGCCATCGCCGAGGCGGTGGCGCTGCTGGAGGGCGAGGAGAAGGCCGCCCCCTTGCGCGCGCTGCACCAGCGCATGGTGCAGGCGGTGTGGGAGGGGCGAGGCGGGATGGAGGCGGCGATCGCCGCCCTGCGCGGCAACGCGGCCCCTTAGCCCTCCCTCTCCCGCCCGCGTCCCATGGCACCCAGCAGGCCCCCTTCTGCACGGCGTGCAGGGCGGGCGGGCGCTCACGAGGAGAGGCCCTGCGGTGACCCCCTCGGAGCTCCTGGACGCGCAACGCCGTGCCCCCTCCCGCGTCCTAGAGAGGGGCCGCCGGGGTGCATCCGCGCGCCGCTTGGTGTAGGGAGTCGCCGGGTCTTCCCAGTCGGACCGGACGCCTGCCCGCCAGCCGCGAACGGGCTTATGTCTGCTTGACCCTGGGGGACGGATTTTTATAATAGACCAGTTTGGTCCACATTCGGTGGGAGCCGGTAGGAGCCCCTCCGGAGCGGACGCTCGCGCGGGGACCCGCGCGGTAAGGACTCGAGAGCGATGAAGCTGCCCATCTACATGGACAACAACGCCACCACGCCGCTCGACCCGCGCGTGCTGGAGGCCATGCTGCCGTACCTGCGCGAGGACTTCGGCAACGCGGCGAGCCGCAACCACGCCTTCGGCTGGAAGGCCGAGGCCGCGGTGGAGAAGGCGCGCAAGCAGGTGGCGGCGCTCATCGGGGCGTCCGACAAGGAGATCGTCTTCACCTCGGGCGCCACCGAGAGCGACAACCTCGCCATCAAGGGCGTGGTGGAGTTCTACCGCTCCAAGGGCGACCACATCATCACCCTGAAGACCGAGCACAAGGCGGTGCTGGACACCTGCAAGCGCCTGGAGCGCGTGCGCCAGGAGCGCCTGGACGAGCTGAAGATGCTGCGGCTCGCGCAGCTGAGCGGCCAGGACGTGACCCAGGACAACCTCGCCGAGCTCAGCCTCAAGCACGGCATCGAGGGGGACGAGACCTACCGCAAGTGGGCGGAGCTGCCCACGGGCGGCGCGCGCGTGACCTACCTGGACGTGGAGCAGGACGGCCGGGTGAGCCTCGAGAAGCTCGAGGCGGCGATGACCGAGCGCACCATCCTCGTGTCCATCATGCACGGCAACAACGAGATCGGCGTGCTGCAGCCCGTCGCCGAGATCGGCGCGCTGTGCCGCAAGAAGGGCATCCTCTTCCACTGCGACGCGGTGCAGAGCGTGGGCAAGGTCCCCTTCAACGTGGACGAGTTCAAGGTGGACCTGGTCTCCATGAGCGGCCACAAGATGTACGGCCCCAAGGGCGTGGGCGCGCTCTACGTGCGCCGCAAGCCGCGCGTGCGCATCGCCCCCATCATCGACGGCGGCGGCCACGAGCGCGGCATGCGCTCGGGCACCCTGAACGTGGCCTCCATCGTGGGCTTCGGCGCCGCGGCCGAGATTGCGCAGCAGGACATGGCCGCGGAGAGCGCGAAGACCTACCGCCTGCGCGAGCGGCTGCGCACCGGCATCATGGAGCAGCTGGACATGGTGACGGTGAACGGCAGCCTCGAGCACCGGCTGCCGGGCAACCTCAACATCTCCTTCGCCTTCGTCGAGGGCGAGGCGCTGATGATGGCGATCAAGGACGTGGCGGTGAGCAGCGGCTCCGCCTGCACCTCGGCCTCGCTCGAGCCCAGCTACGTGCTGCGCGCCTGCGGCGTCGAGGAGGACATGGCGCACAGCTCCATCCGCTTCGGCATCGGGCGCTTCAACACCGAGGAGGAGGTGGACTACGTCATCCGCCTCATGGTGGACAAGGTGCGGCGCCTGCGCGAGATGAGCCCGCTGTACGAGATGGCCAAGGAAGGCATCGACCTCAAGAGCATCGAGTGGACGGCGCACTAGCGCGGCCGCCCCAACCCGCGTTTACGCACACGCATCAGGGAGCAAGACCATGGCTTACAGCGACAAGGTCATCGACCACTACGAGAACCCCCGCAACGTGGGGACCCTGGACAAGGCGGACCCGAACGTGGGCACCGGCCTGGTGGGCGCGCCCGCCTGCGGCGACGTGATGCGCCTGCAGCTGAAGATCAGCGACGAGGGCATCATCGAGGACGCGAAGTTCAAGACCTTCGGCTGCGGCTCCGCCATCGCCTCCAGCTCGCTCGTGACCGAGTGGGTGAAGGGCAAGAGCGTGGACCAGGCCATGGAGATCTCGAACAAGGACGTGGCGCGCGAGCTCGCGCTGCCCCCGGTCAAGATCCACTGCTCCGTGCTCGCCGAGGACGCGATCAAGGCGGCCGTGGCGGACTTCAAGAAGAAGCGCGAGGCCCGCGCTCAGAAGGCGTAAGGCGTGCTGACGATGAGCGACGCGGCGACCCAGACCCAGAGCACTCCCCCGCAGGCCCCGGCCGCGAAGCCCGCACGCGGCGTGAGCGTGGCGGACAGCGCGGTGAAGCGCCTGCAGCTGCTGCTCGCCGAGCGCAACACGCCCGAGGCCGGCCTGCGCATCGCGGTGAAGGGCGGCGGCTGCTCGGGGCTCGCCTACTCCATGGAGTGGGCGGAGCGCCCTCGCGAGCGCGACAAGATCTTCGAGCGCGACGGGGTGCGCGTGTTCGTGGACCCCAAGAGCTACCTGTACCTCATCGGCACCGAGCTCGTGTACGAGGAGGGGCTGATGGCGAGCGGCTTCAAGCTGCAGAACCCCAACGTCAAGGCGGCGTGCGGCTGCGGCGAGAGCTTCGCGATCTGAGCCCGGGGGTGGCTCACGCGCCCCCGTAAGGTTTCGAGGCTCGGCCCGTCTGCAGGGTCGGGCCTCTCGTCTTTGGAGCCCCTGCTCCCGGAGCGACTTGTGAAGTGCTGGAACTGCCACAGTGACCCGGGCGCGAGCCCCTTCTGCCCCGCCTGCGGGAAGATCGCCGCGCGCCCCGCCGGCGCCACCCACTTCGACGTGTTCGGCCTGCCGCGCGCCTACGACGTGGACGCGCCGGCGCTCGAGCGCAGCTACCGCGAGCTGAGCCTCAAGCTGCACCCGGACCGCTTCGCACAGGCGGAGGCGAAGGAGCGCCGGCTCTCGCTCGAGCAGACCACCGCGCTCAACGAGGCCTTCAAGACGCTGAAGGACCCGGTGCGGCGCGCCTTCTACCTGCTCAAGCTGCAGGGCGTGGACCTGGACCGCGACGACGCGAGCGCGCAGAAGAACATGCCCCTCGACTTCCTCGAGGAGGTGATGGAGCTGCGCGAGGCGCTCGACGAGGCGATGGAGGCGAAGGACCTCACGCGCGCGCAAGGCATGGCGGTGGACGTGACGGCGCGCCAGAAGGAGGCGCTCGCGCAGGCGGTGGCGGCGCTGCACGCGCTGGGCTCGGCGCCCGCGGGCAGCGAGGAAGCGGCCGCGGCGCTCACAAAGGCCTCGCATGGGCTCGGACGCGTGAGGTACTTCACGCGCTTCCTCGAGCAGGTGGAAGCCTTCGAGGAGGAGGCACTGGGCTGACATGAGCAAGAACGGCTATCTGCAGATTCACGACCCGCTCAAGCCCAAGGGCCACGCGGTGGGCATCGACCTGGGCACCACCAACTCGCTCGTGGCGGCGGTCATCGGCGGCAAGCCCCAGTGCCTGCCCGCGGACGAGGGCGAGGCCCTGCTGCTCCCCTCCGTCGTGCACTACGCGAAGGACGGCGGCGTGGTGGTGGGCGCGCGCGCGCGCAGGCTCGCGCCCGAGGCCCCCACGGACACCATCGTCAGCGTGAAGCGCTTCATGGGGCGCTCGCCGGACGACCCCGAGACCCGCAAGCTGGGCAGCTACCGCTTCATCGAGGGCAGCCACTCCGTGGTGCGCTTCGACGTGGCGGGCGGCCAGCCGGTGACGCCCATCGAGGTGTCCGGAGAGATCCTGCGCACGCTCAAGCGCCGCGCGGAGAGCCACTTCGCGGGCAAGGTGGAGCAGGCGGTCATCACCGTGCCCGCCTACTTCGACGACGCCCAGCGCCAGGCCACGAAGGACGCGGGCCGCCTCGCGGGGCTCGAGGTGCTGCGGCTCATCAACGAGCCCACGGCGGCGGCGCTCGCGTACGGCCTGGACAAGAACAGCCAGGGCACCTTCGCCGTCTACGACCTGGGCGGCGGCACCTTCGACGTCTCCATCCTGAAGCTGGTGGACGGGGTGTTCGAGGTGAAGAGCACCGGCGGCGACTCGGCGCTCGGCGGCGACGACTTCGACCGCGCCATCGCCGAGCACGTGCTCGAGACCCTGGGCGAGAAGAAGCCCTCCCCTGCCCTCGTCTCCAAGGCGCTCGCGGCGGCGCGCAGCGCGAAGGAGGCGCTCACCGAGGCGGAGGAGGTGGAGCTTGCGCTCGGCGACGGGCACCGCCAGCGCATCACGCGCGCACAGCTGGACGCGTGGATCCAGCCCTACATCCAGCGCACGGGCCTGGTGTGCCGCCGCGCCCTCAAGGACGCGGGCGTCACGCCGGCGGAGCTGGACGGCGTCATCCTCGTGGGCGGCAGCACCCGCGTGCCCGCGGTGCGCGCGTTCGTGAAGCAGCTGTTCGGCAAGGAGCCGCTCGGGGACATCGACCCCGACCAGGTGGTGGCGCTGGGCGCCGCGGTGCAGGCGGACCTGCTCACCAACGCGGACCGCGCGGACGAGGTCCTGCTGCTGGACGTCATCCCGCTCTCGCTGGGGCTGGAGACCATGGGCGGGATCGTGGAGAAGGTCATCCCGCGCAACAGCACCATCCCCACCGCGGCGGCCCAGGTCTTCACCACCTTCAAGGACGCGCAGACCGGCCTGGACGTGCACGTGCTGCAGGGGGAGCGCGAGCTGGTCGAGGACTGCCGCAGCCTCGCGCGCTTCCGCCTCTCGGGGATTCCCGCGATGCCCGCGGGCATGGCGCGCATCGAGGTGCGCTTCCAGGTGGACGCGGACGGCATCCTCAGCGTGAGCGCGCAGGAGCAGAGCACGGGCGTCACGCAGGCGATCACGGTGAAGCCCAGCCACGGCCTCACCGACGAGGAGATCGAGCGCATGCTGCTCGACTCCATCGAGCACGCGGAGGACGACATCCAGGCGCGCCAGCTGCGCGAGCAGCGGGTGGACGCCGAGCGCGTGCTCACCGAGGCCGAGCGCCAGCTCTCCCAGCACGGCGACCTGCTTCAGCCCCACGAGCGGCAGCAGATCGACGCCGCCATGGCGCACGTGCGCGAGGTGGCCAAGGGACAGGATCACCTGGCCCTCAAGGAGAGCGTCCACGCGCTGGACGAGACGAGCAAGCCCTTCATCGAGCGCGTGATGAACCGCGCCCTCACCCAGGCCGTGAGCGGCCACTCTGTCGAAGAGTACTGAGCCGAGGAGCCCCGAGCGTGCCCAAGGTCCATTTCAAGAGCCCCCTCAACGACGTGACGGTGGAGGTGCCCGCGGGCACCACCCTGCTGGACGCCGCCGAGCAGTGCGGCGCCCAGGTGGGCCACAGCTGCGGCGGGGTGTGCGCCTGCTCCACCTGCCACGTGTGGGTGCGCAAGGGCCTGGAGTCGCTGAGCGAGCAGAGCGACGCGGAGATGGACCGGCTGGACCAGGCGTTCGACGTGCGCCCCTACTCGCGGCTCGCCTGCCAGTCGGAGGCCGGGAATGAGGAGCTCCTGGTGGAGATTACCGAGGAGTCCCTCACCGCGTTCATGGACGAGAACCCGGCGCTGCGGCACCAGCTGGAGGCCGAGGGAAAGTGGCCGCTCAAGAAGTAGCCGGGCGGCCCCACAACAGTGCTTGACGGAGCGGGCGCGCTTCCCTATACACCGACCCCGCTTCGCGCTTCACCCCACCTGCCCAGGTGGTGGAATTGGTAGACACACTAGATTCAGGGTCTAGCGCCTGCAAGGGCATGGAGGTTCGAGTCCTCTCCTGGGCACAGAGAAGGGACCCGGCGATTTCGCCGGGTCCCTTTTCGCTTTTCAGGGCTCAGGCGCTCGCGGGTGAGGGCTCGTCCACGTGGGCCACCTCGCTCGCCGCGTCGCGCGCGAGCCGGCCGCCCCGGCGCAGGTCACGCAGGCGGATGCCGCGCTTGTGCACGCACCAGCCGCCCAGGGACACGTGCGCGATGACCACCCCCAGGTGGGTGAGCGTGGCGTAGGCGGCCGCGTCCTCGGCGGAGGCGCCGAGGCTGCGCGCCGCCCAGCTGGTGACGAAGTAGTAGATGCCCATGCCGGCGGGCACCCCGGGGGTGGACTGGCCCAGCGACACGGCGCCCAGCACCACGGCGCCGGCGAAGAGCCCGCCCTGGATGCCCAGCCCGTGCAGGCCGAGGCCGTAGCCCAGCGCGCTCGCGAGCACCGGCCCCACGCTGAAGAGCAGCGCCACCGCCATGCCCCGGAAGCTGCGCGCGGTGCCCAGCCCGTCGTACAGGTGGCTGAGGAAGTGCTGCAGCCGGGGCGAGCGGTGGCGGCGCGCGAGCGCGCGGGAGAAGTGGCCGCTGTAGTGCGCGAGCAGCACCACGAGCGCCACCAGCCCGACGCACACGGACACCGCCACCCTCAGCGCGTTGCGGTAGTGCGCCATCGTCTCGCCGAAGGGCCCGGCGAAGGAGAGCGCCACCAGGAGCATGAGGCTCGCGAACTCGAGCAGCTTGCACACCGCCACCGAGCCCAGGCACTGCACGAAGGGGATGCGCTCGGTGCGCGAGAGCAGGAAGGAGCGCATCAGGTCTCCCAGCTTGCCGGGCACCGCGTTGTGGGTGAACGCGCCGATGCCCACCAGGTGGAAGCGCTCCTTCAGCGGCACGGGCCGGCGCAGCGTGCGCTGCCACTGCAGCGCGCGCAGCGGGATGATCGCCGCCTGCAGCAGGATGAACGGGACCAGCCACTTCAGGTGGTTGGGGAGGTCCGCGACGAACTTCTGGAAGGAGAAGCGCGGCACGAGGTGCGGGCCCGGCCCCGAGAGGTGCCACTGGAAGAAGGCCGTGGAGAGCAGCGCCGCGGAGAGCACCAGGCCCACCACGCCCATGAGCAGCTTCAGCGCGGCGCCCCCCGCGTCTGGACGGCGGCGGCCGCGGGCACCTGCGCCCGCGCTCAGCACCGGTACACCTCGCACAGCCGCTCGTGCAGCTGGCTCGCGTGGCTCAAGGCGCGCAGGTCCAGCGGCGCGTGCGCGGGCCAGCACACCAGGCTGTCCGTCTCGGTGTGGGTGAGCCCGCCGTGCGAGCCGAACTCCCACGCGAAGCCCACGGTGCGGTCCTCGCCCACCTCGCGCCCGTAGAGGATGAGGTCTCCCGCGTTGGGCATGTGGGGCAGCTCGCGCAGCAGGTCCGCCAGCGCCTCGCGCGAGAAGCCCGGGGAGAGGGGCGCCTGCGCGACGTCATCCGGTCCGTACACGCCGCCGCCCACCACCGCCACGAAGCCCTCGCCCCGCCGCAGCACGACGATGGCCAGGTCCGGGTGCGCGAGCGCGCGGCCCAGCGCCTCGGGGAAGTGGGCGAGCAGCACCTCGGCCTCCATCGGCCGCGGCTCGCGCGCGAGGTACACGTGCGCGAAGTTGCCCGCCTCCACCACCACGGGCGCGCCGGGCACCGGCCCCGGCACGTCCACCGGCGTGGGGCGTCCGTCGCGAAGCCCCCGCACCACCTCGGGCGGCACCTTGCGCGGCGGGCCCTCGAGCAGCGCGGCCGCGAGCCGGCGGCCCCCGCGCTGCTCGAGCGGCTCGGCCTCCACGTGGCCGTGGTCGGTGACGAGGACGATGTCGTAAGGCTGCTCGAGCGCGCGCGACACGGCGTCCAGGTCCGCGAGCGAGGCGTCCACGCACTGCAGCTCCGCGAGCGCGAGCGGCGAGCGCGGCCCGCGCCGGTGCGCCGTCTCGTCGTAGTTGCCGAAGACGAGGTAGATGAGCGGCACGCCTCGCGCCATGTCCACCACCGCCTTGGTGTGCGCGAAGCCCCAGCCCAGCCGCTGCAAGAGCACGCGCGAGACGAGGAAGCCCGGCTCGTGGCGCCAGTCCCCCAGCGCGCGCGCCCAGCGGCTCACCTCACCCAGCGCGCGCCCCGTCTCGCGCGCGAGCGTGCCTGCCGCCCGCAGCGCGCCGTCGCGCCGGCCCGCGAGCACGCCGCGAAACTCCGGCACCAGCCCGCGCGCCATCCGCTCGGCGCTGCCCAGCGTGCTCATGCACAGCTGGTTGCCCGCGTCCCCGCGAAAGAGGCTGAAGTAGGTGTGGCCTCCACCCTCCAGCAGCCGGCTGCTCGAGCGCCGCCCGAGCCGCGCCTCGATGGCGCGCGTGTCCTGCGGGTGGTTCATCGCGACCTCGCGTCCCAGCGCGCGGTCGAACCAGGAGTAGCCCGGGAGATCCGGATGCCGCAGCCCGTAGAGCAGCCCCGCCTGGAAGGCCGGGGTGGCGGCGGGGCTTCCCCAGAAGGCGCGCTCCAGGTGGTAGGCGCCCGAGCGCACCAGTCCCGCGAGGAAGGGCATGCTCCCCGAGCGCAGCGCCGTGTCCAGCACCGCGCGCGGCACGCCGTCCAGGTGCACCAGGAGCAGGCGGCGCGCCCCGGCGCGAGGGCCCGCGGGCACCGGGGTGAGATGTCGGCGCACCCGCTCGACGCGCGCGCGCGCCCAGGCCGCCACCTGGCTGTCCGGCTCGGGTCTCGGGGCTGCGCTCACGCTGCCACTCCTCCTCCCCTCCTATTGGGAATCGCCGGGCGGGATGTCCACCCACCTGTCCTCACGCGCACCTCCCAAGCGTTGAGTACGAGGGAGCGGGCTCGCGGTGACCCCCCATTGCCGATCCGATAAGTCGACCTATCCTTGCCCGCGATGACTTATTCCCTCGTGCTGCTCGCCGCGCTCGCCACGACGGCCTCCTCGAGGGACGGACACGCCCCGGCTGCACCGCGCGAGGCGCCCGAGGCGCCGGTGCGGGTCGCCCGGGCCGAGCCGACGGCGGTGCAGCCTCCCGCGCTCGCCCAGGGTGCACTGGCTTCGACTCTCGGTGTGACTCCGGCCCCGGCGCCGGGTGCCGCGCTCGAGGCGGCGACGGTAGGTGCGCAGGCGGCGCTCCTGCCCGTGCGCCCGGTGCCCTCCGGCGCCCCGCCCGTTGCGCCGGAAGGCGCGCACCGCAGCGAGGGCGTGCGCCAGCACGGCGTGGACATGCTTGCGCTGCCGATCGTGTCCTTCAGCTCCGACCAGGGCATGGGCTACGGCGTGGTGGGCGGCGCGTACGTGTACGGCGAGGGCTACGCGCCCTACCGCCACGCGCTGGGCCTGCAGATGTTCGTCACCCAGCGCGGCAGCCAGAGCCACTTCATCCGCTACGACGGGCCGCGCCTGCTGGGCCCCCTTCGGGTGGAGGCGCGGGTGGAGTTTCGCCGCGAGACGCTCAGCCCCTACTTCGGCGGGGGCAACGAGTCCGCGCCGCAGTTCAGCGGCGACATGACCGACCAGCGCTTCAACTACGCGCGCCTGTCGCCGGGCGCGTGGGTGCGGCTGCGCGGCAAGCCGCTCGGGGAGCAGAGCCCGCTGCAGGCGTACGTGGGCTACAACTGGCACACCACGCAGGTGCGCGTGTACGAGGGCTCGGTGCTGAGCGAGACGCAGCCGCCCGGCAGCAACGGCGGCTGCAGCGCGCAGCTGCTGTCCGGCCTGCTCTGGGACACGCGCGACAACGAGGTGGACCCCACGCGCGGCGGCGTCGAGGAGCTGAGCGTGCGCGTCAGCGCGATGCCCACCGGCAGCAGCTTCGACTACGCGGGCGTCACCCTGGGCGAGCGGCGCTACGCGCGCATCAGCTCGCGGGTGCTCTTCGCGCAGCGGCTCTCGCTCGACGTGCTCTTCGGCGAGGTGCCCTTCTTCGAGTGGGCGCAGACCGGCGGCATCACCTCCTCGGAGGGGGTGGGCGGCATGACGAGCGTGCGCGGCATCGAGCGCAACCGCTTCGCGGGCTACATCAAGGCCTTCAGCAACTCCGAGCTGCGCGTGCACGCCACCGAGTTCCACCTGCTGGGCGAGGCGAACCGGCTCGGAGTGGTGGGCTTCCTCGACCTCGGCCGCGTGTGGCACCCGGGCGCACAGGACGGCAAGTGGTACGCGTGGCACCCGGGGGTGGGCGGCGGGCTGCGGCTCGCGCGCCGCGCCGCGGTGGTGCGCATGGACTACGCGCTCTCCACCGAGACGGGGCGTCAGGGGCTCTACTTCAGCGTGGGGCAGATGTTCTAGGCTCGCGCGCCCCGATGACCGCGCCCCGCACCGAGAGCTCCCCTGCCCCGCAGCACCTGCACGGCCTCGACACGCTGCGCGCGCTGGCGATCCTGCTGGTCTTCGCCTTCCACTACCAGGTGTTCGTGAGCCGCGAGCCCACCTTCGGCTGGGCGAGCACCGTGGGCTGGACGGGGGTGGACCTCTTCTTCGTGCTCAGCGGCTACCTCATCGGCCGCCAGCTGATGAAGGGCGCCACGGCGCCGCAGGGGCTCTCCATCCCGCGCTTCTACGCACGGCGCTTCCTGCGCACGCTGCCCAACTACTACGGGGTGCTCGCGCTCTACCTCGCCTTCCCGGCGGTGCTCGGCGGCCGCGAGCCGCCCGCGCTGTGGCGCTTCCTCACCTTCACGCAGAACCTGGGGCTCGAGCCCGGCACGGCCTTCTCGCACGCGTGGTCCTTGTGCGTGGAGGAGCAGTTCTACGTGCTGCTGCCGCTCGCGGTCGTCGCGGCCGTGCAGCTGCGCCCCCCGCGCTGGGCGGCATGGGCGCTGATGGGCGGGCTCGTGGCCGCCGGCATCGCGGTGCGCAGACTTCTCTGGGTGCGCTACGGCCGCGAGGCAGGAGGCGGCATCGAGGGCTACCACCCGAACATCTACTACTCCTCGCTGTGCCGCTTCGACGAGTTCCTGCCCGGGGTGGCGGTGGCCTTCCTGCAGACCTTCCACCCCCAGCTGTGGCAGCGCCTCACCCGCTACCGCCGCGCGCTGCTCGCTGCCGGGCTGCTCGCGGTGACCGGGGCGCTCGCGCTCGTGCTCACGCGCTACCAGTTCGAGGGCTACGGCTACGGCTACTTCATGACCGGCTTCGGCTACTCGCTCGTCGCGTGCGCGTTCGCGCTGCTGGTGGTGGCGGCGCTGTGTCCCGGCTCCCTGCTCCACCGCGTGCGCGTGCCCGGGGCGGAGCGCCTCGCGGCGTGGTCCTACGCCATCTACCTCACCCACAAGCCCATCGCCTTCGCGCTGCACCGGCGGCTCGGAACGGAGGCGCTGGTGGGCAAGGCGGGAGAGGTGGCGCTCATCGCTGCGGCCTGCCTCGTCGGAGGCTGGCTGCTGTACCGCTTCGTGGAGCAACCCTTCATGCGGCTGCGCGAGCGTTACGTCCCCTCGCACCTCGCGCCGCCCACGCCGGCCGAGGTTGCCAGCATCGCCTCCGCGCCGTAGCGCGGGCGCGGCGCTGCTTCTCGCTGAGCCCGGGCGTGCCGCAGCGCAGCGCGGCCGTGCAGCGCTCCGGGCATGAGCCTGCCTCCGGTTCGCCACGCTCCACGGGAGCCGGGCAGGGCTCCCGGTCCGCAGCGAGACGCAGCGCGGTGTAGCGAGCCGCACGCATGAAGCGCTGCGGCGTCACGCAGCGGACAGCGGGCGAGCGCCTCCGTGCTTCCGCTGCGCAGCAGAGATCCAGCGCAGGTGTGTGCAGACAAGGCACGTGCAGCGCGCGGGTGTGGCCTCTCAGCGGGGCACGCGCGCGCAGGCAACGCAGCACCTGCACGGAGACGTCATGGCACAGGGATGGAAGCGGTGGTTCGGCGCAGCGGGGCTCGGCCTGCTGCTGGCAGGCAGTGGGGCGGAAGCGGCCACGGTGGGCAAGGCGCTGCAGCGGCGGCTCGCCCCGCTGACGGACGAGGTCAGCGTGGGGACGGTGATCGTCACCTTCCAGGGCTCCCGGGGGCTCCTGCCCGAGCACCTGGACCTGCTGCGCGCGCTGGGCCTGAAGACGGGCACCACGCTGCCCACGCTGGGCATGGTGGCGCTGCCGGCGACCGCGGGCCAGGTGCGCCGGCTCGCGGCAGACCCGGCGGTGCGCAGCGTGTGGAGCAACGAGCGGCTGCAGTACTTCGACGCGGAGATCCGCACCCTCACGGGCGTGGAGCGCGTGCGCTCGGACGCGGAGATGACGCGGGCGAACGGCGGCCTACCCTTCACCGGCAGGGGCATCGGCGTGGTCATCAACGACAGCGGCATCGACGCGCGCCACGACGACCTCAAGCTGGGCAGCCACGTCGTTCAGAACGTGCAGATCCTCACCGACACGAGCACCCAGGAGGGCTTCACGCCGCTGCTCGCGGTAGAGAACCTGCCGGACACGGATCTCAACGTGGGCCACGGCACGCACTGCGCGGGCATCGTGGGCGGCACGGGCCAGGACTCCGGCGGCCGCTACGCGGGCGTGGCCCCGGGCGCGAGCCTCATCGGCACGGGCTCGGGCGCGGTGCTCTTCGTGCTCAACGCGCTGGGGGGCTTCGAGTACACGCTCGCCAACCAGGCCCGCTACGGCATCCGCGTCATCTCCAACAGCTACGGCGGCAGCGGCCCCTTCGAGCCGGAGGACCCGGTGGCGCTCGCCTCGAAGCTCGCGCACGACCGCAACATCACCGTGGTGTTCGCCGCGGGCAACAGCGGCCCGGGCAAGGACACGCTCAACCCGTACGCGAAGGCGCCCTGGGTCATCGGCGTGGCGGCGGGGACGAAGGAGGGCGGGCTCGCCTCCTTCTCCAGCCGCGGCACCCCGGCCTCGCAGCGGCTGGGCAACGCGGACCCGCTCGATGACGGCGATGCGCCGACGATCACCGCCCCCGGTGCCGGGCGCGAGTTCGACCCGGCCGTGAGCTCCATCAGCCAGAAGTTCAGCGCCGCCTACGTGAGCACGCGCTCCATCACCAACGTCTTCGCCAATGGCCAGACGGACGACCTCGAGCTGCCGCTCGCGTACCTGCCCTTCTACACGCAGATCTCCGGCACCTCGATGGCCACGCCCCACATCGCCGGCGTGGCCGCGCTGATGCTCGAGGCGGACCCCACCCTCACGCCCGATGACATCAAGGGCATCCTCACCCGCACCGCGAGCCGCATGCCGGGCTACGAGGACTTCGAGGTGGGCGCCGGCTACGTGAACGTGTACGCGGCGATCGACCAGGTGCTGCACCGCACCCGTGCCTACGGCAGCTTCAGCGTGCCGGCCTTCAACGCGCGCTACACCGTGAGCGGCCCAGCCCCGCTCGCCCTGCACGTGGACTACAGCCCGCTCGCCCTGCCCGGCGCGGGCTCCGCCAACGCGCGCACCCTCACCGTGGAGGCAGGCGTGAACGTGCTGGACGTGTTCGCCACCTTCGACACGGCGCTCGAAGACGGCGAGGGCAACACGGTGGGCCTGCTGCTCACCAGCCCCAGCGGCGCGACCTACAGCTCCGGCATCGCCCTGCCGGTGCTCGATGCGCCGAGCCGCGAGGTGGTGGTGAAGAACCCCGAGGCGGGCACCTGGCTGCTCGAGGTGCGCGGCGTGCGCAGCCTCGCCGCGGCGCCCGGCGTGAGCCTGCCCACCAGCGGCGCCGCGGCGCCCGGTCCCGTGGACATCACGGTGACCCAGCAGCGCTTCACGCTGGAGCCCGTGGCGGACATCCAGGGCCACCCCGCCCAGGCGGAGATCGAGAGCGCGCTGAAGGGCCGCCTCATGGACACCTTCGCGGACGGCACCTTCCGGCCGGACCGCGCGGTGACGCGGATGGATCTCGCGCGCAACCTGGTGCTCAACACCGCGCTGCGCCAGTCGCTCGCGGCGAGCCCGCGCTTCACGGACCTGAGCGGCGCGGACGAGGCCGTGGCCGAGGCGGTGACGGCGAGCGGCTCCACGCTGCGCGACTGGGACTTCGGCCCCGCGGGGATGATGGGCGCGAGCGGCTCGAGCTTCAATCCGAAGAGCAACGTGTCGCGGCTCGACGTGGCCGTGGCCCTGGTGCGCGCGCTCGGCCTGGACACGCTCGCGCGCAGCAAGGCCGGCTCCCCCGTGACGGTGCAGTACTCGGGGCAGACGCTGGTGCTCGCCGACAACGCGCAGATCCCGCTCGCGCTGCGCGGCTACGTGCAGCTCGCGCTGGACCGCGGCATTCTGCAGGCCAGCTACTCTCTCGAGCAGGGTCCCTTCGACTTCCAGCCCACGCTCACCGCGCGGGTGAAGCCGACGGACACCCTCACCCGCGCGCTGCTCGCCTACGCGCTCACGCACTACCGCGAGCACTTCGTCGCGGGCGACTAGGCACGTCCCTGGCCGCTACTCCGCGGCCTCGAGCCACTGCGTGAGCCGCGGGTCGGCGTGCGCCTCACCGCGCACGCCGGCCTCCGGCTCCAGCGGCAGGGCATAGAGGCCGCGCGCGGCGAGGCCCTCGAGCAGCTCCGCGCGCGCTTCCTGCGAGGGCGCGAAGAGGATGCAGCCGTCGCCTCCGCCTGCGCCGGAGAGCTTCCCCGCGCAGCCGTAGCTGCCCGCGAGCGCGAGCACGCGGCGCATGCCTTCCGTCTCCAGCGGGCCCAACTCGAGCAGCAGCGCGTGCTGGGCCTCCACCGCCTCGCGGAAGGCGCGGAAGTCTCCGCCCGCGAGCCCCTCCTCCACCGCGAGCCCCAGCGCATCCGAGCGCTGCATGAAGCGCGCGCGGCCCTCGGCCTCGAGCTGCGTCTCCACCTGCGTAATGAGCACCCGCGTGCTCGCCGACGCGCCCGTGAAGGCGTACGCCATCGCCACGCGCGGCGCGGGCAGCCGCCACAGGTCCACCGGCGGGGCCTCGAGCAGCGCGGCGCCGTAGCGCGAGGAGTTGCTCGCGGAGAGCAGCGCCGCCACGTCGTAGCGGCGGTAGCGCAGCACGCCTCCCGCGAAGCTCGCCGCCACGTCCCCGCCGCTGCCCTTGCCGCCCTGTCCCGCCGCGTGTGAGGCGAGCGCGAGCTTGAGCGCATCGAAGCGCTCGGAGAGCACCGAGCGCGCCCCTTCCGCCGCGAGCACCGTGGCGCAGGCGCTGCCGCCCATGCCCAGCTTGTGCCCGTTCGCCCCCACGGCAGAGGGAGCCACCGCGAGCTGCAGGCCCAGCGCGTCGCGGCCGTGCGCGCGCAAGGCCTCGTCCAGCGTGCGCGCGACGAAGGCGAAGCCCGCGGGCACCGCGCCCTCCCAGGCGACCCCGAAGGGCGTGGCGCGCCCCTCCAGCCGCCCCTCCTCCAGCACCACCTGCACGCGCGTGTCCTGGCGGCGGCGCACGAGCGCGTGGGTGCGCGGGCCCACCGCGAGCACGCGGGCGACGCCGCCCCACAGCACGGCGTACTCGCCGCTGAGGAAGAGCTTGCCGGGGGCCGAGAGGGCGCGCTCCATCAGAAGAGGTGCTCGGAGAGCAGCTCGGCGTCTCCGCCCGGCACGCAGCGCACCACGTCCTGGGCGCCGCAGGCGCGGGCGAGCGCCTCCGCGGCCACCTCGTGCGCCGCGTCCGTGATGAGGACGGGGTTGGGGCCGGCGTCCAGCGTGAACCACACCGGCACGCCCTTCTTGCGCTGCTCCTTGAGCGAGCCCACCAGCGCGAGCGTGCCCGGCAGCAGGTAGCAGAGCGGCGGATCCGCGGCGAGCGCGCTCGCGTGCATGCGCCACGCGTTGCGCTCGGCGAGCGCGCCCAGTCCCTCGAGGTCGCGCGCCTGGATGAGCGAGCGCGCGCGGGCGAGCTCCCCTTCCGCGTCCGCGCACCAGGCCGGGTAGTAGGGCGAGCTGTCCACGGTGTGCTTCATGCCGTCGCGGCTCTTCACGTCCTTCTCGTCGCGGCTCACGATGGCCACGACCATGCGCAGCTCCGGCCAGTGCGCGGCCGGGAAGTCCTGCACCGCGTAGCTGTCCTCGCCGTCCGCGCGGCTGCCGCGCAGCCAGCTGCAGAAGCCGCCCTGGATGCTGCGGCAGGCGCTGCCGCTGCCCAGGCGCGCGAGCAGGCTCGCCGCGCGCGGCTCTGCCGGGAGCCCCGCCGCCGCGCGCGCCGCCACCGCCAGCGCCGCGAAGCCTGCCGCGCTGCTCGCGAGCCCCGCCGCCTCCGGGAAGTCGCCGCGGCTCACCACCCGGGCCGCCCCCTTCACGCCGCCCTGCGCGCGCACCGCGTCCAGCACCCGCAGCACCCGGTCGCGCGCGCTGCCCTTGGCCACGTGGTGGTTGATCTCCACCTGGTCGGCCGTCCCCTCCTGCCCGAACTCCACCGTGGTGCGCACGGAGAGCGGCGAGAGCGTGAGCGAGAGGCTGGACTGGTGCGGAAGGATGAGCGCGTCGTCGCGCTTCCCCCAGTACTTCACCAGGGCGATGTTCGGATGCGCGAGGGCGGTGGCTTTCATGGCGAGCCTCGAAGGGAGCGTCGGGAGGGGCCAGCGAGCTGGCTCTCGAAGCAGCGGACACCCTCGCGCCGCAGCTGCGCGAGCGCCCGCGCGGGGTCGGAGAAGAGGCCGATCACGGCGCCGCCGTCGCCGCCCGCTCCGGTGAGCTTCGCGCCCAGGGCGCCCAGCGCGCGCAGGCGGTAGACGGCGTCCTCCAGCGCGGGCGAGGAGAGCCCGAGCGCCGCGAGCAACCCCTGGTTCACGTTCATCAGGTCGCCGAGCGCCTCGAGGTCGCCGGCCTCCACGGCCTCGGCGCCCTCGGTGGCGAGCCGGCCCATCTCGCGCATCAGCCGCGTGTAGCGCGCGGGCCAGCGCGCCTGGCGCGCGCGCAGGGAGGCCACGGTGGCCCGCGTGGGGCTGCGCACGCCCACCAGCGCCACCACCACGCGCAGGGGCTGCGGGCTCGCGACCACGCGCGCGCGCCCCGCGTCCAGCCCGGGCCGCTTGCGGAAGAGCACCAGCTGGCCGAGCGCGCTCGAGGTGTGGTCCACCCCCGAGGGCGTGCCGTGGAACTCCTGCTCCATGCCCCACGCCACGCGCGCGACCTCCGCGGGCACCGGCGCCCGGCCGCTCGCGGCCTGCAGCAGCAGCCGCGCGCACGCGACCGAGAGCGCCGCGGAGGAGCCGAGCCCCATGGACACGGGGAGCCCCGCCTCGAGCGTCACCTTCACCGGAGGGTTGCCCGTGGCGGCCGCCGCGCGGGCGAAGGCGCGCGAGAGCAGCGCGCGCTGCGGGCGGCTGAGCTCCCCGGGCATCACCAGCTGGGTGCGGCGCGCGGGGACCCCGCGCGCCTGCATCCCCACGGTGAGCGCGCCGGCGAGCGCGGGGTGGCCGTACACCACGCTGTGCTCTCCCAGCAGGATGACCTTGCCGGGACCGAAGGCCGTGAGGGGCTCGCTGCTCGCAGGGGTGCGCATGGCTACCCGCGCCCTTTACCCCATCCCCGGCAGGCGTTGGACCGGAATCGGGACCGGAATCACCCGGTGCCGGTGGCGGCCGCGGCCTCCTCGGCCGGCAGCGCGGCGATGATCTCGCGGGCCTTCTCCACCTTCACGTGGCCCGCCTTCACCAGCAGGTTCGCGATCTTCTCCACCCAGTCGCCGCGCGCGCCCGCCGTCACGGCCACGCAGCGCGCGTGCAGGGCCATGTGGCCCTTCTGGATGCCCACGCTGCCCAGCGCGCGCAGGGC
This sequence comes from Aggregicoccus sp. 17bor-14, assembly GCF_009659535.1. Classification (NCBI taxonomy): domain Bacteria; kingdom Pseudomonadati; phylum Myxococcota; class Myxococcia; order Myxococcales; family Myxococcaceae; genus Aggregicoccus; species Aggregicoccus sp. 17bor-14. The sequence goes on from NZ_VJZZ01000004.1 coordinate 127,602, forward strand.
GGCGAAGTTCTGCGCGAGCCCCACCGCGGCGAACACCATGGACAGCTCGCGCACGCTCGTGGTGCGCAGCAGCTTGAGCGCCACCTGCACGCCGGGGTGCACCTTGATGGGGCCACCCACCGTGCCCAGCGCGAGCGGCAGCTCGATGCGGCCCACCAGGTGCCCCTCCTCGAGGAACCAGTTGGACAGCGGGCGGTACTGCCCGTCGCGGCAGGCGAAGGCGTGCGCCCCCGCCTCGATCGCGCGCCAGTCCTGCCCGGTGGCGATGGCCACCGAGTCGATGCCGTTCATCACGCCCTTGTTGTGCGTGGCGGCGCGGTAGGGGTCCGCCTGCGCGAAGCGGCTCGCCTGCGCGATGCCCTCCGCGATGGCCTCGCCCGGCATGTCGAAGTCCGCGAGCAGCGGCACCGGGATGCGGCAGGTGGCGCGCGCGAGCCGGCGGTCCGCGAGGTTGGAGAGGATGCGCAGGTACACCTTGCCGCCGGTGATCTGCTCGATGAAGGGCGCCACGCCCTCGGCCACCGTGTTGATGAGGTTGGCCCCCATCGCCTCCTGCGTGTCGATGACCACGTGCACGATGAGCAGCGGCTCGCCGCGCGGGCCCTCGGGCGCCGGCAGCACGCGCACCTCCACGTCCTTCGCCCCGCCGCCGCGCCGCACCATCTGCGGGTGGAAGCTGTTGGCGAGCGCGAGGATGTGCTCCTTGTGCGCGAGGATCTTCTTCGTGGCCTCGGTGGGGTCGCCGTAGCGCGTCACCTGCACCTGGCCGATCATCATCGACTCGTCGGCCTCGGCCACGAAGCCGCCTGCCTCGCGCACGATCTTGGCCGCGAAGGACACCGCCGCGACCACCGAGGGCTCCTCCACCGCCATCGGCACGATGTAGTCGCGCCCGTTGACGCTCATGTTCAGACCGAGCCCCAGCGGCAGGGAGAAGGTCCCCACCGCGTTCTCGATCATCTGGTTGGCGAGCGTCGCCTCCAGGCCCTCCGTTCCCTGAAGCTGCGCCAGCTCCTCCGGCGTCAGCCGGAACATCCGGCCGAGCTGGGCGAGCCGCTCGTCCATCGGCAGCTTGTGGAACCCGGAGAGCCGGGACGTCACGGTGTCAGACATGGTTTCCTTCCCACCCTCTACACACTGCGGTCTACGGACTGTACGGACGCCAGCGCCGGGCGCCTCTCTATAGCGCCGAGAGCCACTCCTTCAACTCACCGGTCAGCACCCTCGGCCGCTCCCTCAGATCAGCTGGCCTTCTGCAACCCGTCAGCACGAAGGCCTGGCGCAGGCCCGCGAGGATGACCTGCAGGGCGGCTTCCGCCCCCGCGAGCCCTCCCGCCTGCTGGGCGCGGAACAGCGGCAGCGCCATGCCGCCCACGTCCGCTCCCAGGGCGAGCACCTTTGCGAGATCCAGGCCAGTGCGCAGCCCGCCCGACGCCACGAGCCGCGGCTCCGGTCCCACCGCGCGGCGCACGCTGGCGATGGCGGCGGCCGTGGGGATGCCCCAGCCGCTGAAGGCCGCGCCCAGCTCGGCGAGCTGACCGGCCGCGCGCAGCTGCTCCACCCGCACCCAGCTGGTGCCGCCCAGCCCCGAGACGTCCAGGTGGCGCACGCCCAGCTCGCAGAGGCGGCGCGCCACGTCCGGGCCGATGCCGCAGCCCGTCTCCTTCACCAGGAGCCGGTCACCGAAGGCGCGCACCAGCTGGCCCACGATCTCGTAGCCGCCGCGGAAGTCCCGGTCGCCCTCCGGCTGGGTGAGCTCCTGGCCCGCGTTGAGGTGCAGGGCCATGCCGTCCGCCCCGATGCTGTCTCCCAGCCGCCGCACCCCGTCTACGCCCAGCCGCACCGCCTGGTAGAGCCCGATGTTGCCCAGCACCACCGCCGTGGGGGCCACGCTGCGCACCTGGTAGGAGGCGGCGCGCTCGGGCGCCTCGCTCATGGCGCGCTGGCTGCCCACCCCGAACGCGAGCCCGTGGCGCTCGGCGAGCTCGGCCATGTCCCGGTTCACCTGGCCCGCCCGCTCGGTGCCGCCCGTCATCCCGGTGATGAGCAGCGGGGAGCGCAGGCGCTTGCCGAGGAACTCCGTGGAGAGGTCCACGTCCTCCACCGCCATCTCCGGCATGGCGCAGTGGACCAGGTGCACGCACTCGAGCAGGGTGCGGTTCTGCGCCGGCTCCACGTCCCCGCTCGCGCAGAGGTCGAGGTGCGCGTCCTTGCGCCTGGCTGTGGTCTCCTCACCCATGCTCGTCTGTCCCCACCGGGCCCCGCTCGCGCCCCTCGGGCTCGCGCGGCGCCGGCCGTCCGGGGTCTGTCCCTCTGATGTCGAACGCGGCCGCGCGATGCGGCTAAGTGCCTGATAGGCCGAGGGATTCCTAGCAAGCGAGGGAGGGGCGTGCAAGCCAAAGGGATGGGGCTCGCCGCAGCGCTCGTCCGCCGCCCTGCCCCGGCGTGTCCCGCGGCCTGCGGCGCGTCCCCCCCGCGCCTGCAGTCGCGGTGTTAAGAGGGGCGCGTGTCCGCGAGCACTCCCCTGCCTCCGTCCCCGCCCCCCGCCGCAGCCAGCAAGGTCGCCGTCTTCCTGCACAGCGGCGACTACGATCGCGTGCACCAGGGGCTCTCCATCGCGGCAGCGGCCGTGGCGGCCGGACGCCCCGTGGAGCTCTACCTCTTCTGGTGGGCGCTCGAGCGCTTCGTGAGGGGCGCGCTGGACGAGCCGGACTTCGGCCCGGAGCACGAGGACGTGGCGGACCGGCTCGAGGCGCGCGGAGCGCCCACCTGCCGCGCCCTGCTCGAGCACGTGCGCGAGTCCGGCCGGGCCTCGGTGCACGCCTGTACCGGCTCGCTCGCCGCGGTCGGCGCTGACCCGCAGCGCCCCGTGGTGGGCGTGGACGGCTGGGTGGGCTGGAGCGCCATCCTGCAGCGCACCGCGGGCGTCGTGGACCGCTTCTACCTCTAGTCCACACGGCGTGCCCGGGCGGCGCCTTCACACCGCGTGAGGCTCGGATGACAGGGGCTCGGCTACCTGCCCGCAATCATTGAGGCGCAAAAAAGCCGCCAAAGCCATAAAAAGCATCACTTACCGGGCGCATTAGATTTATCGAGGACGTTGGGGAATCTACATCTCCCCCCCGTTCCCACCGCGACGCGCACGGTGCTACACAGGCGCCAATGTGAGTCGATTACGCCTGTACGGCAAACGTCTGACTTCGACACACAGAGGGGAAACCCGGGCTGATCGGGACTCCAAAGGGGGGGAACGTATGTCGTCGTCCATTGGCACCGTCGCACCGGGTGCAGCCGCGAAGGTCAATCTGATCCTCGACGTGCTGACGCTGCTCTTCGCCATCGTGCTCGCGACGCCGGGCAGCAGCCTGTCGGCCGCGCTCGCAGAGCCGGCCACCGTGAGCTTCGCGGTGGTCGCACTCGGGGTGTGGGTGGTGACGAGCATCGCGCTGCGCCACTACGCGCGCAGCATGGGGCGTGATCGCCTGGACGACGCGGCCATGGTGACGGTGCTCGCGCTCGCCGAGGCGACGGTGCTGCTGGTGGGGAGCCTGGCGGCCCCGCCCGCGTCGCTGCCCGCGCTGGGCATCTTCTTCGCGGTCCTCTGGCCGGTCACGCTGTGCGTGCGCGTGCTGGGCATCCGCCCGCTGTGGGCGCGCGAGGCGCCGCTGGACGAGGTGCTGGTGGTGGGCGTGGGCGCGCTGGGCCGGGCGACCGCGGACAACCTCGCCACCCCGGGCAGCCGCCGCCAGGTGGTCGGCTTCCTCAGCCTGCCGGGCGAGGCGGTGGCGCCGCAGCTGCTGCGCGCGCCGGTGCTGGGCAGCAGCACGGACCTCGGCCGCATCCTCGCCGAGAAGGCCGTGGCGGAGGTGTACATCGCCGGCAGCGCCACCCGTCAGGGCGAGGCGATGCAGGCCACCATCCGCACCTGCGAGACCTACGGCGTGCCCTTCGCGCTGCCCGCGTACGAGTTCCGCCTGGACCGCGCGCGCCTCGCGGACCCGCGCGCCGTGCTGGACGGCTACCTGCACTACGCCCAGTCCGACACCAAGCCCACGCAGCACGCGCTCAAGCGGCTCTTCGACATCGTGGCCTCGGGCCTCGCGCTCTGGCTGCTCCTGCCGCTGCTCGCGGTGGTGGCGCTGGCCATCAAGCTCACCAGCCGCGGCCCCGTCTTCTTCAAGCAGGTGCGCGCCGGCGTGCACGGCCGCCCCTTCCACATGCTCAAGTTCCGCTCCATGGTGGTCAACGCCGAGGAGCTCAAGGCGCGGCTCGCCGCTCAGAACGAGCAGACCGGCCCGGTCTTCAAGATGAAGAACGACCCGCGCATCACGGGCATCGGCCGCTTCATCCGCAAGTACTCCATCGACGAGCTGCCCCAGCTCATCAACGTGCTGCGCGGCGACATGAGCGTGGTGGGTCCCCGCCCTCCGGTGCCCGCGGAGGTCGCCCAGTACGAGCCCTGGCAGCGCCGCCGGCTCTCGGTGCGCCCCGGCCTCACCTGTATCTGGCAGGTGAGCGGGCGCAACCAGATCTCCTTCGAAGACTGGATGTACCTGGACATGCAGTACATCGACCACTGGAGCCTCTCCCAGGACATCGGTCTCATCTTGAAGACAGTTCCGGTGGTGCTTACCGGACGCGGGGCGAGCTAGACCCCGGGGCGGCTTCCGTCCCCCTCTGGGCGCGTGGTACTGAGGCAGCATCTTTCTTTCGGGGGCGGAGCCCATGAGCAGGTTGGTGCAGCAGGGAACGGCAGCGCATGGCGCGGGCAAGGGCCCGGGCCGTAGCCAGGGCCGTGCGCGGAGCGCATTCGGGCTCGCGCTCGGGCTGCTCGCGCTGCTCTCGGGCTGCAAGCACGCGGGGGCCTACACCTGGGTGGACCAGGTGGCGCCCGAGCCCGAGGCCTCCGAGTACCAGATCGTGCGCGGGGACACCCTGAGCGTGCGCGTGTTCGGCCAGGAGGGGATGAGCGCCCGGGCGCGGGTGCGCGAGGACGGCAAGATCTCCCTGCCCTTCCTGCAGGACGTGCAGGTGGTGGGCTACACGCCGCCGGTGCTCGCGCAGCAGCTGCAGACGCGGCTCAAGGACTACTTCGCCAACCCCGTGGTCACCGTGGCGCTCGAGGAGCCGCGCCCCTTCACCGTCTCGGTGATGGGCGAGGTCGCGCGCCCGGGCCTGGTGCAGGTGGAGCGCAGCAACCCCGGCGTGCTGCCCGCGCTGGCGAGCGCCGGGGGGCTCACCCCCTTCGCGGACCATGACGCCATCTTCGTGCTGCGCCCGGGCAGCCCGCCGCGCCGCATCCGCTTCAAGTACGAGGCGCTCACCACGGCCGAGGGGAGGGCTGCCGCGTTCCGCTTGCAGAGCGGCGACGTGGTCGTGGTGGAGTAGCCATGTGGACCCCGCTCGCGATCGTGCCGCTCGCGCTCGCGAGCGGCAGCGTGGGAAGCGCGTACGAGGCGGGCCTGCGCGCCGAGCTGCGCAGCCGCCCCTCGGGCTCGCGCGGCGCGGACCTGGAGCTGGTGCCGGCGCTCGCGCTCGAGCACACCCACGAGACGCTCACCTTGGCGGTGCGCTACGCGCCGCGCCTGCTCATCTCGGTCGATGCGGGAGCCCCGGGGCTCGCCGTGACCTCTCCCAACGTGCTGCACGTGGGCGCGCTCGAGGCCACCTGGGCCCTGAGCCCCATCTCGCAGCTGCGCGCGGTGGAGCAGGTGAGCTACGGCGTGAACCAGTTCGACCCGCTCTCCGCCAGCGATCCCGCGGATCCGCTCAACGGTGAAGCGCCCGGGCTCGAGGGGCGGCCGCTCACCTCCGTGCCGCGCTACCTGTCCACGGACACCGGCCTCGCGTGGAGCCGCGCGCTCAGCCTGCGCACGCGCCTGTCGCTGGGCGCGCGCTACCAGGTGAGCGGCAGTCTCGCCGAGGAGGCGCGCGCGGCGCTGCCCTTGCAGCACGGCCCCTCCGCCGAGGCGCGGCTCAGCCACGACCTCACCCGGCGCGACCAGCTGGAGACCGTGGCGAGCGCCACCCAGACCACCTTCTCCACCGACGAGAGCGCCCTCACCGTGACGCTCGCCCAGGGCTGGCGCCGCCAGCTCGCGCACGCGCTGGACGGGGAGCTCGCGCTGGGCGGCGCGGCGCTGCGCTCGACGAGTCCCGCGCAGCCCGCGGCGGGCACGCGCGCGCTGCCGGTGGCCGCGGCCTCGCTCGGCTACGCGCCGCAGCTCAGCGTGCACCCGCTCACCCTGCGCGCCGCCGCGCGCTACGCGCCCTTCATCGACCGGGTGAGCGGCGAGGCCTACGGCCGCGCCGAGGGAGACCTCGCGCTCGCCTGGTCTCCGCACCCCTGGGTGCAGCTGGGCTCGCGCGCGGGGCTGGCGCGCGCGCTGCAGTCCGGGGCGGGCCAGGGCAACACGCTCGCCACGCTGGAGGCCGGCGCCACGTTCCAGAAGGACAAGGCGCTCGCGCTCTCGGCCGGCGTGCGCGGCGCGTGGGACCGGCGCACGCTCGCGGACGGCACGGCCCTGCGCCGCTTCGACGCCGGCGCCTTCCTCACCCTCACCCTGCTCACGCACGAGGCGCTCTAGGCCATGGGCAAGGTGATCCTCATCTCCATCGTGGTCGTGCCCATCGTGCTCGCGATGCTCGCCGCGCGCGAGAAGCGCGCCGTGTACGGCCTCAAGCGGCTGGTGCTGCTCATCCTCGCCTTCCACGTCCTGTACGTGCTGGCGGTCCTGTTCGTCTACCCACGGGTTGCCTGATGCCGGTTCGTGGTGAAGCCATGTCCAGTCCCCGCCCCCGCGCGCTCGTCGTCGAGGACGCGCCCTCCATCCGCAAGCTGATGCGCGTCTACCTCGAGGAGCTGAACTTCGAGGTGGCGGAGGCCTCGGACGGCCAGGAGGCGATCCGCCTGCTGGGCGCGGCGCCCCCGGCGCTGGTGTGCCTGGACCTGATGCTGCCGCGCTTCTCCGGCTACCAGGTCTGCCAGTTCATCCGGCAGCACCCGGAGTTCCGCGAGGTGCCGATCATGGTGGTGAGCGCGCGCACGCTCCCGCTGGACCGCGCGCACGCCGAGGAGGCCGGCGCCTCCGCCTACCTGACCAAGCCCTTCACCCGGGCCCATTTCGCGGAGCAGGTGCGGGCGCTGGTGCCCCCCTCCCGCGCGGATCGCTCTGCCCCATGATGCCCTCCACGCCGCCCTCCGCCGCCGCCTCCGAGTCCGCGGACCTCTTCGACTACCAGATCCTGCGCGACTACGTGGGCTTCGCCCTGCGCGCGCCGGGGCGCCACAAGCTGCTCGCCACCGCCGTGTTCCTCGCGGTGCTGGGCACGGCGGTGGCCGCGCTCTGGGCCATGCCCAAGACCTTCCACACCGAGGTGCGCATCCTCGCGCAGCGCAACCAGGTGATCGCCGCGCTGGGCAACCCGCGCCGCTCCATGCCGGGTGACGCAGACGCGCCCACGCGCGCCGCCTCGGAGACGGTGATGCGCCGCGACAACCTGGTGGCGCTCATCCGCCAGACCAACCTGCTCGAGCACTGGCGCACCCACCGCGCGCCCATCCAGCGCCTGCGCGACAGCGTGAGCCAGATGGTGCGCGGCCCCATGGACGAGGAGGACCAGCTGGACGCGCTGGTGGGGCTGCTGGGCAAGAAGCTCTCGGTGCAGACGGGCGAGGGCACCGTCACCATCGCCATCGACTGGCAGGACGCGCAGATGGCGTACCGGCTCATCGGCGCCGCGCAGCAGAACTTCCTCGAGGCGCGCCACGCCTCGGAGATCTCCACCATCGCCGAGGCCATCTCCATCCTCGAGGGGCACGCGAGCAGCGTGCAGGAGAGCATCGAGAACACGATGGAGGACATGCAGCGCAGCCGCGAGGCGCGCAAGCCCGTGGCCGCCCGCGCGCGAGCGCCGGAGGGCTCGGCCGCGCGCACCGCCGAGCAGGACCTCGCCCAGCTCAAGGTGATGCTCGCCGCCAAGCGCCGCGCGCTCTCGGACCTGGAGGACTTCCGCCGCCGCCGGCTCGCGGAGCTCGAGTCGCAGCTGCTCGAGCAGCGGCGCACCTACGCGGACGCGCACCCGCTCATCGTGAGCACCCGCGAGAGCATCGAGGCGCTCAACACCGACTCGCCCCAGATGTCCGCGCTGCGGCGCGAGGAGCGCGAGCTGCGCGAGGAGTACACGCGGCGCGCAGGCAGAGACCCGGACGCCCTGGTCCCCGCCTCGAGCGCCGTGCCCACCGGCCCCACGGTGGCCGGCCCCGAGGGAGAGCTGCAGCGCGCGCCCGCGACCCTGAGCGCGAAGGACACCGAGGAGTACTCGCAGTCGAGGCTGCGCATCGCCACGAACAAGTACGAGGAGCTGCTGGACCGCATCGACGCGGCCCGCATCGAGCTGGACACGGCGCGCGCGGCCTTCAAGTACCGCTACAGCGTCATCGACCCCGCGCAGGTGCCCAAGAAGGCGCTCAAGCCCAACCCCATCGTGATGGTGCTGGGCGGCATCGTGGGCGGGCTCGCGCTCGCGCTGTTCTGCTGCATCGCCGCGGACCTGCGCAGCCGCCGCCTCCTCGAGCGCTGGCAGCTGGAGCGCTCGCTGGGGCTGCCGGTGCTCGGAGAGCTGCGGCGGTGGTGAGTGAGGCGCCCAGCCACCCGGTGCGCTTCGCGGCGCTCGTGGTGCTGCTCACGCTCGCGACCTGCGCCGCGCTGGTGGTGGGCGGGGGCCAGCCCCTGTTCGCGCTCGCGCCGGTGGCGGGGCTCGGGCTGCTCTGGGTGCTGTGGAAGGTGCCCCTGCGGGGGCCGCTGCTGGTGCTGCTCGCGCTCGCGCTCGCGCTGGAGGTCCCCTCCGAGCGCCCGGGCAACGGGCGCTTCACCACGCCCCTCTACCCGCTCGGTCAGGTCCTCTTCGACAACCTCAACAACGTGACCGGCATCGGGGCGCTGCGCTTCAGCGGCATGGACCTCGTCGTCGTCGGGGCGCTGTTCCTCGTCTTCTACCGCAAGGCCATGCGCCAGGACGTGGACGGGGCGCGCGGCGTGCAGACGGCGAGCTGCGTGGGTCCCGTGCTGCTGCTCGCCATCCTGGGCGTGGTGTTCATGGAGCTGTGGGGCATCGGGCGCGGGGGCGACTTCCGCAACTCGCTGTGGCAGATGCGCCAGATGCTGTTCCTGCCGCTGCTCGCCTACCTCTTCCAGGCGACCATGCGCGGGCCGAAGGATCACCGCGCCATCGCGCTCATCCTGGTGGGCTGCGCGGTGTGGAAGGCCCTGCTGGGGCTCTACATCTACAAGGTGATCTACGGGCCCCTGAACATCCGGCCGCAGCACGCGACCATGCACTCGGACTCGGTGATCTACGCCACCGCGGTGGTGATGCTCCTCGTGCGCTGGAACGAGCGGCGCGACCTCACCGGCTGGCTCGGCGTGCTCGGCGTGCTGCCGGTGCTTGCCGTGGGCATGTTCGTGAACAACCGCCGCATCGTGTACGTGGAGATCGTCCTCGCGCTCGCGACGCTCTACTTCCTGTTGCCCTGGAACGCGGTGAAGCGGCTCGCCACGCGCGCCGTGCTGCTGATGGTGCCCCTGGTGCCGCTCTACCTGGCGGTGGGCTGGAACTCGAGCGCGGGCATCTTCAAGCCGGCGCAGACGGTGAAGTCCATCGTGTCCGCGGACGCGGACCGCTCCACGGCCACGCGCGAGATCGAGAACTACAACCTGTACATCACCCTCAAGCAGAACCCGCTCATCGGCACGGGGCTGGGGCACGAGTACGTCGAGCAGTCGCGCGCGGACGACATCTCCCAGTTCTTCCCGCAGTACCGCTTCATCCCCCACAACAGCCTGCTCGGGCTGTGGGCCTTCGGGGGGCTGGTGGGCTTCACCTGCGTGTGGGCGCCCCTGCTGGTGGCGGTGTTCCTCGCCGTGCGCAGCTACCGCTTCGCGCACCGGCCCGGCGACCGCACCGCGGCGCTCACCATCATCGCCGCCATCTTCGCCTTCGTCTGCCAGGCCTACGGCGACATGGGCCTGCAGAGCTGGCCCGGCGTCTTCCTCGCGGCCGCAGCCGTCAGCGTGGCGGGAAAGCTCGCGGTGGCGGTGGGCGCGTGGCCCGAGCGCCGCGTGCGCGCCGCCCCGCCCGCGCTCGCCCTTCCCTCCCGCGCCCCTTCCCAGGAGTCGCTCGCGTGACGTCCCCCACCCTGCTCTCGCTGCTGCCGCTGCTGGACATGGCGCTGCTGCTGCTCGCCGTGCCGGCGCTGCTCGCCGCGCTCTACCTGCTCGCGCTCACCCTGCTCTCGGGCCGGCTGCCGGTCCCCGCGCGCGCGCCTGCGCGGCTTCGCTTCGACCTCGTCGTGCCCGCGCACAACGAGGAGGCGGGCATCGCGCGCACCGTGGCGAACCTCTCCGCGCTCGACTACCCGGCCGCCCTGCGGCGCATCGTCGTCGTGGCGGACAACTGCACGGACGCCACCGCCGAGCGTGCGCGCGCCGCCGGGGCGCACGTGCTGGTGCGCCACGACGCCGAGCGCCGCGGCAAGGGCTACGCGCTCGAGTACGCCTTCGCCCGGAGCCTGGAGGAGGCGCAGGCGGACGCGGTGGTGGTGGTGGACGCGGACACGGTGGTGTCCGCGGGCCTGCTGCACGCCTTCGCGGCGCGGCTGGAGGCGGGCGCACGGGCGGTGCAGGCAGAGTACGGCGTGCAGAACCCGGATGCCTCCTGGCGCACGCGCCTGCTCACCATCGCCTTCGCGCTGTTCCACGACGTGCGCAGCCGTGCGCGCGAGCGCCTGGGGCTCTCCTGCGGCCTGCGCGGCAACGGCATGTGCTTCGCGCTCCCGCTGCTGCGCCAGGTCCCGCACGACGCCTTCTCCGTGGTGGAGGACGTGGAGTACGGGCTTCGCCTGGGGCTCGCGGGGCAGCGCGTGCACTACGCCGGCGAGGTGAAGGTGCTAGGAGAGATGGTGGCCGGTGAGCAGGGCTCGCGCTCGCAGCGCCGGCGCTGGGAGGGCGGGCGGCTGCAGCTGATGCGCCAGCACGGGCTGCCGCTGCTCGGCCGCGGCCTCGCGCAGCGCTCGGGCCTGCTGGTGGACCTGGCCCTGGACATCCTCGTCCCGCCGCTCTCGTGGCTCGCCGCGCCCGCGCTCCTCCTCGGGGCGCTCGCGCTCGCGCTCTCGCTCGCGGGCGGGCACGCGCTGCTGTCGCTCGGGGCCTGGGGCGCCGTCCTGGCCATGCTCACGCTGTACGTGCTGCGCGGCTGGTGGCTGTCCGGAATGGGGCTGCGCGGCCTTGCGGACCTGGCGTGCGCGCCGCTGTACGTGCTCTGGAAGCTGGTGCTGTTGCTGCGCCGCCCGCAGCACCCGAAGGGTGCGTGGGTGAGAACGACCCGCGAGGGGGAGTCCCGATGATGAAGCGACGCGAGGCCGTGTCCTCCCTCTCCGCGAGCTCCGAGCCGCTCGCGCTCGCGGCGGCCGTGAAGGCCAACCCCCGGCTCAGCCCCGAGCTGCAGCAGCTGTGGTTCACGCTGCTGCGCGAGCCGTGGAGCACGCTGGTGGTGATGCCCAGCCACCCGGGCGGCTCCTCCATCGAGCTCACGCGCGCGCTGGCGGAGGTCGCCCGCATGCACCGCGGCAGCCCGCCCATGGTCATCGACGCGCGCGGCGCGGAGCTGGGGCGCGCGCCGCACTTCATCATCGACATGAGCACCCACGTGGACAACGGGGGCATGGTGCTGGTGGCGGCGGACGCGGTGGTGGAGAACCAGGTGGGCATCCCGCTCGCGCTCGCGGCCAACGCGGTGCTGCTCACGGTGACGCTGGGCCAGGCGGACGTGGCGAGCGCGGAGCGCACGCTGGAGCTGCTCGGGCGCCAGCGCATCCTCGGCTGCGTGACGGTGCCGGCGGTGGAGGCGCGATGAAGGCGGCGGCGAGCGGCGGCAGGGCGGTCCCGTTGCTCGCGGCGCGGGCGCTCGTGCTGCTCGCGCTGGCGCTCGCCTGCGGGCGCAGCGCCGTGGCGGCCGAGCGCGCGCCGGGCCAGCGCACCCAGGCGGCGCCGGCCCCCAGCGAGCCCCTCTACGTGTCCGGGCTCAAGGGCGAGTGGCAGGACTACGGCTGGGCGCCGCGCGAGCTGAAGGCCGGCGCGCCCGCGCGCCTGGACCTCAGCAACAAGGGCGGGTGGATCATCGCCCGGCCGGGCTACGGCGCCCGGCCCGCGGGGCTGGTGCTGCGCTACCGCGCGCCCAGGGGCTTCGGCGACTTCCTCGAGGTGCGCCTGGACGGCAGCGGCAGCGCGGACTTCCCGCACGTGCGCGTGCTGCCGCGCCACCGCCTGGACGGCAAGGACGGCTGGAGCGAGGCGTGGCTGTCCCTGCAGGAGCTCAACCCCGCGGGCGCCCCCTTCGACCGCATCGTGCTGCGCGCGGCCGAGCAGGTGGGAAACGAGCGCGTGGAGGTGGACGGCGTGGGCTTCACCGCCACCGCGCCCGCGGGCGGCCCCGAGGTCGCCGCGGCCCCCCAGGCCGCCCCGCGCGAGGTGCAGCTCTCCCTCGACTGCCGCGCGCCCGCGCAGCGCATCAAGCCGGGCATCTACGGCATCGCGTACGACCAGATGCGCGACGCTCAGAGCATCCACCAGTGGCAGCTGGGCGCCACCATGCGCCGCTGGGGCGGCAACGCCACCAGCCGCTACAACTGGGAGCTGGGCAACGCCTGGAACACCGCGAGCGACTGGTACTTCCGCAACGTGAACTACACGGACGTGCCCAACTTCTCGTACACGCGCTTCCTCGATGCGGACCTCGAGAAGGGCGTGCAGACCGCCCTCACGGTGCCCACCATCGGCTGGGTCGCGAAGGACACGAGCTCGCACGCGTTCTCGGTGGCCACCTTCGGCGCGCAGGCCTCGGTGGACCCCAGCGTGCCGGACGCGGGCAACGGCGTGGACACCAAGGGCCAGCGCATCGCGCCGGGGCCTCCCGAGCTCACCAGCGTGCCGGCGGGCCCGGACTTCATCGGCCGCTGGGTGAAGGCCATCCGCAAGCGCGACGCCGAGAAGGGCACGCGCAGCGTGCACATGTACATCCTGGACAACGAGCCGGCGCTCTGGAGCGAGACCCACCGGGACGTGCACCCCGAGCCGGTCACCTACGACGAGCTGCTGCAGCGCACGCTCGCGTACGGCACGGCGGTGCGCCGCGCGGACCCGGACGCGGTCATCGCGGGGCCGGCCGAGTGGGGCTGGTCCAACTACCTGTACTCGGCGAAGGACGCGAAGGTGAGCTACACGCTCGCCCCGGACCGGCGCGCGCACGGCAACGTGCCCCTGGTGCCCTGGCTCCTGCGCAAGGTGCGCGAGAGCGAGCGGCAGACGGGCGTGCGCGTGCTGGACGTGCTGGACCTGCACTTCTACCCGCAGGGCAAGGGCATCGGCGTGGGCACGGGCGGGCAGACCGACCCCGGCACCAACGAGCGGCGCATCCGCTCCACGCGCGGGCTGTGGGATCCCACCTACGTGGACGAGTCGTGGATCGGCGAGCCGGTGCGGCTCATCCCGCGCATGCGCGAGTGGGTGGACCAGAACGCGCCCGGCGTGGGGCTCTCCATCGGCGAGTACAACTTCGGCGCCGAGGGGCACATGAGCGGCGGGCTCGCGCTCGCGGAGGCCCTGGGACGCTTCGGCCAGTACGGGCTGGACGCCGCCTTCTACTGGACCTACCCGCCGGAGAACTCCCCCGCCTTCTGGGCCTTCCGCGCCTACCGCAACTTCGACGGCAAGGGCGGCCGCTTCCAGGACCTCTCCGTGCCGGCGCGCTCGAGCCTCGCGAGCACCTCGCTCTTCGCCTCGCGCGACGAGAGCGGCGAGCACCTGGTGGCGGTGCTGCTCAACCTGGACCCCGAGCGCCCCGCGCGCGGGCGCCTGGACCTGGGCGCCTGCGGCAGCGTGAGCGCGCAGCGCGCCTTCCGCTACATCGGTGAGGCGGCGGGCTTCCGCGAGCTGCCGGCCTCGGAGGTCCCCGGCGCGAGCGGCCCCGACGTCACCCTTCCCCCCTACTCCATGACGGTGCTCGATCTCACCCTGAGCGCCCGCCCCAAGACCTCCCGATGAGCGCTCCCGCCCCGGTCCTCCGCTCCCCTCCCCCTGCCGCTCCCGCGGCGCCGCGCCTGCGCCTCGGGCGGCTCACGATCGATCCCGTCACCTTCCCCGAGGCGCTCGCGCGCATCGAGGCGCTGGTGGCCGCACGCCAGGGGGGCAGTGTCTTCACCCCCAACGTGGACCACGTGGTGAACGTGGACGCGGACGCGCACTTCGCCGAGGCCTACGCGCAGGTGAGCCTCTCGCTGGTGGACGGCACGCCGCTGCTCTGGGCCTCGCGCGCGCTGGGCGCGCCCCTGCCGGAGAAGATCTCGGGCTCGGACCTGGTGTGGCCGCTCATGCAGCGCGCCGCCGAGCGCGGCTGGCGCGTGTACCTGCTAGGCGCGGGGCCCGGCGTGGCCCAGGAGGCCGCCGAGCGCTTCGAGCGGGAGCTGGGACTGAAGGTCGTGGGCGTGGACTCGCCGCGCATTGCCGCCCGTCCCGGCGCCGTCGACGAGAGCGCCGAGGCGCTCGCGCGCCTGCGCGCCGCCGCGCCGGACCTGGTGCTCGTGGCCTTCGGCTCGCCGAAGCAGGAGCTGTGGATCCACGCGCACGCGGCCCAGCTCGCGCCGGCCGTGGCGGTGGCCGTGGGCGCCTCGCTGGACTTCGTGGCGGGGCGGGTGAAGCGCGCCCCGGCCTGGATGTCGCGCGCGGGGCTGGAGTGGCTCTACCGGCTCGGGCAGGAGCCGCGCCGCCTGTGGCGCCGCTACCTGGTGAACGACCCCAAATTCGTGGGCATCCTGCTGCGCACGCTGCGCGAGTCGCGGCGCGCCCGCTAGGGACGCGGGCTCAGGTCCCCGAGCGCGCGGTGCGGTAGGGGTCCCGCGCGCCCTTGGGCTGGGCCTTCGCCGGGATGCCCGTCACCACGCTGTCCGGGGGCACGTCGTGCAGCACCACGGCGTTGGCCCCGATGACCGAGCGGGCCCCCACGCGGATGGGGCCGAGGATGCGCGCCCCGCAGCCCACCACCACGTCCTCCTCGAGCGTGGGGTAGCCGTTGTCCTTCGCGGTGCCCACGGTGTTGTTGCCCATGAAGCGCACGCGGTCGCCGATGCGCGCGTCCCCGCCGATGACGATGCCCAGCGTGTGCACGAAGTACACGCCCTTGCCCAGCGTCACGTCCTTGCCGATCTCGATGCCGTAGAGCGCCGTCTGCGCGAGCCGCAGGATGCGGTTCGCGCCCGGCAGCAGGCGCGCCGCGGCCCGCACGCGCTGCAGCGCGAGCACCGTGTACCCGTCCGAGAGGGCCAGGGTGCGCAGCACCTGGCGGGCGTCCGGGCTGCCCCCGGCCTCGCACTGCGCCACCTGCACCGCGTCTTCGTACAGCTGCCTGAGCATGCGCATCTCCACGGCCCTTCGCGGGCCCGAGCGCCCGCGCGCGGGCTGCTCCGGGTGTACCCCCCGGGCGCACGCGGCGTCCAGGGAGTGCGCTCGGAGGCTCAGCCCTTGTACGTGTAGCAGACGCTGGGATCGAAGGTGGGCGGGGCGGCCACGTTCTCCTGCAGCCCCAGGTTGTCCCAGCTGCGCTCGTCCATGAAGGGCGTGTTCTGCAGGTAGTAGCGCTGGCCGGTGCGGTCGTTGCTGTCCGAGAAGAACTCGATGCGCTCGCCGGCCGAGTGGTAGAGCACCTGCCCGAAGCCCACCGCCGCCTCCGCCATGGTGAGCTTCACCGAGGGGAAGTCGTTGCAGAGGCGCTGCTGGCCGTTCACGTAGAGCACCACGCGGCCGCGGCGCACGTACAGGTCGTAGCGGGCGCGCGGGGCGATGAGCATCTGGTCGTCCAGGATGGGCGCGAGCAGCTTGCCGGCCGCGTCCTGCGTGCGGAACCAGCCGGGCGCGGCGATGTTCGGCTCGTGGTACTGGTCCGGGCTCACGTTCACCACGCTGCTGCGCGTGGGCTTGTTGGCCAGGTTCACCATCACGCGGATGTCGGACTCGGGGCGCTTGTTGCTGGGCGCCAGGGTGAAGGGCCAGCCGTCGCGCGGGAACACCTGGAGGCAGTTCCACAGCTCGATGCTGGGGTTCTGCCCGTCCTCCTGGTGGAAGAAGGGGGTCTGGATGATGCTGCCCTTGAGCGCACCGTCCGCCTCCATCGTGGCGCCCTCGGTGGCCGCGCCGCACAGCGAGATCCACCAGTAGCGGCGCGAGGTGGCGTCGCTCGCGACCTCGTAGGAGACGTGCAGGTAGCCCTCGTCGTAGAGCTTCGCCGGGTGCTTCGGGTAGGCGATGTTGGAGGCGAACACGTCCTGCCCCACGTCCGCGATCAGCGTGTGCAGCTGCCCGCGGTCGACGAAGAACTGGGTGAGCTCGGAGCCGTAGGTGTAGAAGTTCCACTTCGCGTTCATGTACCGGCGCGGGTTCTGCGCGCGGTCGTAGCCCTTCACGCTGCCCACCAGCTTCGGCTGATCGTTCTCGGTGAAGCCGTCGAAGAAGTCGCTCGGCGCGGTGGGGGCCGCGCGCGGGGTGATGAGCAGCGTGGTGCGCGCGAGCACCCGGGGCGCCACGGGCGCGGCCTGCGCGCCGGGGCGGGGGCCCGGGCCGTGGCCGTTCACGATGAGGCTGCCGTAGCGAGTCCGGATCTCGTCCGCCGTGTACACCTCGTGGAGCCCCTTCGCCGCGTCCTTCACCTCCACGTTGTTCGTCACGTCCACCACGCCGTGCTCCGAGCCGATGACGCCCGGGAAGGGGCACGCGGCGTCCACCGCCTCCACCACCACGCGCGTGGGGCCGGAGAGCGCCGTCACGTCCAACTGCCGCAGCAGCTCCAGCGTGGCCTGCGCCTTCGCGTTGTGCTGGCGGTAGCCCGCGCAGTGCACCAGCGCGCCGTCCACCTGCTCCTGACCCGCGACGGGCACGCTCACCTTCACGCCGTTCACCAGGGCGAAGGCGCGGTAGTCGCGTGCGCCGTCCACCAGGGGGAGCACGAGCAGGGCGCTGTCGTAGTTGGCGAGCACCTGCACCCCCTCCATGAGCGGGGCGCTGGTCCACGGCAGCGCCGCGCCGTCCGCCCCCGGGGGCGCGGTGGGGCTGTCGGCCACCGTGGCGGGCACCGCCTCGGGCGCGCCGGGCAGGGGGTCCACGCCCACCTCCGGCTCGGTGACGCCCGGCCCGGCCCCCGGGTCCCCCTTACAGGCGAGGACGAGAAGTGAGGCGACCAGCGCGCAGCGCCGCAGGGCGGACGGGAGGGGGCTGGGGCGGGTCGGGGAGGGGCACTCGAGTCGGCGTAGGTACATGTGTGCGACGCGTCTTACCTTGACTGGGGGTGATTGTTCTATTGGACCCCTTGCCGAACCGGCTCCTGCTCGGAAAGCATCCGGCCTCCTCCCGTGTTCGAGGCCCCGTGCTCGAATTTCCCTGCCCTTCCCTGCCCCCGCGCCGCCTCCGCCGCTTCGCGCTCGGTGTGAGTGCGCTCCTCGCGCTCGGCGCCTGCAGCGAGCCCTGCCCCGAGGCCCCCGGGCTGGGTGCGCAGCAGTGCGCGGAGGTGCGCGCGATGCGGCTGCCCGAGGCCCTGCCGGCCGCGCGCGGCAACGCGCACGCGGAGGACCCGGCCGCGGCGCTGCTGGGCTTCCGCGTCTTCTTCGACGCGCGCTTCTCCTCGGACCAGCAGGTGCGCTGCGCCACCTGCCACGCCCCCGAGCGCCACTTCCAGGACGGCCTGCCCGTGGCACACGGGCTCGAGGACGTGACGCGCAACACGCCCACCGTGCTCAACGCGGCCTGGCAGCGCTGGCAGACGTGGGACGGCAGCGCGGACTCGCTCTGGTCGCAGCCGCTCACCGCGCTCGAGAACCCGAAGGAGATGAACCTCACGCGGCTCGAGCTCGCGCACCGCATCGCGGAGTACTACGGCCCGCGCTACGAGCCGGCCTTCGGCGCGCTCCCGCCGCTCGGGGACACGGCGCGCTTCCCTGCGCGCGGCAGCCCCGGCTCCTCCGAGTGGGAGGCGATGGCGCCCGCGGACCAGGACGCGGTGAACCGGGTGGCCGCCAACGTGGGCAAGGCCCTCGAGGCGTACCTGCGCAAGCTCGCCGCGGGGCCGTCCGCCCTGGACCGCTACCTCGCGGGCGACGCGGCCGCCCTGGGCGAGCAGGAGCGCAAGGGCCTGCGGGTGTTCGTGCAGGCGGGCTGCAGCAGCTGCCACTCCGGCCCGCAGCTGAGCGACGAGCGCTACCACAACCTCGGCGTCCCCGCGCTCGCGGGCGCGCCGCTGGACGAGGGCCGCAGCGCCGGGCTCGCGCACGCGGGCGCGAGCCCCTTCAACGCGCTGGGACCCTATGCGGACGGTCCGGTGCCGGGCGCCTCGGGCGCGGACTACGTGGCGCAGCCGGGCGCGGAGGCGCTGGGGGCCTTCCGCACCCCGTCCCTGCGCAACCTCGAGGACAGCGCGCCCTACGGGCACAACGGCCGCTTCGCGACGCTCGAGGAGGTGGTGGACTTCCACCTCCAGGGCGGGGGCCGCGGCGCCGGCGGTTTCGTGGGCGAGGTGAGCCCGCTGCTGCAGCCGCGCACGCTCTCCGCGGACGAGCGCGAGGCGCTGCTCGCCTTCCTGCGCTCGCTCGAGGGGCAGTACCCGGCCGCCCCCTGGAACAACTGGCCCGAGGGCTAGCGGGAGCTAGGCCGACTGGGCGCGGCGCGCGGCCCGCTGCCCCAGCACCTCGCGCACGAAGTGGATCAGCTCGCGCGGGCGCACGGCGCCGAAGGCCCAGGCGAGCGGCAGGTACGCGAGCGCGTCCACCGCGAGCCGCCACGGCCCCAGCGGCGCGAGCAGGCGGTGCAGCAGGATCACCGCCGCGCACACCGCGAGCGAGCGCCCGATGGTGAGCAGCGTGGAGCGGTCGAGCAGCTCGCGCCCCACCGTCCACATCAGCATCGCGGTGACGCAGATCTCCATGCCCACCACGCCCACCGCCGAGCCCACGCCCGCGCCGCCCGGACCGAAGTGGCGCGCGCACAGGGGCACCGCCACCAGCGCGATGAGCGGGTTGAGGATGACACCGGTGATGGACACCGAGGTCAGCGTCCAGCCGCGGTTCTCCGTGATCAGCGCCATGGAGAGCAGGATGGCCAGGTAGGTGAAGGCGAAGAGCAGCACCAGCACCCGCAGGCTGTGCACGGCGGGCGCGTAGGCCTCGCCGAACACGCGGCGCACCAGGAGGTCCGCCCCCAGGCCGATGAGCAGCATGATGGGCAGCGTGGCGGTGATGACGCCTGCCACCGAGCGGCGCAGCACCTGCACGAAGGCCTCGTGGCTCTCGGCGCGCGCGCGCGACAGCAGCGGCATCACCACCCAGTTGACCAGCGGCGAGAGCAGCATCGCGAGGCTCGCCAGGTTGTTCGAGGCGCTGTACCAGCCGATCTCCTGCGCGTCGCGCGTGAGGAAGCCGAGCATGGTCACGTCCACCTTGGAGCAGAGCGTGACGGCCACCCCGTTCACGAAGAAGGGGATGCAGGCGCGCAGCACCTCGCGCGTGGCGGCCGCGTCCACGCGCAGCGTCAGGTCCAGCTCGCGCTGCGCGATGGGCCACAGCAGCACCACGCGCAGCGCCTCGGAGAGCAGGAAGCTGGAGGCGAGCACCCAGAGCGGGGCGTGCAGCACGATGCCCAGCCCCACGCCCACCGCCCAGATCAGCTTCGCGCCCACGTTGATGACCGCGAGCCGCCCCACCGTGCCGTGCGCCTGCAGCAGCGCCGCGAGCGAGTTGCTCACGCTGACGCACAGGTACGCGACCCCGAAGAGCACCACCACCGGCTCGGTGCCCGCGGGTGCCCCCGCGCGCCCGATGGAGAGCGCGAGCGCGGCGAACACCGGCGCGCTCAAGAGCGCGCGCGCCACCAGCAGCCCCCCGAAGAAGTCCGAGGCGTGCGCCGGGCGCACCGAGATCTCCTTCTGGATGTAGGTGTCCACCCCCAGGGTGAGCAGGATGAAGTAGGTGGCCGCGAGCGTGTCCGCGAGGTTCAGGGTGCCGAACAGCTCGGGGCCCAGGTGGCGCGGCAGCGCGATGCGGATGACCAGGGCCACCGCCCAGGTGCCCAGCAGCGAGGCCCCGAGCTTCAACGCGTTTCGCGCCGCGACCACCCGGCTGTTGGTGGGGGCGGGAGCGGCGACGGCGACGGCGACGGCGGCATCGGGCGGAGCGGCGGCGGACATGGGCTCGGGTGCCATACCACGCGAGCGCATTCCTACACACCTGGCGCCAGGGTCTCCGGGTGCCGTCGGACCCGGGGTCGAAGTCTCAGGGGCTTCAAAGCGCCCACGCTGAAATGCTACAAGACCTACATCCGCCCCTGGCGCTGCGCGCTCGCGCCGGGCGCCGCCCTGAGCCATCCGCCCCATGAACGTCAAAGGTATCGCCGAGGCCCTGCTGCCCCGCTCCCCCCTGGTCGACAAGCTGCTGCGCAGCCTCGGCCGTGACGCGGAGCTTCCGCTCTCGCAGAAGGTGAGCAAGGGGGTGCGCTTCCTCACCGCCTCCACCTCGGCGCCCTTCTACCTGCGCGAGTGCACGCAGGTGGGCGCGCGCGCCCGCACGCAGGGGCGGCCGGTGATCGTGAACCAGGGCGAGCTCCACATCGGGGACGACCTCAACCTCAACTGCGCCTTCAGCCCGGTGCAGCTGAGCACCGCGCCCGGGGGCGTGCTGGAGATCGGGAACCGCGCGGACATCAACTTCGGCACCCTGCTCAGCGCGCACGCGCGCGTGAGCGTGGGAGACCGCGCGCGCATCGGGCCCTACTGCATCCTCTCGGACACGGGCACCGCGGACGCTTCCCCTTCCGCGGACGCGCCCCTGCCCGCCCAGCCCATCAGCGTGGGCCACGACGTGTGGCTCGCGGGTCGCGTGACGGTGCTGCCGGGCGCGAGCATCGGGGACGGCTCGGTCATCACCGCGGGCTCGGTCGTCTCGGGCGCGATTCCCGCTGGCGTCATCGCCGGCGGCATCCCCGCGCGCGTGCTGCGGCGGCTGGAGGCGGGCGCACCCGCCGGAGCCGCGGAGCTCACCGGGCCCACCGAGGTCACCGGGCCCACCGGGCCCACCGGGCCCAGCGCGGGCGCGCGCCTCGCCGCCGCGGCCCAGCGCCTGCCCGCGGCGTCCGAGGCGGCAGACGCCGTGCGCCCCGCGGTGGCGCTGCGCGGCCTCGCCATCTCGGACTTCACCATCGACGAGCTCGCGCAGCAGCTGGAGCAGGACCTCGAGGCGCCGGGGCTCGCGCTGGAGGTGGCCCCCTTCGGCCAGGTGATGCCCACGCTGATGGAGCTGGGCTCGGGAGCGAGGAGCGCGCCGGACTTCGCCCTGGTGTGGACGCGGCCCGAGGCGGTGCTGCCCAGCTTCGCCGAGCTGCTCGCCTTCAAGCCCGTGGCGCCCGAGCGCCTGCTGGAGGAGGTGGACGCCTTCTGCGCCCTGCTCACGCAGGGGGTGAAGGGCTGCCGCTTCGCCTTCGTGCCCACCTGGGTGCTGCCCGCGCACAACCGCGGCCTGGGCCTGCTGGACACGCGCGAGGGGCCGGGCCTGCGCCACGCGCTGACCCGGGCGAACCTGCGGCTGATGGAGAACCTGGCGCGCGCCTCCAACGTGCACGTGCTGGACGCGGAGCGCTGGGTGCAGGCGGTGGGCCGGAACGCGCTCAACCCGAAGCTCTGGTACCTGGGCAAGGTGGCCTTCCACAGCGACGTGTTCGCCGAGGCGGTGAAGGACCTCAAGGCGGCGGTGCGCGGGCTCACCGGCGGGGCGCGCAAGCTGGTGGTGGTGGACCTGGACGACACCCTGTGGGGCGGCATCGTGGGGGACCAGGGCTGGCAGAACCTGCGCCTGGGCGGCCACGACAGCGTGGGCGAGTCCTTCGTGGACTTCCAGCACCACCTCAAGGCGCTCACCCGCCGCGGCATCGTGCTGGCCATCGCGAGCAAGAACGAGGAGTCGGTGGCCCTGGAGGCCATCCGCAGCCACCCCGAGATGGTGCTCAAGCCCGAGGACTTCGTGGGCTGGCGCATCAACTGGCAGGACAAGGCGCGCAACATCGCGGACCTCGCGGCGGAGCTGAACCTGGGCCTGCAGTCCGTGGTCTTCCTGGACGACAACCCCGTGGAGCGCGCGCGCGTGCGCGAGGCGCTGCCCGAGGTCTTGGTGCCCGAGTGGCCCGAGGACAAGCTGCTCTACACGAGCGCGCTGCTCTCCCTGCGCTGCTTCGATGCGCCGGCCATCAGCAAGGAGGACCTGGAGCGCACGCAGATGTACGGCTCGGAGCGCCAGCGCGACGCGCTCAAGGAGCAGGTGGGCTCGCTGGACGCGTGGCTGCAGAGCCTGGGCATCCAGGTGAAGGCGGAGCCCTTGAGCGCGAGCAACCTGCAGCGCAGCACCCAGCTGCTCAACAAGACGAACCAGATGAACCTCTCCACGCGCCGGCTCACCGAGCCCGAGCTGCAGGCGTGGGCGAGCGCG
Source organism: Aggregicoccus sp. 17bor-14 (assembly GCF_009659535.1). Lineage (NCBI taxonomy): Bacteria > Pseudomonadati > Myxococcota > Myxococcia > Myxococcales > Myxococcaceae > Aggregicoccus > Aggregicoccus sp. 17bor-14. Next base: position 150,163 of record NZ_VJZZ01000004.1, read on the forward strand.
CCCGGGCACCGGCTGTGGGCGGTGCACGTGTCCGACCGCTTCGGCGACGCGGGCCTCACCGGCCTGGTCAGCGTGGAGGTGGAGGGCACGCGCGCCCGCGTCGTGGACTTCGTGCTCAGCTGCCGGGTGATGGGCCGCAAGGTGGAGGAGACGATGGCGGCCCTGGTGGTCGCGTACGCGCGCACCCAGGGCCTGAGCGAGGTGGTGGCGGACTTCCTGCCCACGAAGAAGAACAAGCCCTGCCTCACCTTCTGGGAGGGCTCGGGCTTCACCCGCGAGGGCGAGCGCTTCCGCTGGGACGCGAGCGCCCCCTACCCCGTGCCCGGCTTCATCCAGCTCGAGGAGGCGCCTTGAAGCGCCCGGGCTTCGCGGGCCTGCTGGCCGGGCTCATGCCTGCAGCACACGGCGCGCTGCAGCTGCGCGCCTGCGACCGGGTGGGCCTGCGCCCGCGCGTGCACGGGAGCGCGCACGTGGAGAACCGCGGGCACATGGAGGTGGGCGACCGCTTCCTGCTCGAGTCCTCGCCCGTGCAGTCGCACCTGGTCACGGGGCCGCGCGGGCGGCTGGAGATCGGCCACGACGTCTCCATCGGCCACGGCGCGGCCATCGCCGCGCACGCGCACGTGCAGGTGGGCAACCGCGTGCAGGTGGGCGCCTTCGTGATGGTGATGGACACCGACTTCCACGACGCCGTGCACCGCGACGTGATGCCCGAGGGCCAGCCCATCCTCATCGGCCACGGGGTGCGCATCGGCGCCCGGGTGACGGTGCTGCGCGGCACCGTCATCGGCGAGGGCGCGGAGGTGGAGGCGGGCAGCGTGGTGTCCGGCGAGGTGCCGCCCCACACCGTGGTGGGCGGCGTGCCGGCGCGGGTGCTGCGCCGCGTGGGCGAGGCACCCGGCGCAGCGCCGCAGGGCCCAGCCGAGGCGCAGGGCAGCGTACTCGCGCGCGTGGGCCAGGTGGTGCAGCGCACCTTCGGCCTGCCGCAGGTGCCGCCCCCGGAGGCGGGCCCGGGCCAGGTGCGCGGCTGGGACTCGCTCGGCTCGCTCAAGCTGCTGCTCGCGCTGGAGGACGCCTTCGGGGTGTCCCTCTCCGAGGACGAGATGGCGCGCTCGCGCACGCTCGCCGAGCTGGGCGCGACGCTCGAGGCAGCGCTCGCGCGCCGCAAGGGCGCGCACGCCGCCTGAGCGGGTGGGCTAGGTGCCCGAGGGCTTCGCGGCCCCGGGGCCCGTGCTGCTCTGGCCGCGCTTGCGCGGGCGCACGGCGCTCGCCGGCGTCTCCACGATGGAGCCCGCGGGCACCGACTGCAGCACCACGGCGTTGGCCATGATCTTCGAGCCCTCGCCGACCGTGATGGGGCCGAGCAGCCGCGCGCCCGGGCCCACGTGCACGTGGGCCTCGAGCACCGGCGAGCCGATGGCGCCCGTCACCGGGTCGCGGCTCTCGCCCACCGTCACCTGCTGGCTGAGCACCGCGCCGGGGCCGATGCGCGCCGCGCCGTTGATCGCCATCCCCATCCCGTGCACCACGATGCAGCCCGGGGCGATGTCCGCGTCCCAGTGGATGTCCGAGCCGTAGAGGTGGCGGATGAGGCGCGAGCTCGCCTTGGCCGCGAAGGTGAGCCCCACGCGGCGGAAGAAGCGCATCACGCGGTACTGGATGAGGATCTGGAAGCCCACCTTCTGCACCGCGTCCACCGGCAGGCGCCCGGGCGGCACCAGCTCGCCGTGGTACTTCGCCTCGGCGGTGCGGATGGCGGCGTGGTCCGCCTCGATGCCGTGCACCAGCTCCGCGAGCGCCGCGCCCCCACCCTCCCCGCCCCAGCGCGCGAGGTAGCCCAGGTACTCCTTGAGCGCGGGCCACGCGCCGCCGGTCTCCTCGCGCACGCCGCGGTAGTACTCCATGCCGTACACCAGCGTGGCCGCGGCGATGGCGAGCCGCTCCTGTCCCAGCCGGTCCACCGCCAGCCCCGTGCGGATGGCCACCGCGGCGAGCCCCTGCGAGATGCGCGGCGCCACCAGCGCGAGCCCCAGCAGCGGGCGCGAGAGCGGGTTCACCATCCCGAGGAAGCGCCAGGGGCTCGCGTTCTGCACGTCCGGGTGCTTGCGCGCGATGCGCAGGTCGAAGACGCCGTAGTGCAGCGCCCGCTTCAGCCAGGTGTCCAGCTTCGTGTGGTCCGAGCCATGGATGACGTAGGGCAGCTCGGAGAACACGATGCGGCAGCCCAGCTTCTCGAGGCGGATGCCGAGCTCCACGTCCTCGGAACGCTTGAGCGAGCGGTCGAAGCCGCCGGCGGCGAGGAAGTCCTCGCGCCGCAGCGACACGTTGCCCGTGTACAGGTGGTCCCCGCGCGGCACGAGGCGCCCCTCGCGCACGTCGCTCACGAACATCTCCAGCATGCGCGAGTGGTAGCGCTCGAAGAGCGGCATCCGGCCGAGGTTCTCGTCCGGGCGGATGAGTCCCAGCGCCACGTTGCGCGAGCCCTCGGGGTGCAGCGCCAGGTGCTGCGCGAGGAAGTCCTCGGCCACCTGCATGTCGTCGTCCACGATGACCAGCAGCTCCGCGCGCGCGCGCTGCACGCCCGCCTGCCGCGCCGCCGCGGGCCCCGCGTTCTCCTGCTCCACCACCTCGAGGTGGAAGGGCCACGCGCGCGCCTGCAGCGCCGGCACCACGCGCTCGCGCGAGCCGTCGTCCACCACCACCACCTCGAAGCGCGAGGGCGCGAGGCTCTGGCGCCCCAGCTGCTCGAGCAGCCGCAAGAGCAGCGGCAGGCGGTTGTACGTGGCCATGACCACGCTCAGCTCGGGCGTGCCCGACTCCGCCACGCCCGGCCCCCTAGCGCGGCCCCCCTCGCGGTGCTTGCGACTCATCCCGGCAGCTCCTCGGTGATTTTTGCACCCGCAGCGGAAAAAGACGCCGCCACGGCCCTGCTTCCCGCCCTTCCTATCGCAACTCGGGGTCCAGGTGCGAGCGGGTGGGAGCGCCAGCGTCCAGTGGTGGCAGTGCGCCGGGCTCCTCGAGCAGGGCCTGCACGCAGCGGGCGAGCTGGGCGGCGTGGTAGCCGTCGATGAAGCGGTGGTCGAAGGAGGCGTTCACGTTCATCACCCGCCCCACGCCCACCGCGCCTCCGGGCAGCGCGAGCGGCACCTCGCGCACGGCGCCCAGCGCCACCACGATGGGCACGCGCGCGTGCGGCACCAGCGGCAGGTACGCGGTGTCCAGCCCCAGCGCGCCCACGTCCACCACCGCGGCCGAGCCGAAGGGGTCGCGCGGCAGGCCCAGCGCCCGCAGGTCCAGGTTCAGCGTGTGCTGCAGCAGCGCGGCGAGCCGGCTCCAGGGGCGCAGCAGCAGGAAGGGCACGCGCGAGAGCAGGTGGCGCTCGCGCTCGAGCGCCGCATCCGCGCGGGTGCGCACGCGCAGGGCCGCCGCCTCCAATCCCCGGGCGACCTCCTCCAGCGAGAGCCCGTCCACGCGCTCGAGCTTCGCCGGCACCAGCTCCGCCTCGGGCCCCTCCCCGTCCACCACCAGCAGGCTCACGTCCACCTGCTGGCGCAGGTAGATGCGGTTGAAGCGCAGCACGGCGTTTGCCTCGGGGCAGCGGCGCAGCGCCTCGCCGAGCGCGCGCACCACCAGGTGCGAGAGCTGCAGCGCCACGCCCGTGCGGGCGCGGAAGGCCTCGGTGAAGGCGAGCGCCGCGTCCACGCGCACCGTCAGCGTGCCGTACACCGTGGGATCGTGCGCGGTGCGCCAGCTGCCGATCGCCAGCTTGCGGAAGCTGGACACCCTTCGCTGGGGCACGAGCTCCAGGTGCTTGCCCATGCGCCGGAGCATCGCGGCTCCGGGCGGCGCGCCCAAGCGCTTTCGGGCACCCCGCCCCTCGCCCGGCCGCTCGGCGGCAGGGCCGCGCCCCTCTGCGAAGGGCCACCGCTGCCCTTGACGCCCCCCGCTCGGACGTTACGCTGCGGCGCTTTTCGGACCCGTTTGGAGGTCGTTCCTTGCAGGCATATCTGATCGTGCTCCTCTTCCTGGTGAGCATCGGCTTCGCCGTCACCCTCGGCATGCTGCTGTTCGGCAACAAGCGCGCCGGGAGCCACGCGGCTCCTGCCGCTCCCCGCACCCCGCAGCTCGAGACCGAGAGCAAGGCGCGCGCCCACGCGGAGGCCGAGCTGGAGCGCAAGCGCCGCGAGCTGGACGAGCAGCGCGGGCAGCTCAACGAGCTCAAGGGCCAGCTGAAGGAGGCCAAGCGCAAGCTGTTCGAGCTGAAGGACGGCGACAGGGGCGACAAGGAGCTGCAGCGCGCGCGCGCCGAGGTGGAGCGCAGCGCGAGCCAGCAGCTCGAGGTGGTGCGCGCGGAGCTCGCGGGCGCCTTCGCCGAGATCGATCGCCTCAAGAGCCTCAACGAGGGCGGGCGCCCCGCGCGCCGCGCTCCGGCAGCCCCCGCCGCGCCCGCGGCTGCGACCCCTGCCGCCCCCGCGGCCCAGATCGCCGCGCCCGCCGAGACGCTCGTCGTCGCGGCGGCCGTGCCGGTGTCCGGCGAGGGGACCGCTGCCGCCGCCCCCGCCGCGGCGCCCGCGCCCCGGCGCTTCCGCGAGCTGACGGACGCGGACCGCGAGCGCATGGAGCGGCTCGAGCACACCGCGAACAAGGAGCGCAGCCGCGCCGCCGAGCTCGAGGCGAACCTCAAGAAGACCCGCTCGCGCGCGGACACCCAGGCCCGCCTCTACACCGCGACCCGCGCCGAGCTGGACCTGGTGAAGGACAAGTTCAAGGCGCTCGAGAAGCGGCTCAACCGCACCCTGCTCGAGCGCGACCTCGTGCGCCGCGCGATCAAGGACCTCGAGAAGCGCACCGGCAGCGTGGCGGAGCGCACCGAGCTCACCCCGGACGAGATCGCCGCGAGCGACCGCAAGAGCGAGGAGGCCGCGCAGGCGGCGGCCGCCGCCGAGGCCGAGCGCAAGGCGGCGCTCGCCGCGAGCGCCGAGGCCGCGGGCACCGGCGAGGCCGCCCCGGGCGAGGACAAGCCCAGCGCGTAACGCCCCGCGCCCCGGGGCTCGTGGGGCTTCCTGGGGCTCCGCAGCACGAGGGACGCCACGGACCTGCAGGGGCCCGGGCGTCCCTCTTCTTCTTCTTCAGTCCACCGGCGCCGGCGTGAACACGAGCACGTCCCCGAGCACCTCCCGCACCACGCCCACCTCGCCCGGCGCCTCCTTCAGGCCGCCCACCACGAGCACGGTGCCGTCCGCGAGCAAGGTGCAGGTGTGCGCCCAGCGGCCGGCCTCGAGCCGCGCGAGCCCCAGCACCACGGGCAGCGGCGTGCTCGCGTCCGCGGCGGGCGGGACGATGAGCTCCGCCGCGTCGCTGCTCTGCGGGAGGGTGCCGGGCTCGCCCGTGCGGCCTCCCGCGGCGAGCACGCGGCCGTCCGGCAGCGCCACGGCGCACGCGTCCGCGCGCGCGCCCACGTTGGGGCCTGGCGTCGCGCGGGCCCCCGGCGTGAGCGCCACCAGCTCGCTCGTGGCCAGGGCCCGCTGCGTCGTGGGGGACTCGGTGGGCGTGTCGAAGCCGCCCAGCACCAGGGCGCTCGCGCCGCCCGCCCAGGGCGCCACGGCCGCCGCGCGCCGCCCCTGCAGCAGGCGCGCAGGGGGCCCCGCGCTCTCGAAGCCCGCAGCGCCGAAGCGCAGCAGCACCACGTCCTGGACGAGCGCGCTGCCGTCCGAGCCGCCCACCACGGCGAGCCCGTCTCCGGGGGTGCGCAGCGCGCTCGCGCCGAGGCGCGGCAGCGGCACGGCCACCGGCGCCGCAGCGGCGCCGTCCTGCACGCGCGCCTCGGCCGGCGCCACCACGCCTCCGCCCTCCCCCACCCCGCCCGCGAGCAGCACGTGCCCCGCGCTGTCCACCGCGGCCGCGTGCTGGCTGCGCGCGCGCTCGAGCGGGAAGCTCGCCACGCCCCCCTGCGCGAGGTCCACCCGCAGCGCGTCCGCGAGCGGCCCGGCCGCATTCTCTCCGCCGGCGAGCAGCACGCTGCCGCTGGGCAGGAGCGAGGCGGAGTGGAAGGCGCGCGCGCTGCCCAGGTCCGGCGCTGCGGAGAGCGTGCCCGTGTCCGGCGCGTAGAGCTCGGCGCTCGAGAGGGCGACGCGCGCGCCGGCCTGCAGCGCGAAGCCCCCCGCCACGAGCACCCGGCCGTCCTGCAGCAGCGTGGCGCTGTGGCCCGCGCGCGGCGCGGCGAGCGCGCCGCAGGTCTCCGGGTGCTCCACGTCGCTCACCGGGGTGAAGGCATTCACCCGCCGCACCACCACGCGCTGCGAGGGGGCGGCTCCCCCGGCGACGTCGAAGGGCGCGGTGCGCCCGAGCGCCACCACGCGCCCGCCCTCCTCGGGCCGGTTCTGGTAGGCGCGCACCTCGAGCACGCGCGCGGGGCCCGGGGGCACGCCCTCGAGCGCCTCGGGCGGAGAGCCCACCGGCACCAGGCGCTCGAGCGGGGCCATGCCCTCGCCGGTGACGCGCAGGCGCAGGTGCGTGGCCCCCTCGAGCGGAGGCGTTCCCGCGCAGGCGCGGGTGACGAGCTGCAGCGGCAGGCGCGTCCCCTCGCTCTCGAAGAGGGAGCACCCCGCGGGGAGCGTCAGCACGAGGGCGGCGGCGAGCAGGCGGAGGCGGACGGAGGCGGGCCACATCGGGGGCGCCACCCTAGCAGCCCGGGGCCAGTGTCGGGGGGCGGAGCGGGGCGCGCTGTCCGGCTGCCGCGGCGCTGGCCTTGTGGCGCCGGCGCTGCGATCCTGCGCGCTCGCGATGAAGCTCTCCCTCGCCTCCCGCATCTTCCTCGGCTACGCGGCGGTGCTCGTCACCTTCGGGGCGGTGTCCCTGTTCAGCGTGGCGGAGCTGCACCGCAACCGGCTGGAGATCCGCCTGGTGAGCCAGGGCTACCTGCAGCTGTCCCAGGACGCCGCGGCGCTCGAGACCTTCCACACGAACCAGGAGAAGGACACCGCGCGGCTGCTCGAGGAGCAGACCCCCGAGACGCGCCGCGCGCTCATCCGGCTCACCCGCCTGTACTACCCGCCGCTCATCGGGGAGCGGCTCTCGGCGGCGAGCGCGCAGGCCCGGCAGGTGTACGGCTTCGCGCCCTCCTCCGAGCTGCCCTTCGTGCAGGAGCTGGTGTGGCGCTTCGCAGACCTCGCCTCGCGCGAGCGCGCCTACGGCCGCGCGGCGGACGCGGTGTACCTCGCGCTCGCCGGGGGTGAGCCGGGCAGCGTGGTGCGGGCGACCGCGGAGCTGCGCCAGCAGGAGACCTCCATCGGGCGCGACATCCGCTACCTGCGCGCCGCGCTGGACAACCGCATCCGCGAGCGCGTGCAGAAGGCCGAGGAGCGCGAGCGGCGCACCGGCCTGTACATCATCACGCTCTCGCTGCTCGCGGTGGGCGTGGGGCTCGGGGCGACGGTGGCCGCCGCGCGCAGCCTGCGCCCCATGCGCACGCTCATCGAGGGCGTCATCCGCATCGGGCGCGGCGACTACAGCGCGCAGCTGGGCGTGCGCGGCCAGGACGAGGTGGCGGTGCTCGCGCGCGAGTTCGACGCCATGGCCAAGAGCCTGCGCGCGCGCGAGCAGGAGCTGCGCGCGAACCAGGAGCTGCTCCTGCGCGCCGAGCAGCTCGCGGCCGTGGGGCGCATCAGCGCGCAGATCGCCCACGAGGTCAGAAACCCCCTCTCCTCCATCGGGCTCAACGTGGAGCTCCTGGAGGAGGCGGTGGCGCGCGCCCCCTTCACCACCGAGGCCGAGGCCCGCGAGGCGCGCGACATCCTCGGCGCGGTGACGCGCGAGGTGGACCGGCTCACCGAGGTGACCGAGCAGTACCTGCGCCTCGCGCGTCCGCCGCGCGCGAGCCTCACGGCCGAGGACCTGGGCGAGCTGCTCGGGGGCGTGCTGGACTTCTCGCGCGAGGAGCTGGAGCGCGCGGGCGTGCAGGTGGTGCGCGCGCTTCCCGCCGAGCTGCCCCCGGTGCTCGCGGACGAGGCGCAGCTGCGCCAGGTCTTCCTCAACCTGCTGCGCAACGCGCGCGAGGCGATGCCCGCGGGAGGGCGGCTCACGGTGAGCGCGCGCGAGGGCACGCCCGGCACGGACGGCGACGGCGCGTGGGTGGAGGCGGTGTTCGAGGACACGGGCCACGGGATGAGCGAGGCGGTGCGCGCGCGCATCTTCGAGCCCTTCTTCTCCACGAAGGCGCAGGGCACGGGGCTGGGGCTGGCGGTGAGCCAGCAGATCCTGCAGGCGCACGGCGGCTCGCTCACCTGCCACAGCAGCCCCGGCGCCGGCACCACCTTCGTGTTAAGGCTGCCGCGCGCATGAGCTTCGTGACCCACCGTGACGTGCTGCCCTCGGGGCTGCGCGTCGTCACCGTCGAGACGCCCCACCTCCACACCGCGCTGCTCGCGGTCTACGTCCGCACCGGCAGCCGCCACGAGACCCCCGCCAACAACGGGGTGAGCCACTTCCTCGAGCACCTCTTCTTCCGCGGCTCCGAGCGCTACCCGGACAGCGTGCGGATGAACGCCCTGGTGGAGGAGGTGGGCGGCAACCTCAACGGCGTCACCACCCGCGACCACGGCTACTACTACACCCCCTTGCACCCCGCGCACCTGGACGTGGCGGTGGACGTGCTGGGCGACATGCTCACCCGCCCCCGGCTCACCGACATGGAGGTCGAGCGGCAGATCATCCTCGAGGAGATGCTCGACGAGGTGGACGAGAAGGGCCGGGACATCGACCTGGACAACCTCTCCAAGCAGCTGCTCTTCGCAGACCACCCGCTCGCGCTGAAGATCGCGGGCACGGTGGAGTCGGTGAAGGCGCTCACCCACCGGCAGGTGGTGGAGCACTTCCACCGCCACTACGTCACCGGCAACCTGGTGTTCACGGTGGCGGGGCCGGTGCGCCACGCGGACATGCTGCAGCTCGCCGAGAAGGCCTTCGCGGGCGTGCCCCGCGGCCCCGCGAGCACGGAGCTGCCGCCGCCCGCGCCCACGCGCGGGCCCCGCTTCCACTTCGTGGCGCACGACGAGGCGCAGACGGACTTCCGCCTCAACTTCCCCACCGTGCCCGAGCACCACCCGGACTTCGCGCCGCTGGGGCTCTTGCGCCGGCTGCTCGACGACGGGCTCAGCTCGCGGCTGCCGCACGAGATCGTGGAGAAGCGCGGCCTCGCCTACTCCGTGCACGCCTCGCTCGAGACCTTCCACGACGCCGGCTTCTTCGAGATCGACGCGGCGAGCGCGCCGGACAAGGCCTCGCTCGTGGTGGCCGAGGCGCTGCGCACGCTGGGCACGCTCTGCGACGAGGTGGTGAGCGACGAGGAGCTCGCGCGCGCGAAGCGCCGCCACCGCCTGCTGCTGGACTTCAGCCAGGACTCCCCGGGCGAGCTCGCCGGCTGGTTCGGCGGCACCGAGCTGTTCCGCCCGCCGGAGACCTTCGAGCAGCGCGTGCGGGCGGTGGATGCGCAGACCCCGCACAGCGTGCGCGAGGCGGCGCGCCGCTACTTCCACCGCGAGAACCTCACCGTGGTGGCCGTGGGCCAGCGCAAGGGCGTCAAGGCGCTCGAGCGCGTGGTGGCCGCCGCCGAGGGGCTGCCCGAAGCCCCCTGAGGCTGCGGCCAGGCAGGCGGGCCGCGCAGGTCCCTGCCGGGCCTGCGCAGCCATGAGATGGGGGACCCGGGGTGTTATGGTCCCCTCTCCGATGGATCCCTTCGTCCGGCGCCTCGTGCAGAGGCTACATGACCCCGCGCGCCCCCTCTCGCGCAACCGGCACTTCCATACCTTCGACACGCCGGAGGGCCGCAGCGCGCTGAAGCTGAGCCGGCGGCTGCGCAGCCTGCAGCAGGACATCCTCGCCTCGTTCGCGGAGGGGCTGCGGCCGCGGGTGAGCCGCGTCTCCACGGCGAGCGGAGAGTGCCGCATCGAGCTGCAGATGGAGCGCATCCAGGGCCGGCGCGTGAGCCACCTGATGGACGCGGAGTTCGAGCTGCTGCAGGAGCTCCCGGGCGTGCGCGAGGCGCTCGCCGGGGTGCAGCTGCTCCCGAGCGCCGAGACCGACGCGGCCTGAGCGCGGCTCCGGTCGCGGCTCTCGTCGAGCGCGGAAAAGGTGAGGCCCCGCGCAACTTGCGCGAGGCTGCCGGGTTCGCAAGCGCAGCCGCAGCCCCTGCGCTCCCGGAGGTCGTCCGTGTCCGTCCGCCGCCCCTGGCTCCCCCTCGCCGTCCTCCTGCTCTGTGCGTGCAGCGGCTCTGGAGGCTCCGAGCCCCCCGCGCCGGACTCCGGAACGCCGCCGGGGCTGCCCGACGCAGGCGCGCCGGACGCAGGGGACCCGGACGCCGGGAGCGCCGGCCGCTTCGATGCCGTGGACGCGCTGGTGGCGGCGGCCGTGGCGGACGCAGGGGTGCCCGGGGCGACGCTCGCGGTGTACGACGCGCAGGACCACCGCGTCTTCGTGAAGTCCTACGGCGACTTCGCTCCGGACCGGCGCGTGGCGGTGGCCTCCGCGAGCAAGCTCGTCTCGGCCGTGGTGCTGCTGCGCCTGGTGGACGCGGGCGTGCTCTCGCTCGACTCGACCACGGGCAGCGTGCTCGGGTGGACGGGACCCGAGGGCGCGGTGACCCTGCGCCAGCTGCTCTCCTTCACCTCGGGGCTGCAGGCGGCTCCCAACTGCACCCTCAACCCGGCCACCACGCTGCGCGCCTGCGCGGACGCCATCGGCGCCGCGGGGCTCACCGGCACGCCGGGCGCCCAGTTCGAGTACGGCAGCGGGCACCTGCAGGTGGCTGCCGCCATGGCCGAGACCGTGACACGCAAGCGCTGGGCGCAGCTCTTCGAGGAGCAGCTGAAGGTGCCGCTGGGCCTCACGAGCGCGGAGCTCGCGTACTTCACCTTCCCGCGCCAGGCCTCCGGCACGCTCAATCCCCTGGTGGCGGGCGGCCTGCGCGCGACGGTGGACGAGTACGCGCGGCTGCTCTCGGTGGTGTTCCACAAGGGCCAGCTCCCGACGGGCCCGCTCGCCGACCCCGCGCTCTTCGACACGCAGGCGCGCGAGCCCTACCCGGACGCGCGCATCGTCGCCTCGCCGATGCAGGACCACGGCCTCCCCTACCGCTACGGCCTGGGCAACTGGCTCGAGTGCGGCACCCCCGCCACGGGCTGCCCCGTGGTCTCTTCACCGGGCGCCTTCGGCTTCGACCCGTGGGTGGACCGCGTGGGCAACTACTACGCCATCCTCGGCATGCAGCTGGAGACGGACGACAACGAGGGCGTGGGGAGCTTCTCGGTGTTCCTCGAGGAGCAGCTGCGCCCGCTGCTGCGCGAGGCCCTGCAGCCCGCGCCCTGAGCGCACTCCCCGGTGCGGGGAATCCCCGTGTCGGCTCTGACCCACATTGCCGGAATTGCGGCACTGGCATAGTTGTCCGCCTCCATGGAAAGAGGCACCGACACGCCTGCGCCGCGCTCCGCCCTTCAGGAGCTCGCGCGGAGCCTCGCGGCCCGCGCACTCGCGCTCAGCGGCGTCTTCGTGCTGCTGAAGGTGGGGCTGGTGCGTTGGTACGCGGCGCGGGGGGTGGATGCACTCGCCGGGGTCGCCCCCCACCGGGTGCCCGCGCTGGCCGGGGCGGACCTGCTCGCCGCCGCGGCCGTCTTCGTCGTGGCGCTCGCGGCGGTGCTGCCGCTGGCTGCCTGGGGACGGCGCGGGGGACAGCGCCTCGCAGGGGCGCTGGGCGCAGCGCCCTTCGCCGCGGCCGCGCTGGTGGGGTGTGTGAGCTTCAAGGTGAACCAGGCCTATGGGCGGCCCCTGAGCTTCGGGCTGCTCGCGCTGGCTTCGTCCGGAGTGGGGGCGCTGCGCGACTCCGTGCTCGCCTCGGTGGACGCCCTGCTGCTCGCCGTCACCGCCGCCGCGCTGCTGGCGGTGCTGCTCGCCCCACGCGTGCTGGGCCCGGCGCTGCGCCGGCTCGGGGCGGTGGGGGCCGGGGCGCTGGTGCTCGGGCTGGGTGCGGCCGGCGGCGGCGCTGCGCAGCTGCTCTTTCGCAACGTGTACGCCTTCGGCCTGAAGACCAACCCGCTGGTGGAGCTGGCGCGCTCGCTGCCGCGGCGGCCCGCCAGCGCGCACGACGTGCTGCGCGAGCTGGAGGCCTCGGAGCGGCGGCTGGAGGGGCACGGGGGCGCGGCGCTCGACCTCTCCTCCCACCTCGCGCCGGGCCACGAGCCGGGCCACCCGGAGCTCCGGGGGAAGGCGGCGGGCTACAACCTGCTGCTGGTGGTGCTGGAGTCCACGGCGGCGCGGTACGTGGATGCGCAGACCGCCCCCACGCTCGCGGGCCTGGGCGCCGAGGGGCTGCGCTACGAGCACCACTTCACCACCGCCCCCTTCACACTCACCGCGCAGTACTCGCTGTACTACTCGGCCTACCTGCCCTTCGCGGACTTCGACGGGCGCACGCTCTACGGGCGGCCGCCGCCTTCCGCCTCGCTCCTCGAGAGCTTCAAGGCGGCAGGCTACGACACGGCGCTGTTCTGCTCGGCCTTCTTCTACTTCGCGGACCTCGGCTGGCTCTTCGAGCACAAGGGCGTGGACACGCTGGCCGGCGGCGAGCAGCTGCAGCGGCCCGAGCATCCGGTCCACTCGTGGGGCGTGCAGGAGTCGCAGACGGTCGAGGCGCTGAGCGCGTGGCTCGCCGAGCACCGGGGCGGGCCCTTCTTCGCCATCTACAACCCCATCACGCCGCACCACCCGTACCATGCCCCGCTCGCCGCCCGGCGCTTCGCCGGCTACGGCGTGGAGGACAACTACCGCAACGCGCTCTCCTACACGGACCAGCAGGTGGCGCAGCTGCTCGAGGTGCTGCGGCGGCTCGAGCTCGAGCGGCGGACGGTGGTGGTCGTGGTCTCGGACCACGGCGAGACCGTGCTCGGCCCCGGCGGCGCCGCGGGCCACGGGCTGGACTTCAGCGACGCCGAGTTCCGCACGCCCTTCCTCGTCTGGGCCCCCGAGCTGCTGCGCCAGCCCCAGCGCGAGGCGCTCTTCACGAACCACCTCGACGTGGCCCCGACCCTCGCCTCGCTCTTCGGCCTGCCTCAGCCGGCGGGCTGGCAGGGGCGCGACCTGCTCGCGCCGCAGGTGGAGCGGCGCACCCTGTACCTGGGGCTGGGCGCGAGCAACCGCAGCGGGCTCATCGACAACGGGTACGCGCTCGAGCACAACGCGAACGACGGCAGCCTTCACGGCTACACGGTGACGGCGGACCTCTTCACGCCGCTGGACTCGCTGCCCGAGGCGCTCGCGGCGCAGGGCCCGGCGGTGCAGGACTTCGAGGCGCGGCTGAAGCTTCGCCACCTGCGCGCGGCGCTCCAGGCGGACGGGCCGCCGCAGAGCCCGTCGCGGGGCGAGCCGCGCGCGGCCGACCAGCTGTAGCGGCGCGGGCGCTCACGCGCCGGCGGGGGGCCCGGCTTGGCAGGGAGACGTGCGGTGCGCGAAAACGCGCACTCCATGATTTCCAATACAGAGTGGCACGCCCATCACGATCGCCGGCTCGAGCAGTTCCGGCAGGAGAACGCCGCTCTCTCCCGCCGGGAGGGCACGCAGGTCGTCTTCCTGGGTGACTCGCTCACCGAGGCCTTCGCCGTGCAGCGCGCCTTCCCGGAGCGCTGCGTGGTCAACCGCGGCATCAACTCGGATCACCTAGGTGGCACGCAGGGCCGCGGGCTGCTCGCGCGCATCTCCCCGGAGCTGCTCGCGCCGGCCCCCTCGGACGTGTTCGTGCTCGCGGGCGTCAACGACCTGGGTGACCGGCCGGACGACGTGGAGGGCGCGCTCGCGCGCTTCCGCGACCTGCTGCAGGCGCTGCGCGCGAGCTACCCGGACGTGCGCCTGTGGGTCCAGAGCCTGCTCCCCGCGCGCGCGCCGTACGCCCACCTCAACGAGCCGGTGCGCCAGCTCAACGCGCGCCTCAGGCCGCTCGCGGCCGAGCTCGGCGCGACCTACCTCGACCTGCACGACCTGCTCTCGGAGGCGCACGGCGAGCTCGATGCGCGGCTGTCGCGCGACGGGCTGCACCTCACCCCGCGCGCCTACGCCATCTGGTCCGCCCTGCTCGCCCGCAGCGCGGACCTCGGCCGCCACCACCGCCCGCTGCTCTCACGGCTCTCCGCCCGCGGAGCGCACTGGACCACGCTCACGGGTGCGTGGCGCCAGCTCCGCTCGCGCCGGGAGGGTTGATCGCCTGAACCAGCAGCATGCGCAGCGCCTCCACCACGTCGTCGCCCGCGGCGACGGCGCCGGCGGGCGCGGCCTGGAGTGCCTGCGGCACGGCGCTGCCCACCACGGCCACCGGCACGCGCACCTCCCAGGCGAGGAAGCGCGCGAGCCGCACCGCGGCCTCGCTCGCGTCCAGCACCAGCGCTCCCACCGCGCCCGCGCTGAAGGGGTGCCACAGGGGGCGCGCGGCCTCGGCCGGGGGTAGCACGCAGAAGTCGATGCGCAGCACCTCGCTGAGCTCCAGCCGCCCCAGCGTGCCGAAGCCGCTCTTCACCGCGCTGGGCTCGGCGGCCACCGGCTCGAGGTGCGGCAGCCGGTGCAGGAGCCGGCGCGCCGCGGAGGCGCCGCCGCCGCACACGAACACCTTCGCGGCCACCATGCGCACCGGCGCGCGGCCGCGCAGCACGCGGCTGCGCAGCGCGTGCAGCTCCGCGGGCTCGAGCAAGGGGCCTCCGTCCTCGCTCTCGCCCTCGGCCACCCGCGCGACGTCCTTCTGCAGCAGCGTGCTGAGGGCGCCGAGCACCTCCAGGTCCAGCGCGGGCGCGAGGTCCAGCACCTCGCCGAGCGAGCGCGGCTGGCGCAGCAGCTCCACCACCTGGGCCGTCACCGGGTGCTGATCCTTGGGCAGGTCCGCCTCGGGGGCGAGCACGAGGCGCGTGTGGCGCGGCGGCAGCGTGGGCAGCAGCCGGTTCACCTCGTCCGCCTGCCGGAAGCCCTCCAGCAGCGCGTCGTCGATGGCGCGCTGGATGCGCGGCTTGCCGCTCACCGGTCCCGGGGTGAAGGTGAAGGTGCCCTCCGTCCACGCAATCATCCGGAACAGGGCCTTCTCGCCCTCCACCTTGCCCAGGCGCGCGTTCACCGGGCGCCCCTCGCTCATGGAGATCTCGCCGCGCTCGGAGCCGCGCACCAGCGCGAGCCTCCCGGAGCGCTTGTTCATCCCGAGGATCTGCATCAGGTCCGGGATGCCCAGCTGAGAGAGCGAGCCCTCGATCTCCTCGGTCTCGGCGCGCAGGTCCTTGGCGGCCTCGTTGCGGCGGAACACGTGCTCGATGCGCGCGAGCACCTCGTCCAGGTTGAAGGGCTTCTTGAGGAAGCCGTCGCGCAGGCCGCGCGCCTGGTCCGCGTCCACCTGCGCGGTGGTGAGCACCACCGGGATGTCGTCGGTGCGGGGGTTGGTGCGCAAAATCTGGATGAAGGTGCGCGCCTCGAGCAGCTTGCACGCCTCGTCGAAGAGGACCAGGTCCGGGTGGCGCAGCACGGCCACCTCGAGCGCGCGGCTGCCGTCCGGCGCGTAGTGCACCTGGTAGCCGCGCTGGCGCAGGGCGCGGCTGAGGCTGCGCACCGAGTCCAGCTCGGGGTCGGCGATGAGGATCTTGCGGACCGGGGGCACGGGGGCGCTCGCTCCTGGCTACAGGGGCTGCAGGTCGTACTCGGCCTGCAGTTTGAAGATGAGCCCGTCCACCACCGCGGTGTCCGAGGAGTGGAAGCCCCAGGTGGCCCCGCGGCCGCGCCGCTGGATGAGCGCGTAGGCGGCGCTCTCGGAGAGCCAGAAGAGGAACTCGTGGCGCCCCACCCGCTCGTCCCCCTCGAGGAACACGGGGGTGAGCGCGGGATGCGACTCGAGGTCGGCGCGGCGGCCCAGCAGGTACACGCGGCTGCCCAGGTCCGGGGGCGCCGTCTCCAGCCCCAGCGCGATGGGCAGGTCCGCGCGGATCTCGGGGCCCCCCACGTAGAGCAGGCCGCGCGCGCCGGGATCGCGCAACAGCTCGCGCGCGATCTCCGCCTGCAGCTCGTCGAAGAGCACGTCGCTCACCTTGCCGCGGCGGCTGGGCTCGGCGCGCTCGTCCACCGGCAGCTTCGCGCTCTGCGCGTTGCCCAGCAAGAGCTCCACCTCGTCCCAGAAGGGCAGCCCGTCCAGCAGCAGGCGGCGCTGCAGGCTCGCGCGCCGCTCGTCCATGCGGCGGCGGCAGCGGTGCATCAGCTCGTCGAAGTCCTCCCCGTCCTTGGGGAAGGTGCTCGCCCCGGCGGTGAGCGCGAGCGGCAGGCGCGCCTCCACCTCCTGCGCCTCCGGCTCCTCGGCCACCGCCGCCATGGCACGGCGCACGAACATCAGCGCGCCGAAGAAGTCCGTCTCGGGCAGCAGCACGTAGAACTCCTGCTCGCTCGCCTTGGCGATGACGTCCGAGTCGCGCACGATCTTGCTCAGCGCCCGGATGATGCCGCGCACCGCGCGCTTGGCCTCCTGCGCGCCCAGCCGCACGCGCACCTGCGGCAGGTTGTCCACGCTGAAGGCCAGGAGGGAGAAGGTGCGGCCGTAGCGGCGCGCCTTGTAGATCTCCTTGGAGGCGTAGTCGGTGAAGTAGCTGAGGTTGTACGCCGCGGTGTCGCGGTCGCGCAGGCCCAGGCGCTGCAGCGCGAGCAGGCGCCGGCCGTTCTTGAGCCCCACCGCGGCGAAGTCGCCCAGCGTCTTCGCGGTGCGCAGGTGCTCGCTGCCGAAGTCACCGGAGAGCGGGTCGCTGAGCTGCGCGAGCCCGATGATCTCCCCGCCCGCGATGAAGGGCACGTAGAGCACCGGGGCGCGCTCGTCGCGGGCCACCCAGGGCTGCGCCTCGCGCAGGCGCGCGCCCAGCGGCCCTTCCGCCACGATGCGCTCCGAGAGGAACTGCCGGTCCAGCAGGCCCCGGTAGGCGCGCAGCGCGAGGTCTCCCCGGTCGTCCGCCACCCACAGGGCGGCGCTCTGCGCATCGCACAGCGAGCCCAGGTCCGCGGTGATGCGCTCCTGCAGCCACTCCAGATCCGGCTGCGAGAGGAACTCGAGGCAGCGCTGCTGCAGGTTCTGCGAGCGCGCGAACTCCAGGTTCTCGTCGCGCAGGCGCGCGCGCTCGCGGCGCAGGGACGCGCGCTCGAGCGCCCGGTCCACCGCGAGCACCAGGTCCGCCTCGTCCACCGGCTTGGTGAGGCAGTCGCTCACCCCGGCGCGCAGCGCCATGAGGCTGCCCTTCACGTCCTGGCGCTGGCTGAGGAGGATGACCTCCTGGTCCGGGTCGCGCTCGCGCAGCCGCGCGGTGAGCGTGAAGCCGTCCACGCCGGGCATCACCACGTCCGAGAGGACGAGATCGAAGGCGGTGTGCGACACCTCCTCGAGCGCGCTCTGCGCGCTGTCCGCGGTGAGCACCTGGTGCCCCCGGCGGCCCAGGATGTCGGAGACCAGCTGGCGGAAGAACGGGTCGTCGTCGACGACGAGGATGGGGCCGGCCACGGGCGAGGGCTCTGGGAGGGGGCGAGGGGGGAGCGACGCGGGAGGCGCGGAGGTTAGCGGCCCTTCGGCAGGGGAACAACGCCCTCGAACACCGCGTTCACGGGGCCGCGCAGCCGCACGTCCGAGAGGTCCGCGGGGACGCGGATGGCGAGCGGGCCCCCGGGCAGCGTCACCCGGTGCCAGGTGTCCGGCGCGAGCCGCCCGGCGAGCACCGCCGCCGCCGTGGCCGCGCAGGCTCCCGTGCCGCAGGCCTCGGTGAGCCCGCAGCCGCGCTCCCACACCACCACCGTGAGCCCGTCCGGCTCCACGCGCACGAACTCCACGTTGGTGCGCTCGCGGAAGGCCGGGTGGTGCTCGAGCACCGGGCCCAGCGTCCCGGCCTCCTCCAGGGGACGGTCCAGCAGCACCAGGTGCGGGTTGCCCATGCTCACCGCATGGCCGAGCACCCCGGGGTGTCCCGGCAGCTCCTCGCCGAGGAAGGGCCGCCCGCTCGCGCCGGAGGGCAGGTTCGCCGCCACGAGCCGCGCAGGGCCCATGGAGATGTCCACCTCCTCCACCCCCGCGGGGCCGTAGCCCGGGTGGCAGCGCAGCACGCCGGCGCCCGTGTCCACGTCGAGGGAGACGGGGCGCTCGCCGGAGTGGTCCACCAGGTACTTCACCGCGCAGCGCAGGCCGTTGCCGCACATCTCGGCGATGCTCCCGTCCGCGTTGTGCACGACCATGCGGGCGCTCGCCCGGTCGGAGGGCAGCAGCGAGAGCACCCCGTCCGCGCCGATGCCGCGGCGCCGGTCGCACAGCAGGCGCGAGGTCTCCGCATCGATGTCCGCCGCGCTCCCCCCGCTGCGGCGCAGGTCGAGGATGACGAAGTCGTTGCCCAGCCCGTGGTACTTGAAGAAGCGCTCGCTCACGCCGCACATCCTAGCGACGCCGCGGCGGCTGCGCTCGCCCGAAGGCCCGGGCCTGGCGGCCTAGCGGACCTTCTTGGGCGCCACGGGGGTGAGCACGGGCGGCGCCGAGGGCGCTGCCTGGGGCCGGGCCGTCGCGGCGGGCCGCGCCGCGGACGAGGGCCGCGCGAGCGGCGGCAGCGGCGCAGGCGCAGGCGCCACGGCGGTCACCGGTGCGGGCGCGGGGCGCTTCGGGGGCGGAGGCGGGGGCAGCGTCGCATCCTCCTCCACGACGATCTCCTCCCCCTCTCCCAGGCCGCCGAGCTCGTCGAGCCCGTCGAGTCCCGCCGTGGGCACCTCCTCCACCGCGACCTCGTCCAGGGCCACCTCGCCCAGGGGCACGTCCTCCATGGCCACGTCCACCGCGAGCTCCTGCGGCTCGCCGCCTCCGCCCGGCTCGACGTCCACGTGGAGGTCCTCCACGTGCACCACCTCGAGACCGGTGGGGGTGGGGTCCTCGGGCGCGAGCGCCGGAGGGGCGGGCTTCGCCGCTGCGGGGTCCGCGGGCACGTCCGCGCTGGAGAGCTCGTCCAGCATGTCGTTCCACTGCGGAGACGGCACCGGGGCCACGGCCTTCGCGGGCGCAGCGGGGCGCTCGCCGGGAGCGCGCTTGTTCAGCCCGTTCTTCACCGCGGTGAGCTCGGCGTTGGCCCGCTCGTAGATCTGCTGCACGGCGTTGGGACTGCCGCGCTGGGAGGAGCGGCGCAGCACGGCGAGCTCCGTCTCCTGCGCGGAGAGCCGGCGCTGCAGCAGCTCCAGCTTCTGGTCCCGCTCACTCACCGAGGCCGCGGCCCGCGCCTCGCGCTCCTTCGCCTCGGCGGCGCTCGTGCGCAGGCCCTGCGCCTCGAGCGCCGAGAGCTCGCCCTTCACGCGCGCCTGCTCCAGCTCGGCGCGCAGCGCGGCCAGCGCCTCGGCCCGCTCGCGCTCCGCGCCCTCGGCCCGCTCGCCGCGCGCCTGCGCCGCCTCGAGCTCCGTGCGAAGGCGCGCGAGCTCTCCGGCGAGCGACGCGCGGGCCGCCTCCAGCTGCGCGCGCTCCTGGCGGCGCTCCTCCTCGAGCGCCTCGAGCCGCGTGCGCGCACCCGTCTCGGCAGCCTCGAGCTGGGCGCGCGCGCCCGCCTCCGCCGCGGCCGCGGCGCGCTGCGTCTCCTCGCGCAGCTGCCGAAGCGCCGCCTCGCGCTCGCCCACCTGCGCCCCCGCCTGGGTGCGCTCGGCCTCGAGCTGCGCGAGCTGCGCCCGCAGCTGCTGGGTCGCGGACTCGGCCTCGGCGAGCCGCGCGGCCGCAGCGGCCGCCTCCTGCGCGCGCGACGTCTCCGCCTCCTGCTTCGCCCGCGCGAGCTCCGCCTCGAGCTGCGCGCGCGCGGCCGCGCCCTGCGCCTCGGTCTCCTGCGCGTGCCGCTGCGCGGTCTGCAGCGCCACCGCATGCTCCTCGGCGAGCTGCTGCGCGCGTGCGCGAGCCTCGGCGAGCTGGGCACCGAGGGTCTCACGCGAGGCCCCCGCATCCTCCTGCAGCTGCGCCGCCTGCGCGCGCGCCGCGGCGAGCGCCTGCTCGAGCTCCCCTCCCCGGCCGTGCGCGGCGTCCAGCTCGGCGCGCAGGGCAGCCTGCGCCTCGCGCGTGCGGGACTCGAGCGCGGCCTGGGCCTCCTTCGCCTCGGAGAGCTCTGCGCCCAACGCCTCCAGCCGCCGCTCGAGCTCGGCGCGCCCTGCCATCTGCTGCTCCACCCGCGCGCGCGCCGCGTCCCGCTCGGCCTCCAGCTCGCCGGCCTGGCCCGCGAGTGCCTCGCGCTCGCTGCCCCACTCTGAGCGGGCCTGCGCGAGCTCCGCGCGCAGCGCCTCCAGGGCCTCGGCCTGCGAGGCGCTCGACGCCTGGGCGGCCTGCGCCTCCATCTCCTGGCGCGCGCGGGCGGCCTCGAGGGCGTTCGCCGTCTGCTCTGCCCGGTCCAGCGCCGCGTCCAGCGCCTGCTGGAGCGCCTCGGTCTGGCGCTGCGCCTCCTCGCGCTGCGCGGTGCGCTGCGCCTCGGCCTCCGCGAGCCGCGCGGCGAGCCCGGCGCGGTCGGCCTCCCGCTGCGCGAGCGTGGCCTCCAGGCTGCGCACGCGCTCGAGCGCCTGTGCCTCCAGGCCGGTGAGCCGACCTGCGGCCTCCGACTGCAGCTGCTCGAGGGCAGCGCGGTGCTCGGCCTGGGCGTGCGCCTCCTGCTCGCGCAGGCGCTGCGCCTCGGCGCGCACCGCCTCGAGCTCCACGGCGCTGCGCTCGGCGGCCTCGCGCGCGGCCTGCTCGCGCGCGGCGAGCTCCGCGCTCAGCGCCTCGAGCCGCGTCGCCTGCGCCTGCGCCTCGGTGCGCGCGAGCGCGAGCTGCTGCTCGGCCACCGCGTGCGCCGCCGCGAGGGCCTCGTGCTCCGCACGCAGCGCCGCCGCCTCGCCCGCCGCCGCCGTGTGCGCGGCGCCCAGGCGCAGCGCCTCGGCCTCCGCCACGGCCAGGGCCTGGGCGTGCGAGGCGCGGGCCTCGGCGAGCTGCGCCTGCAGCTGCTCCACCTCGCTGTCCATGCTCTGCAGCCGCTGCTGCAGCGCATCCGCGGCGCGGGCGGAGGCCGCCTCGGCCTCGCGCAGCGCCTCCTCGAGCGCCGCGATGCGCGCCCCGGCGCTCTCCTGCGCCTGCGCGGCCGCGCGCTCCAACTCCGCCGCCCGGGCCTGCGCCTCGGAGAGCTGCGCCTCGAGGGTCCCGGTCAGCCCGGCCGCGGCGCTGCGCTCGGACGCGAGTGCGGTGGCCTGCTCCCGCAGCGCCTCGAGCTCGAGGCCGAGGGCGCCGCGCGACGCGTCCGCTGCGGAGAGCCGCTCCTCCAGAGCGGTGCGGTCCTGGGCGGCGGCCGCGAGCCTGCCCTCCAGCTCGGCCCGGGCCTCGTCGCCGGCGGCGAGCCGCCCCTCGAGCGCGGTGCGCGCCGCGTCGGCAGCCGCCAGCCGCTCCTCGAATGCACCTTGGGCCGCGTCGGCAGCGGCGAGCCGCTCCTCGAGCGCACCTCGAGCTGCGTCGGCGTCGAGGAGCCGGGCCTCGAGCGCGCCGCGCTCCTCTTCGAGCTCGGCGAGCCGCGCCTCGCGCGCACTCCCCGCCTCCCGCGCCTCCTCGAGCTGGGCGGAGAGGGCCTGCAGCTGCGCGTCGAGCGCCGCGCGCTGCGCGCCCCGGGCGCGGGCCTCCTGCACCTGGGCCGCGAGCGCCTCGAGCTGCGCCGTCAGCGCCTGGGTGGCCTGCTCGGCCTCCAGCGCCTCCTCGGAGCGCTGCGCCTCGGCGGCCTCCGCGCGGCTGCGCTCCTGCGCGAGCGCCTCCTCGAGCGAGGCGGCGAGCGCGCGTGCCTGCTCGGCGGAGCGCCGCAGCGCCTCGGCCTCCTCCACTGCGCGGGCGGCCGTGGCGCGCGCGGACTCGAGCTCCGTCTCCAGGGCGCGCCGCTCCGAGAGCCCGGAGTGCTGCTGCACCTCGGCGGCCTGGCGCGAGGCCTCGGCCGCCTGGGCGCGCGACTCGGCGAGGTCCAGCGTGCGCTGCACCCGGGCGAGCTCCGCCTCGCGGGTGAGCAGCGCCTCGGTGGCGCTGCGCGCATCGGCCTCGAGCTGCACCCGGGCCTGCTTCAGGTGCTCGACCGCCGCGAGCGCCTGCGAGTACTGCTCGGCCATGCGCAGCTCGCGCTCGCGCGCCGCCTCCAGCTGCAGCCGCCGGTCCTCGGCCTGGGCGCTCGCGCGCTCGGCCTGGACCCGGTCCTGGGTGCGCGCCTCGCGCTCGGCGTCCGCCGCCTCCTGCGCGCCGCGGGCCTCCTCGTAGGCCTGGGTGAGCCGGGTGCGCAGGGCCTCCAGCGCGCTCGCGCCCTCGGCGGCACGCGCGCGCTCCAGGCGCAGCGACTCCTGGGCCGCGAGCACCTGCACGCCGGCCTCCGCCTGGGCGCGCTGGGCGGCCTCCAGCTCCAGGCGCAGGGCGCCCTGGCGCTGCTCGAGGTCCGCGGCGCGCTCGCGCGCCACCTGCAGCTCGATGCCGCCGCGCCGCACGCGGGCCGCGAGCTCGTCGCGCTCGCGCGAGAGCTCGGGGGTGCCGCGCGCGCCCTCCAGCTGCGCGGTGAGGCGCGCCACGTCCTCGCGCGCCGCCTCCAGCTGCGGCTGCAGGGCGGCGAGCGCCGCGGCGTGGCCGTCCGCCTCGGCGCGCACCCGGGCGAGCGCCTCCTTCAGCTTGCCGCTGCGCTCCTCCCAGCTGCGCGCGCGCCCCG
The DNA here is from genome assembly GCF_009659535.1 of Aggregicoccus sp. 17bor-14. Taxonomy (NCBI): domain Bacteria; kingdom Pseudomonadati; phylum Myxococcota; class Myxococcia; order Myxococcales; family Myxococcaceae; genus Aggregicoccus; species Aggregicoccus sp. 17bor-14. Next base: position 172,881 of record NZ_VJZZ01000004.1, read on the forward strand.
CCACCTCGTCCAGGCGCCCGCGGGTGAAGGCGAGCGGCTCGGGGGGCAGCTGCACCCAGGTGGGGTCCACCGCGCGCAGGGGCTCGCGGCTGGCCACCACCACGAAGTAGGCGGCCTCGGTGCTGCGGGCCAGGGTGCCGTCCACCTGCAGCCCCTCGCCGCGCTCGAACGCGAGCTGGTAGCCGAGCAGCGGGCTCTGGGTGGCGGTCTCCACGTGCGGGAAGTGGGACGAGAGCGCGTCCAGCAGCTGGCCGTAGGTGGGCGGGGCGCCCTCCTCCGGCTCCATCAGCTGCGCGAGCGCGAGGCCGCCCGCGTTGCGCAGGCCGCCCACGAGGCTGCCGCCGCGCGCGAGCAGCCGCACCAGCTCCTCGAGCAGCGCGGGGGCGCGCACGTAGGGGGCCAGGTCCGCGACGAGCACCGCGTCGAAGCTGCCCGGCTCGAAGTCCTCGAAGACGCCGGGGCGAAAGCGCAGGGTGGCCGAGCCGAGCTGCCGCTGGGCGGCCTCCACCGCGGCGAGGTCCTCGTCCACCGAGACCACGGCGCGCGCGCCGCGCTCGAGCAGGAAGCGCGCGCTCTCGCCGCCGGTGCTCGCTACCGCTCCCACCTCGAGGACGCGGCGCCGGGCGAAGAGGCTCTCCGCGAAGATGTAGCGGGGCAGCAGTTCACTGGGCCCCAGGCGCCTGAAAGTGGGATGCATGGTCGACTGTTCGAGTATAGCCGGGGGTTGTGGGGCCCCAAGGAAAGGGCCCGAGGAAATGGCGCCGTCAGTCCGCACGTAGGGGGAGCAGGCACCGGGAGACCACACGATGGACGCGTACCAGTCGCAGAGCTTCGGACACCGCGCCGGCCGCACCTTCACCCGCTTCCTCGTCACGCTCGTGGTCCTGGCGCTGGCGGGCGGGGTGCTCTTCCTCCTCTCGCAGCTCAACAGCCGCACCTACCGGCTCGCGCACGAGAACGGCCAGCTGGTGGTGCTCAAGGGGCGCATGCTCCCCTTCGGCGCCGTGCCCTACACGCCCGGCGACGCGCGGCTCGCGGACGCCTACGCCCCGCTCGCCGTGCCCGCCGGCGAGGTGCAGGGGCTGCTCGAGCGCCGCTTCTCGGACCGCGACGAGCTGGACCGCGCCCTCTTCGGCGTGCTCGAGGCGCTCGCCCGGCCCCGCGTCGCCTCGGACGAGCCCGCGCGCCTGGACGAGGGGCTCACCTACCTGCGGCGCGCCGAGAAGCTCAGCGGCCTCACCGAGGAGCAGCGCCTCAGCCTCAAGAAGATGCAGGCGGACGTCGCCTACTACCAGGCCCGCCAGCGCCTGGACGAGGCGCGCCGGGACATCGCCGAGGCCCTGGGCCAGCTGAAGCTCGCGGCGGAGAACCGCGGCCGCCAGGCGGACAGCGCCAACGCCATGATCACCCGCGTGGGCCCCGCGGCCGAGAAGCTCGAGGAGGCGCTGCGGGCCGCCGTCCACGGAAGCGCCGAGGCCCCCGCGCCGGGCTCCAACCCGGGCTCTGGCGAGAGCCCGGCCCAGGCGCCTGGAGCCGCCCCACCCCCGTCCGCGGCACAGGGTGCTACAGCCCCCACCTCCGGGTCGGGGGGCTCGCCTGCGGTCGCGCCAGCGCCCGCCCAGGGCCCTTCCGCGGCCGGTCCCGGCGCGGTCGGTGACGGGGGTTCGCGGGCTCCCTGAGGGGGCTTGCGGACACTTCCGTGGGACCGGAAATCCGGCCCCGCGGCACTGTCCTCCGGGCGTCAGTGGGAGAAAAACTGACGCCCCTGCCACGTGATCGTAGATTGCAACTCAAGGGCCAGCGCCCGCGCCGGAAACCCCCAGATCTAGCGTTGACAGGTCAGGGTGGGCCCCATACCTTGCGCTTCGTTGCTGCTGAAGCCCGCCCTCCGCCACAGCCCAAAACTTCATCGATAGGTCGCGTCCGACGCGACATGTGACCGCACCTCCACTCGCGTGGAGTGGCGCACGGCGAGCCATTGCCGAGTCATGACGGGGGCCTCCTGTAGGCTCCTGTAAGGCGGGCCTATGCCCGGGGGAAGTCCGTCGCCATGCCAGGAGAAGTCCGAGTGAACGCCGAGTCGCCTGTGAAGCCCGCCACCGCTGCCGCCGCTGACTCCTTCGCCCTCACCTCGCCGCCGAACGAGGTGCTGCCCACGATGATGCGGGTCAAGAAGCGCAACGGCGGCTCCGAGCCCGTGGACGTGAACAAGATCGTCCGCGCGGTGGGCCGCAACTGCTTCGGCCTCAGCCGCGTGGACGCCATGCGCGTGGCCACCAAGACCATCAGCGGGCTCTACGACGGCGCCACCACGCGCGAGCTGGACAGCCTCTCCATCCAGACCGCCGCCGCCCTCATCGTGGAGGAGCCCGAGTACGCGCGCCTCAGCGCCCGCCTGCTGTCCACCTTCATCCAGAAGGAGGTCAGCAACCAGGAGATCCACTCCTTCAGCCAGTCCGTCGCCGCCGGGCACCGCCACGGTCTGATCGCGGACCGGCTGCTGCAGTTCGTGCAGACCAACAGCCGCAAGCTCAACAGCGCGATCGATCCCTCGCGCAACGACCTCTTCGAGTACTTCGGCCTGCGCACGGTCTACGACCGCTACCTGCTCAAGAACCCGCAGACCCGCGAGGTCATCGAGACCCCGCAGGACTTCTTCCTGCGCGTGGCCTGCGCCCTGACGGAGAACGCCAAGGACGCGATCGAGCTCTACCACCTGTTCAGCTCGCTCGAGTACCTGCCCTCCTCCCCCACCCTCTTCAACTCGGGCACCCGCCACGAGCAGCTCAGCAGCTGCTTCCTGCTGGACTCGCCCCAGGACGACCTGAGCGCCATCTACCAGCGCTACGCGGACATCGCGATGCTCTCCAAGTTCAGCGGAGGCATCGGGGTGGCGTACCACCGGGTGCGCGCGCGCGGCAGCCTCATCAAGAGCACCAACGGCCACTCCAACGGCATCGTTCCCTGGCTCAAGACCCTGGATGCGTCGGTCGCCGCGGTGAACCAGGGCGGCAAGCGCAAGGGCGCGTGCTGCGTGTACCTCGAGACCTGGCACGCGGACCTCGAGGACTTCCTCGAGCTGCGCGAGAACACGGGCGACGAGGCGCGCCGCACCCACAACCTGAACCTGGCCAACTGGGTGCCGGACCTCTTCATGAAGCGCGTGGAGCAGGACGGCGACTGGAGCCTCTTCGACCCCAAGGCCGTCCCGCACTTCACCGACCTCTTCGGTGAGGCCTTCGAGAGCGCCTACCTCGAGGCCGAGGCGAAGGGCCTCGCGGTCAAGAAGTTCAAGGCCCGCGAGCTCTACGCGCGCCTGATGAAGACGCTCGCCCAGACCGGCAACGGCTGGATGACCTTCAAGGACCACAGCAACAAGAAGAGCAACCAGACCGGCGCCCCCGGCAACGTCATCCACCTGTCCAACCTGTGCACGGAGATCCTCGAGGTCACCAGCAACAGCGAGACGGCGGTGTGCAACCTGGGCAGCCTGAACCTCGGCCGCCACGTGGTGAGCGGGAAGTTCGACTTCGAGCGCCTCGCGGCCAACGTGCGGCTCGCGATGCGGCAGCTCGATAAGGTCATCGACCTCAACTACTACCCCATCGACACCGCCGCGGCGTCCAACCGCCGCTGGCGCCCGGTGGGCCTGGGCGTGATGGGCCTGCAGGACGTCTTCTTCCAGCTCAAGCTCGCCTTCGACGCGCCCGAGGCGCGCGCGCTGGGCAAGAAGATCCAGGAGGAGATCTACTTCGCGGCCCTCACCACGAGCTGCGAGCTCGCCGAGCAGAATGGTCCCCACGCCGCCTTCAAGGAGACGCGCGCGGCCAAGGGCGAGCTGCAGTTCGACCACTGGGGCGTGGTGCCCGAGGACACCGCGCGCTGGGACGCGCTGCGCCAGCGCATCATGAAGAGCGGCCTGCGCAACTCGCTGATGATCGCCATCGCCCCCACGGCGACCATCGCCTCCATCGCGGGCTGCTACGAGTGCATCGAGCCGCAGGTGAGCAACCTGTTCAAGCGCGAGACGCTCTCGGGTGACTTCCTCCAGGTGAACCGCTACCTCGTGCGCGATCTGCAGGCGCTGGGGCTGTGGAACGAGTCCATCCGCAACCGCATCAAGCTCGCGGAAGGCAGCGTGCAGGACCTCACCGAGCTGCCCGAGCAGCTGCGCGCCATCTACCGCACCGCGTGGGAGATCCCCATGCGCTCGCTCATCGACATGGCGGCCGACCGCGGCGCCTTCATCGACCAGAGCCAGAGCCTCAACCTGTTCGTGGAGAGCCCGAACATCGGCAAGCTCAGCTCCATGTACATGTACGCGTGGCAGAAGGGCCTGAAGACCACGTACTACCTGCGCAGCCGCCCGGCGACCCGCATCGCGAAGACCACCATCGCCTCCGGCACCACGCAGGCCGCACCCACCGGGCTCGCGCCCACGCAGGCCCCCGCCCAGGCGGCGCCCGCCGCGGCTCCCGCCCCGAAGCAGTTCGCGGACGCCGAGGCGATCGCCTGCAGCCTCGAGAACCCCGAGGCCTGCGAGGCCTGCCAGTAGAGCCGTCACCACCGTGACGCATTTCCAGGGGCCGCTGCGTGAACCGCGGCGGCCCCTCTTGCCCTCCAGCCTCACCTAGAAGGACGTGAACACCATGCTGCTCGACCCCGGGATGAACCTCACGCTGCGCCCGATGGCATACCCGGCCTTCTACGAGATGTACCGAAACGCCATCAAGAACACGTGGACCGTGGAGGAGGTGGACTTCTCCACGGACCTGGTGGACCTGCGCTCGAAGATGACGGACGCGGAGCGCCACCTCATCCACCGGCTGGTGGCGTTCTTCGCGACGGGCGACTCGATCGTCTCGAACAACCTGGTGCTCAACCTCTACAAGCACATCAACGCGCCCGAGGCGCGCATGTACCTGAGCCGCCAGCTCTACGAGGAGGCGCTCCACGTCCAGTTCTACCTGACGCTGCTGGACACCTACGTGCCGGACCCGCAGGAGCGCGCCAAGGCGTTCGCGGCGGTGGACAACATTCCGTCCATCCGCGCGAAGGCGCAGTTCTGCATGAAGTGGATCGACAGCATCCAGAACCTGCACAGCCTGAAGACGAAGGCGGACCGCCGTCAGTTCCTGCTGAACCTCATCTGCTTCGCGGGCGTCATCGAGGGGCTCTTCTTCTTCGCGGCCTTCGCGTACGTGTACTTCCTGCGCAGCAAGGGGCTGCTCAACGGGCTCGCGGCGGGCACCAACTGGGTGTTCCGCGACGAGAGCGCGCACATGAGCTTCGCCTTCGAGGCGATCCGCGTGATGCGCGAGGAGGAGCCGGACCTCTTCGACGCGGGGATGCAGGCGGACGTGATGGCGATGATCAACGAGGCGGTGGACTGCGAGACGATGTTCGCGCAGGACCTGCTCTCGGGCGGCGTCGCGGGCCTCAGCGTGGGCGAGATGCGCCAGTACCTCCAGTACGTGGCGGACCAGCGCTTCCAGATGCTCGGCATGTCGCCGATGTTCCGGGTGAAGAACCCGCTCGCCTTCATGGACCTGCAGGACGTGCAGGAGCTCACCAACTTCTTCGAGCGCCGCGTCTCCGCCTACCAGGTGGGCGTCACGGGCAACGTCACCTTCGACGAGGCGTTCTAGCCACCGTCCCCTCCCCCTTGGGGAATCCGCGGGCTGCAGCCTCCGAACGGGAGGCTGCGGCCCGTGTGCTTTTCAGCGGCCGCGCAGCGCGTCCAGGTGCTCGGGGTCCTCGCCCAGCGCCGAGGCCAGGGCCTGGGCGACGGCGGCGGGAGGCGCGCTGGCGCCGTACGCGCAGCGCGCCGCATCCTCCAGCGCGTAGCGCGGCTGCTGGCAGTGCGCCGCGGCCCAGCGCTCCTGGAGCGCGCTGCGCAGGCGCGCCTCCAGCTCGCCATACACGCCCTCGACCCACACGGGCCCTGCGGGGAGCGTGGAGGCATGCGGCGCCAGGTTCATGGCGGGGTTGGACTCGGCGTACTCGAGCTCGCTGCGCTGCAGCTCACCCTTCGCCTCGAGCTGCAGCGGCTCCGCCTCGCGCGCCGCGAGCACCACGGTGAGCAGCGCTTCGGCGGCGTAGTCCGCGGTGAGCTTCTCCGCGGGGAAGCTGTAGACGCGCGCCTCGGAGCGGTGGCGCGTGACGTCGCGCCACTTGGTCTCGTACTCGGTGCGGTAGCGGGTGACCTGGCGCGTGCGGTACTCGGTGCGGTAGTGGGTCACCGGCCGGCTCCCGGTGCAGGTGCGGTTGCTCCCGCACGAGTAGCTGTACGACTCGCTCGTCGTGTACGGGACCTGCTCCGTGTAGCTCTCGGTGGCCTGGTACGGGACCTGGCGCGACTCCTGGTAGGACTCGCGATCGGTGTAGGGCACCATCACCGAGTAGGCGTGCTGCGCGGTGACCTGCGTGCGCGTGAGCTGTGCGGTGTAGCGCCCCGAGAGCCGCGCGTGCGCTACGTCCGCGGCGGACGCGTCGTACCAGGGCGAGCTGCGAAACACCTGCCCCAGGCGCTCGAGCGGCGCGGGCGGGGCGCCCGAGAGGGCCCCATCCAGGGAGAGGCCTCCCATGAGGCCCGGCAGCGCCACCGGCGCGAGCGTCACCTGCCAGTGGGCGCAGGAGCGCGCGACCCACCAGGTGCCGTAGGGGCCCTGCAGGCCGGGATCGCGCTGCAGCGCCGCGCAGGTCTCCTGCCCCGCGGCCCTGATCGAAGCACCCAGCGCCTCGCCCACCGGTGCGAGCTCCGCGATGCGCAGCGCCTCGGCGTGCGCGGCGAGCGCGCGCTCGGCGCGCAGGGGGCCGCCGGACTTGAGGCGCCCGAGCACGTCCTCGCGCAGGGCACGGCCCTGGGCCTCGAGCTCGCTCGCGAGCAGCGCCCGCGTCAGCGCGTCGAGCGAGGGCTCCCACGCATCGCGCCGGGAGAGCGCCTCGCGCAGGACCTCGATGGACCCCGCCTCGTTGCCGGCCTCGCGCAGGGTGGAGGCCCGGCGCACGCGATCCACCAGTGCCGCGCGGCGGGCCTGGTCGCGCTCGGCGACGAGGGCGGCGTCACCCGGGTGCTGCGCGACGAGCTGGTCGTACTGCTGGAGCGCCGGGGTGTATTGCCCCCGGCGCACCAGGTCGCGGGCGCGGTCGGCAGGGGTCACACAGGCGAGGACGAGCAGCGCGCAGAGGAGCGCGCCGGAGCGGCAGGACGGGGACATGGCTTCACACAGGGAAAAGAAGGGAAAGCAGCAACTCCCCGAGCCTACCAGCCCTGCCCTGCGACGCGGGAGCCCCCTCCCCTACCGGGTGGCCTCGGCGAGCTGCCGCAGCTCCTCGCCCGAGAGCGGTGAGCGGAAGGCGCCCAGCAGCTCGCGCACCTGCTCCGGGCTGGTGGCGCTCGCAATGGGCGACGTCACGGTGGGCTGCGCGGCGAGCCACGCGAGCGCCGTCTGGGAGAGCGACTGTCCCCGCCCCTTCGCCACCTTCTCGAGCGCCGCGAGCGCGCGCCAGCCGCGCGGGTTCGCATAGCGCTTCATCACGCCCTCGGCGCGCTTCGTGTCCGGGGGTGGCTGGCCCTCGCGGTACTTGCCGGTGAGGAAGCCCGCGGCGAGGCCGAAGTACGGCGCGACGGCGATTCCCTCGCGCTCGCACAGCTGCTGCAGCGGGCCCTCGAAGGAGTCGCGCGAGACGAGGTTGTACTCGGGCTGCAGCACCGCGTAGCGGGCGAGCCCGAGCTTTCGGGAGAGCTCCAGCGCGGAGGCGAGGCGCCCCGCGTCGAAGTTGCTCGCGCCCAGCTGGCGCACCTTGCCCGCGCGCACCAGCGCGTCGAAGGCCTTCGCGGTCTCCTCCTGCGCCGTGTCCGGATCGTCGCGGTGCGCGTAGTAGAGGTCGATGCGCTCCACGCCGAGGCGGCGCAGCGAGTCGTCACAGGCGCGCTGGATGTGGGCCGCACCGAGGCCCTTTCCCGTGGGCATGGGCGAGCCCACCTTCGTCGCGATGACCACGCGCTCGCGCACCTTGCGTGACGCCATCCACTTGCCCAGCAGCGTCTCGGACTCGCCGCCCTGGTTACCCGGCACCCAGGACGAGTACACGTCCGCGGTGTCGATGAAGTTGCCGCCGCCCTCGAGGAAGGCATCGAGCACGGCGAAGGAGCCCTTCTCGTCCAGGGTCCAGCCGAACACGTTGCCTCCGAGGCAGAGCCGGGAGACCTCGGGGCCCTCACGCCCCAGCTTCACCCGCTCACCTGCCGTCCGTGCCGCAGTCGCCATGCATCCTCCAGGAGGGTGTGTGCCCCGAGCGCTCTTCGAGAGAGCACCCGGGCGAGGAGGACAAGGTGCGGTCCGGGGGCCCGGCGTGCCAGGGAAAGCGCAGGCTCGTCTGCCCACGGACGTGGCAGTCGGCGTGCCTCCGGACCGGAAGGCTGCGGCGCTACTTCCCCTTCATCACGCCGATGAACGGGAGGTTGCGGTACTTCTCGCCGAAGTCGAGCCCGTAGCCCACGACGAACACGTCGTCGATGACGAAGCCCTTGTAGTCGATGGGCACCTGGGTGCGCGCGCGGCTGGGCTTCTCGAGGAGGCTCGCGACCTTGAGGCTCGCCGGGTGGCGGCTGCGCAGGTTCTCGAGCAGGAAGCTCATGGTGAGCCCGGTGTCGATGATGTCCTCGATCACCAGCAGGTGCTTGCCGGCCATGGGCTTGGTCGCATCCAGGGTGATGCGCACCTCGCCGGTGGTCTCGGTGCCGCCCTGGTAGCTGCTCACCCCGAGGAACTCGAGCGTGAGCGGCAGGTCGATGCACTTGGCCAGGTCGGTGGCGAAGAACACGCTGCCCTTGAGCACCACGAGCAGCGTGAGCTCCTTGCCCTGGTAGTCGCGGGTGATCTGCGCGCCCAGCTCGCGGATGCGCGCCTGGAGCTTCTGGGAATCGATGAGGGTGCCGACGTCCTGCTCGAAGAAGGCCACGGGGTGTTCCACCTAGACGTATGCGTTGTTCATGATCTCCCCGAAGCCGCCGCCACCGGGGACGATGTACTGCCGCTCATCCAGCCCGCGCTCCTTCTCCCAGTGCGTGCCCGGCACGGTGCCGAACACCTCGGGAGGGGACATGCCGCGGTCCAGCCGCAGCGCGTAGACCGCCACGTCCGGGTGCTCCTGCGTGATGCGCCGCAGGTACTCCGGGGTGACGATCAGGTTGAGCAGGAGGATGCGCCGCGCCTTGCCGGGCACCTTGTCCTTGTAGAGCGAGATGGCGGTGCAGAGGCTGCCGCCGGTGGCGCCCATGGGGTCCGGGAAGAGCACGATGGCGTCGTCCACGTCCCCGCCGATCTTCGCCCCGCCGATGCTCGAGCCGACCACCGTCTCGGCCTCGTCCAGCATGCGGCTCATGATGATGTGGTCCTGGCGCACCAGCTCCGGGTCCAGCGTCACGTTGAGCAGATCGTAGGCCACCTGGCTCGGCAGCGTGCCCGCGCGCGCGATGTTCACCGTGACGGCGCGCACGTGCGGGTCGATCACCTGCCCCTGGTAGAGCGCCTGCGGGGTGCTGTCGATCATGCGCGTGGGGATGGTCACGCTCTTGCGCGGGAACTCCGCGTTGATGACCGTCTTGATCAGGTCCGTGTAGAGCAGCGCCACCAGGCGGTTGATCTGCGGCTGCACGGTGCCCTTCGCGCACAGCGTGGCGAGCTGGCTGAGCAGGAAGGGGTTGCCCACCAGGTGCACCTGCGGGCCGTAGCGGTGGGGCATCTCGCTCAGGGCGAACGGGATGTCGGCGTAGAGGGTGTCGCGCATGGGCGCTCCTTCAGTCCTTGAACAGCTCGAGCGTCTGCGGCGTGGCCTCGGCCGCCTCGGGCACGTGGCACTTGCGGCAGCGCGCCTCATACGCGCCCGCTGCGCCCACCATCACCCGCTCCTCGCTCTGCACCAGGCGCTGGGTGCGGTTGGCCGGATTGCCGCACACCACGCAGATGGCCAGCTGCTTGGTCACGTACTCGGCCACGGCGAGCAGGTGGTGCACCGGCTCGAAGGGCTTGCCCTGGAAGTCCTGATCCAGCCCGGCGCAGATGACGCGCAGGCCGCGCCCCGCGAGCGCTTCGCACACGGCCACCACCTCGGGCCCGAGGAACTGCACCTCGTCGATGCCCACCACCTGCGTGTCCGGGCGCAGGTGGCGGAAGATCTCCTCCGCCCGGTCGATGACCGTGGAGCTGATCTTGAGCTGCGAGTGGCTCACCACGGCCACGTCGTCGTAGCGGTTGTCCAGCCGCGGCTTGAACACCTGCACGCGCTGCTTGCCCCAGGCCGCGCGCTTCACGCGCCGGATCAGCTCCTCGGTCTTGCCCGAGTACATCGAGCCGCAGACCACCTCTATCCACCCGATGTCGCTGGGAAATTGGTGCACGGGAAAGGGCCGCCGGGGCTAGGGGGTGGAGGAAAAGCGGGGCGGACACTCTCGGCCACGCGGCCCGCTCCGTCAACGTTTCCACCGTGGGGCCCCGCCCCGCCTCCGGCCACCCCTGGCAGGAGTCTTGAATGCGCTCCCGGAGCAGGGGCGGGGTGCAGGGGTGGGCGCGGGGGGCGACGTGGCGACGACGGCGGGAACCAGACGCTTCAACATCGCAGCAGCAGGGACTTTCTCGGGCGCCTCGTACGTCGGGGCCGCGGTGGCGCTGCTGCTGCTGAACCTGAGCGACGGGCTCTTCACCCTGACCTTCTTACAGATGGGGGTGGCCGAGGAGCTGAATCCCCTGATGCGCCTGGCCTACGAGCGCTCGCCGGTGCTCTTCATGGGCGTCAAGCTCGCCATCGTGGGTACGGGCGTCCTGCTGCTGTGCCTGCACCACGCGCAGCGCATGGCGCGCTGGGCGCTGCGCGCGGGCGCCGGGCTCTACCTGCTCATCAACCTCTACCACCTGGCCTTCCTCGCGCACTCGCTGCTCTCGGGCGGGCGCTGACAGAAGCGCCGGGGGCGGCTTGCAATCGCATCCTACCTTGGCCCAGGCTCTCCTTCCTGCGTCCGTCAGCAGTCGCGGGGAGGGGGACCGATGAACATCACCGACGTGCGGGTGTTTCCGGTGGACGAGGACAAGCTCAAGGCCTACGTGACCATCACGTTGGACGGCTGCTTCGTGATCCGCGACCTCAAGGTCATCCACGGGGCGACCGGGCTGTTCATCGCCATGCCGGCCAAGCGGCGCAAGGACGGCACGTACAAGGACATCGCGCACCCGCTCAACGCGGACACCCGCCTGCAGATGGAGCGCGCCATCCTGGACGAGTACGCGCGCCACACCGGCACCCGGCCCCAGCTGGCCGCCTCGCCGCTCGCCGCGGGGCTGGCGGCGGCGCTGGTCGATCTGCCCCACGACTTGCCGCGCGACGTCGCCGCAGAGCCGGACTGAGCCAGAGACTTCCCTTTGGGGCCCACCCGGGCTATGGGGGCGGCCCATGCAGCCGCGCGACTTCAAGGTCTTCTCCGGTAGCTCCAACCCGGCCCTCGCTCAACGCATCTGCGACTACCTCAAGCGCCCGCTCGGCAAGGCGCAGGTGGGGCGCTTCTCGGACGGCGAGATCCAGGTCGAGATCGGCGAGAACGTGCGGGGCCAGGACATCTTCATCGTCCAGTCCACCTGCCCGCCGGCGAACGACAACCTGATGGAGCTGCTCGTCATGTGCGACGCGCTCAAGCGCGCGAGCGCCGGCTCCATCAACGCGGTCATCCCCTACTACGGCTACGCGCGCCAGGACCGCAAGGTGGCGCCGCGCACCCCCATCACCGCGAAGCTCATCGCGGACCTGCTCGAGGTCGCGGGCGCCACGCGCGTGGTCTCCATGGACATGCACGCGGGGCAGATCCAGGGCTTCTTCAACATCCCCTCGGATCACCTCTACGGCAGCCCCGTGTTCCTCGAGGACCTGAAGAAGAAGTTCCCCGAGCCGGGCGAGGTGGTGGTGGTGAGCCCGGACGCGGGCGGCGTGGAGCGCGCGCGCGCCTACTCCAAGCGCATCGGCTGCACGCTGGCCATCGTGGACAAGCGCCGCCCCCGCCCCAACTCCTCCGAGGTGATGAACCTCATCGGAGACGTGAGCGGCAAGGACGCCATCCTCGTGGACGACATGGTGGACACCGCGGGCACGCTCGCGCAGGCGGCCAAGGCGCTCAAGGAGCGCGGCGCGCGCCGGGTGGTGGCGTACGCGGTGCACCCCATCCTCTCCGGCCCCGCGGTGCAGCGCATCACCGACTCGGAGCTCGAGGAGGTGGTGTTCACGGACACCGTGCCGCTCAGCCCCGCCGCCCAGGCGTGCAAGAAGATCCGCGTGCTCACCACCGAGCGGCTCTTCGGCGAGGCGATCGCGCGCATCCACCGCGCCGACTCCCTCAGCTCGCTCTTCGTCTAGGCACGGCCCGGGCGCCCGGGCGCCCGCCCCCCTGCCCTGCCCGGCTTGACTCGGGGCAGGCCCGCTGGCATGTGTGCCCGCCAGCGCTGCCGGTCCGCACGGCGCCGTCTTCGGGGCCCACCATCGGGGTGGGATGCCGAGGGCGCCAGGAGAGACCGGCGGCTCACCCGCAGCACCCAAAGAGAGAGAGTTTCCCCATGGCGACCAACACGCTCGAGGCGAAGGCACGCGAGGGCGCTGGCAAGGGCGCGGCGCGCCGCCTGCGCACTGCCGGCCTCGTGCCCGCGGTGGTGTACGGCAAGCACCTGCAGGCCCCGCTGCACATCGCGGTGGACCCCAAGGCCGTGCGCGCGGCGATCAACACCCCGCACAAGTTCAACACCGTCATCACGCTCAAGGCCCAGGGCGGTGACAAGCAGGTGCTCCTCAAGGAGTACCAGCAGGATCCCGTCACCCGCGAGATCCTCCACGTGGACTTCATCGACGTGCGCGAGAACGAGCAGGTGAAGGTGAAGGTCCCGCTCGTGCTCGTGGGCAAGGCGATCGGCACCGCGGACGGCGGCCTGCTCACGCAGATCCGCCGCGAGATCGAGGTCTTCGCGCTCCCCGGCTCCATCCCCGAGAAGATCGAGGCGGACGTCACCCACCTCAAGATCGCGACCGCGCTGCACGTGAACGAGATGACCATGCCCAAGGGCGTGACGGTCAAGAGCCACGTGAACTACACCATCGCGGTCGTCTCCGCGCCCGAGAAGGAGGAGGCGGGTCCTGCGGCGGCGGCTGCTGCGGCGGCGGCCCCTGCGGCCGGTGCGGCGGCGCCTGCGGCCGGTGCGAAGCCTGCGGCCGGTGCGGCGGCGGCCCCTGCGGCGGCCAAGGCCCCCGCGAAGAAGTAGTCCCCTTCTTCGCAGGGCTTCAGCATCCCGGGGCCGGCCCTCTTCTGCGGGGTCGGCCCCTTCTCTTTGAATCGGAGCGACACACGTGAAGCTCATCTGCGGGCTGGGCAACCCGGGGCGCGAGTACGAGCGCCACCGCCACAACGTGGGCTTCATGGTGGTGGACCTGCTGCTGGGCCGCGCGCGCGCGAGCCTCAGCCAGGGCAAGTTCGAGGCCCACGTGGGCCAGGGCTCCCTGGGCGGCGAGAAGGTGCTCTTCGTGCTGCCGCAGACCTTCATGAACCTGTCCGGCCGCTCGGTGGCCGCGGCGGCGCGCTTCTACAAGATCGCCCCCGAGGACGTGCTCGTCATCCACGACGAGCTGGACCTGCCCTTCGGGCGGCTGCAGCTCAAGGCGGGCGGCGGCGCCGGGGGCCACAACGGCCTGCGCAGCATCACCCAGCTGCTGGGCACGGATGGCTACCACCGGCTGCGCTTCGGCATCGACAAGCCGCAGGGCCCCAACGCCAAGGAGCGCGTGGCGGGCTACGTGCTCTCCAACTTCGACGACGGCGAGCGCCGGTCGCTGGAGGACGGGCTGTACCGGGCAGCCGACGCGGCGGAGGCCTGGACGCGCGACGGGCTGGCGAGCGCGATGAACCAGTTCAACCGCAAGGCGTGAGGGCGGCCCTGATCCGGCGCCGGCCCGGCTTGACTTGGGCCCCACCCCCTCATACAAGGCCCCCCTCCCCGGAAGCCTCCGGCCCCGGGGGCTGTTCTTTTCCAGCTTCCCGAGGGCACCTCCGCCCCCGGGACGAAGCGCGAAGGTGACGGGCGCGCCGTTTTCCCGTCCCCGGTCGCAGGCCCCTTTCTCGGCCCGCGCCACCGTCTTCCCGCTCCATGCCGGTGCATGGGGCCCTCAACCAACCCCAAGGGGAGAGAAACATGGCAGAGACGCAGGCCGCCAAGCGGCTTCGTGAGTACGAGACCATCTTCCTGGTCAAGCCCGACGCGACGGACGACACCGTGGACAAGCTCAAGGAGCGCGTCCGCGGCATCATCAACCGCGAGGGTGGCAAGGCCCTCAAGTTCACCATCTGGGGCAAGAAGAAGACGATGTTCCCGGTGGCGAAGCAGCCCCGGGCCATCTACGTGCACACCTCCTTCCTCGGCGGGCACGCCCTAGTGGCCGAGGTGGAGCGCAACCTGCGCAACATCGACGAGGTCACCCGCTTCATCTCGGTGAAGCTCGCCGACGAGGTGGACCCCGAGACGCGCCCCGTCCAGGAGGACGTGAAGATGGCCGGCGACACCGAGGAGGTGCCGCGCGTGCCCGGTGCGAACGAGCGCGCCGAGGGCGCCCCCTTCCGCGCCACGGCTGCCGTCGAGGAGCCCGCGGGTGAGGACGACGAGGCCGGCGAGGAGCCGTAGGGCATCCCCGGTCTTTCACGACAACTTCTGACGAGAGAAATCACATGAGCACGGACAAGACGACTTCGACTGGGACCGGCGGCGGCCGCTCCTTCGGCGGTGGCGGCGGCGGCGGGAGCGGCGGTGGCCGCTCCTTCGGCGGTGGCGGCGGCGGCGGTGGTGGCTACGGCGGCGGCGGCTTCGGTGGTGGCGGGCGCGGCGGCGGCGACGACCGCGGCGGGCGCGACGACCGCGGCGGCGGCATGGACGACGACAAGCGCGGTGGGCGCGGCTTCGGCCGCAAGAAGGTCTGCCGCTTCTGCGCCGAGAAGGGCGCGAAGGTGGACTTCAAGGATCAGGCGGCGCTCAAGTACTTCGTGACCGAGCGCGGCAAGATCATCCCCCGTCGCATCTCCGGCAACTGCGCGAAGCACCAGCGCGAGGTGGCGGTGGCCATCAAGCGCGCCCGCGGCATCGCGCTCATCCCCTACAACGCGCTGGTCGGCTAGCCCGCCCGCCCTTTCGGGAAGAATCGAGAACGAACATGAAGGTCATTCTTCGAGAGGACATCGACAACCTCGGCAAGTCCGGCGAGCTCGTCACGGTCAAGGACGGCTTCGGCCGCAACTACCTCCTGCCCCGCAAGCTGGCGGTGCTCGCCAGCGAGCAGAACCTGCGCCAGCTGCAGCACGAGCAGGCCGTGCAGAGCGCGCGCAGCGCCAAGCTGCGCGCCGGTGCGGAGGAGCAGGCCAAGAAGGTCGGCGCCGTCGCCGTCACCCTGCGCCGCAAGGTGGGTGAGCAGGACAAGCTGTTCGGCTCCGTCACGGCGCTGGACATCGCCGAGGCGCTCGCCGCCGCCGGCCAGAAGGTGGACCGCCGTCACATCCACCTGCCCGAGCCGATCAAGACCCTGGGCAAGCACACCGTGGAGCTGCGCCTGCACCGCGACGTGACCGCCAAGATCAACGTCGAGGTCGCGCCCGAGGCCTAGCGCCTCGCGCCGCACACCGCTTCGAGCGAGGGCCGTCCCGGGAGACCGGGGCGGCCTTCGTGCTTTCAGGGGCTTGCAGCGTCCTGCAGCCGCAGGCAGCCCCCTAGGGTGCAGGGGTCGCTCGCCCCGGCTACACTGGGAGGCTGCCATGCAGAACTTGAATGTGCTCGACGGGGGCCGGGAGGGGCGGCGGGTCCACGAGGATCTCGCCGCGGAGCGCGCGGTGCTGGGCGCCGTGCTCCAGGACAACACGCTCATCTCGGACATCGCCGAGGTCGTCCACCCGGACGACTTCAGCCACCCCGCGCACGCGCAGATCTTCGCGGCGATGCTCGGCCTGGACGGCAGCGCGCGCCAGGTGGACCACCTCACGCTCGCCGAGGAGCTGAAGACGCGCGGGCAGCTGTCCCACGTGGGCGGCCCCAGCTACCTGATGGGGCTGGACCAGGTGGTGCCGCTCGCCTCCAACGCCACCCAGTACGCGCACATCGTCAAGGACCAGGCCCTGCGCCGGCGCCTCGCGGGCGTGGGCAAGGAGATCCAGGACCTCGCCAGCACGGACACCGGCGACCTCGAGGTGCTGCTCGACGAGGCGGAGCGCAAGGTGTTCCTCCTCGCGGAGAAGAAGCGCGAGGGCGACCTGCTGCCCGTCTCCGCGCTGATGGAGAAGACGCTCGACCTGCTGGACAAGATGAAGGCGGCCGCCACGGGCGTGACCGGCCTCTCCACCGGCTTCGTCGACCTGGACATGCAGCTCACGGGTCTGCACGGCGGCGAGCTCATCATCCTCGCGGCGCGCCCCGGCATCGGGAAGACCTCCTTCGCGATGAACATCGCCACCAACGCGGCCCTCAAGGAGAACCGCGCGGTGGCCATCTTCAGCCTCGAAATGCCCTCGGACCAGCTGCTCATGCGCCTGCTCGCCTCGAGCGCGCGCGTGGACATGAAGAAGCTGCGCGGCGGGCGCCTCACCCCGCACGACGAGGAGAAGTTCCAGGAGATGGCGGGCGCGCTCTACAACGCGCCGCTCTACATCGACGACTCGGGCGGCCTGTCCCCCTTCGACCTGCGCGCCAAGGCGCGCCGCCTGAAGCAGAAGGACGACCGGCTGGGCCTCATCATCATCGACTACCTCCAGCTCATGCACCAGAAGGGCAAGGTGGAGAGCCGCCAGCTGGAGGTCTCCGAGATCAGCCGCTCGCTCAAGCAGCTGGCCAAGGAGCTGGAGGTGCCGATCATCGCGCTCAGCCAGCTCAACCGTAAGGTGGAGGAGCGCAAGGGCGGCAAGCCCATGCTCTCGGACCTGCGCGAGTCGGGCTCCATCGAGCAGGACGCGGACGTGGTGATGTTCATCCACCGCGAGGACCCGCCCGAGGGCGAGGAGGCCGCCCCCCGCTCCTCCACCGCCATCCCGGTGGAGCTCGTGGTGGCCAAGCAGCGCAACGGTCCCATCGGCAGCGTGGACCTGGTCTTCCTCGCGGAGTTCACCCGCTTCGAGAGCCGGGCGAAGGGGGACTTCCAGTGACCGAGGGCGGTACCCCCGCGCCGCCCGCTCCGGGCGCAGGCCGGCTCATCCTCGTGGTGGACGACGACGCGGTCACCTGCGCGCTCCTGCGCGACCTGTGCGGCGCGCTGGGCCACGAGGTGGCGGTGGCGGGAGACGGCGAGGAGGCGCTCGCGCGCGTCGCCGAGCGCAAGCCGGACCTCGTCCTCCTGGACCTGATGATGCCCCGGCGAGACGGCTTCGGCGTGCTGCAGGCCCTGCGCTCGGCCGAGGCCACGCGGGGGCTGCCCGTCATCGTGCTCACCGCCATGGGGGACATGGACGGGAAGATCCGCGGCATGGAGCTGGGGGCGGACGACTACGTCACCAAGCCCTTCAAGCTCACCGAGCTGCAGGCGCGCATTCACGCAGCCCTCACCGTGCGCGACTACCGCGAGCGGCTCGCCGCGGCCGAGGAGGAGCTGAGCCTCCTGCGCGCCATCGACCCGCTCACCGGCGCGGGCACCTTCGCGCAGCTGAAGGTCAGCCTGGACGCGGAGGTGGCGCGCTCGCGGCGCTACGGGCGCCCCGCGGCGCTCCTGCTCTTCGGGCTCGAGGACTACGCCGGCCTGCGCCACGAGGTGGGGCGCGTGGCCTGCGACCAGCTGCTCGCGGACCTCGCCCACGCGGTGCGCACGCTCTTTCGCGGCGCGGACCGGCTCTTCCGCACGGACGTGGAGGAGTTCATCGTCCTGCTGCCGGAGACGGACCTCGCCGGCGCACGCGTGGCCGCCGAGCGCCTGGAGGCGCGCGCCCGCGAGCTGAGCGCGGAGGGCCCCAACGGCCCCGTGGCCGCCTCCCTGCGGGTGGCCTGCGCCGTGTTCCCCCACCCGAACGTGCACTCGGGCGAGGACCTGCTGCGCGAGGCGAACCGCCACTTCGTGGCCCTGCGCGCGCGCTCGGCCTCCTAGCCTTTCCCAGCGCCCCCGAAACGACGACGCCCTCCCCTTCCGCAGCGGAAAGAGGAGGGCGTCTTCGCTTGCCGTGGGGCCCGTCTCGCGGCCCCACGGCGGAGGGTGCACTGCGCGCTAGCCGATGGGCGTCACGCAGGCGCACACGGTAGTGCGGTTGTCGAACACCTGGCCGCTGGGGCAGCCCGCGACCGGAGCCTTGCAGATGCAGGTGTTGGTCGTAGCGGTGTCGCACGAGAGCTTGCCCTGGCAGTGGTCCGGATCGTTCGGGTCGTACTTCGGATCCTCGAAGCACGGCGCCTTGCCGTCCGGGTCGCTCTTACCGTCCACCCAGTAGCGGTACGAGACGGCCGCGTTGCCCGTGCCCGTCGAGGCGGGGCGGCAGGCGCCGTAGAACGAGAGCGTCTTGCTCACGCCGTTGACGTCGAAGCCGTTCACGCGGCTGCGAGGCAGGTCCGTGTTGCTGGGGCAGGCGGTGGGGTTGGTCACGCTCTCCAGGCCCACGCGCACCGAGGCACCGATGGGCGGCTTGGCGAGCTTGTAGCCCGCGGCCGCGATGGTGCTGTCCACGATGCCGTTGATCGTCGCGGTGATGTTCGCCGCATCGCGGATGCTGCCCACCACGCCGCTGGTCTGCGCGATGACGTCAGCATGGCGCGGATTGGTGTTGTCCTCCTGGGAGTCACAGCGAGCGCCGTCCGGCGGGCAGATGATGCCGTGCACCGCGATGGACTGGTTGGCGGGGTTACCGGTCTGGAAGAAGGTGTTGAAGGCCGCCACCGAATCCGTGGACTGGTCGCGCGTATCGGTCAGCAGCACCACCACCGGGATGGCGTCCGGGCGCGCCTTCTGAGCACCGGTAGCGACGCTCCCGCAAGAAAATTTCAGGCCCTCGCGCGCCGCATCCAATGACTTTTCGGTGGGAGTGCCATCGATATTTACCCAACACTCGGTGTTCGCGGAGCACGTGGTGTTCGCGAGGGTGCTGCTGATGGGCGCGCACTTGCCAATGCCCGTGTCACAGAGCGTGCCACCGGTGCACTGCGAGTTGGAGGTGCAGCTGGTCGAGTTCGCCGTCCCGAGAACGACGCACATGTTAGTAGCCGAGGCGCAGTACGCCTTGGGCGTCAGCCACGCCTTGAACTGGTCGATGTTGGTCGTGTAGCCGCGGAAGACGTTCGTGTTGGGCTCACCCGACGTCGTGTACGAGGTCGTGACCATGCCGATGCGCCAGTCCAGCGAGGAGGCGCCCAGCTTCGCCGCCACGTCCGTGGCGGCCTTGGCGAGGAAGTCCTGTGAGGTCGCCATCGAGCCGCTGTCGTCCACGACGAAGAGGAAGTCCACCTTGCCGCGGCCCGTGACGAACGGCTCGCACTGCACCGAGTTGGTGTCCACGTACTGGGCGAGGCCCGTGCCGCCGGCCACGTCCTCGATGACGAGGCGTGACGGCAGCGATGCGTCATCGAAGCGAGCCGCGCTGCTGATCGCCAGCACCACGATCACGCTCTGGTTCGAGCGGTGCACGAACTCCGCCTGGATCTTGAACGGGCCGCTGATGCCCGCGGTACCGGTGAGGGCGCCGGCCCCCGAGCCCACCAGGGAGGTAGCCAGCGAGTTCGCGTAGGCGACGAGGTCCGTGGTCGCCGTCGACGCGTAGAACGCCTGCGTTGCCGCGGTGCCGTCCCAGGTTGTGAAGTTCTGGCGCGTGGACGGTGCACCGGCGCCGATGGTGGCGCGCAGGCCCTCCTCGTCCTTATCCGGCGTGGTCGAGGTGCCAACCTGGCCGGTCTTGTAGGCGATGAAGGCCACCTTGCTGTCCGGGTCGTAGCCGATGGTGCCCTTCACCGCGCTGCTCACGACCATGTCCTTGAGCTCCGCGTCCGAGAACGTGGAGGGCAGGCCCAGCGTCAGGTCCGGTGCGCTCAGCTTCTTCACCGTGACGGGCTTCAGGTTGTTGGTGCTGCACACCTGCGCCACGAGCGGGCTCGCGTCCCCCGACTTGCCGGGGTCGAGCTCGCCGGGGTCCACCTTACCGTTCTGGTTGCCGTCCTCGGCGCCGTCCTGCATCCCGTCGCCGTCGCTGTCCGCCTTCGTCGGGTCGCTCACCGTGGCCGGATCCGCATCTGCGACGAAGGTGGTGCAGCGCGAGGGCTCGAGGTTCTGCGTGACGCCACGCTCCACGCCGTCCGTGAGGCCGTCGCCGTCCGTGTCCAGCTTGGTGGGGTCGGTCTCGCCGGGGTCCACCGTGCCGTTGGCATTCTGGTCCTCGCCCTTCATGCTCCCCTGGCTCGGCCCGTCCAGCAGGCCGTCACAGTCGGTGTCGCGGCTGTTCGGGTCGGTCTCGCCCTCGTCCACGCGCCCGTTGCCGTTCTTGTCCTCGACGGAGTTGGGGATGCCGTCGCCGTCCGAGTCGGTGGCGGTGGGCGTGATGACGGGGCCGCCGCCATCGGGCGTGCCGCTGTCCACCGGGTCGGTGCCATCTCCGCCACCGCTGCAGGCCGCCGCTGCCGTCAGCACCGACGCGAGCAGCGCCGCGCGAAACAGTCCTCGCATGTTCATGGTCGTGTCTCTCTTCCAGAGGGTGTGCTCGCGCGCCCGGAACACTGCCCGCCCGCGCGCGAATTCGGCTGGGAGCATACGCGCCGCGGAAGCTGCCGCAATGTAGGCGCTTGCGTGTTTCGCTGGAGTCGCCTTTTTCGCGCCCCACCGCGCGTGCGCACGCGCTGGAGCCGATTTCTCGGCCTCGGGCGGCGCTCGGGGGATGTAGGGGCGCGTGCGCCTGCGCGTGCGCGCGGGCCTAGCGGCGGCTCTCGCGCGCGCGGTGCACGAAGGCCTTGTAGAGGCCGAGCTGCGCGGGGATGGAGCTGAGCATCAGCTCGGGGTGCCACTGCACGCCCACGGCCCATGCGTGCGCGGGGCTCTCGATGGCCTCCACCACGCCGTCCGGGGCCACGGCGCTCACCACCACGCGCTCGCCCGTGCGCTTCACCGCCTGGTGGTGCGTGGAGTTCACCATGATGGGGCCCTTGCCCAGGGCCTCCGCGAGCAGCGTGCCGTCCTTCACCTCCACCGGGTGCTGCGGCTGGCTGCGGTCGTGCTTCTGCTCGTGCTCGCGCGCGCCGGGCACCTCGCGCCCGATGTCCTGGTGCAGGCTCCCGCCCAGCACGACGTTGAGCAGCTGCATGCCGCCGCACACGCCGAACACCGGCATGTTGCGCTTGAGCGCGGCGCGCATCAGCGCGGCCTCGAAGGTGGTGCGCCCGTGCTTCAGCGGCCCCATGCCCTCGCCCGAGGTCTCGCCGTAGGCCTCCGCCGGGATGTCGAAGGCGCCGCCGGTGACGAGCAGGCCGGAGACGCGGTCCAGGTAGGCCTCGATGCAGCCGGGGTCCTCGGCGTAGGGCAGCACGAAGGGCAGCCCCCCGGCGCGCAGCACCGCGTCCGCGTAGGGGACCTTCAGCTCGTAGTAGGCGAAGCCGGAGTCGGGGCGCGGCGCGGAGACATCCGGCGTGATGCCGATGTTCGGCCGGCGCGGCGGCTGGCCGTGATGCGGGCCTGAGCCTGAACCAGGGCCGTGATGCGGGCCGGAGTACGGGGGGCGGGGCGGTCTCATGGGCGGGAGCGCGCGAGGCTAGCCGCCAGGGCGCCCCTGTCAAAGGCGCTCGCGAGCGCGCCCACCCGCTCGGCCACGTCACGGGCGAGCAGCGCATCGGAGGCCACCGCGGCGCAGTGCGCCCCGGCGCGGGCGACGTCCGCGATGTTCTCGAGCCCCACCCCGCCGATGGCCACCACCGGCAGGGGGCTCGCGCGCACCTCCTCGGCGAGCCGCGTGAGCCCCAGCACCGGCGCGGGCACCGCCTTGGTGCGCGTGGCGAACACCGGCCCCAGCCCCACGTAGTCGGCGCCGGCGGCGCGCGCCGCGCGTGCGCCCTCGGCGCT
The DNA here is from genome assembly GCF_009659535.1 of Aggregicoccus sp. 17bor-14. Lineage (NCBI taxonomy): Bacteria > Pseudomonadati > Myxococcota > Myxococcia > Myxococcales > Myxococcaceae > Aggregicoccus > Aggregicoccus sp. 17bor-14. The sequence goes on from NZ_VJZZ01000004.1 coordinate 194,946, forward strand.
GCGCACGGTGACGCCCACGAGGCGCGTGGGGCCCAGCAGCGCGCGCGCTGCCTCGGGCGGCAGGTCCTCGTCCCCCACGTGCACCCCGTGCGCCCCGGAGAGCAGCGCGAGGTCCACGCGGTCGTTCACGATGAGCAGCGCGCCCGCCCGCTCGCAGGCCTGCGCGATGGCGCGCGCGGCGGCGAGCCCCTCGCGCAACGGGGTGTGCTTCATGCGCAGCTGCAGCACCCGCGCGCCCCCCTGCAGCAGCAGCGCCGCCTTCTCGGGCAGCGGCAGCTCGGGGCGCAGCGAGTCGTCACACAGGGCATAGAGGCCCCGGGGAAGCGTGGGAGGTGGGGGAGCGTTCATCGGGTCTGGAGGGCAGGTGCGCGCGGCAGGCGTTGACAGCCCGCTGTCCTGCTATAAGGTTGCGCGCCCTTTTCCAAGCAATTCTGAGGAGTTAATCCGTGGCCGACACCCTGGATCCGAAGCACATCGACAAGCGCACCGCCGAGCGCTACCTGCGCACCGGTCAGATCGACGAGAAGACCTACGAGCGCTACGTGAAGGGCCTGCCGGACGTGGCGGAGAAGGCCGCGCCGGTCGAGACCTCCATGCTCGACGAGGACTTCGACGACGAGGACATGGACGACGAGGCGGACGAGTCCGACGAGGACTCCGAGACGGCATGAGCGACTCGACCCGCGGTGAGACCTTCGTGATGTCGGACGCGCCCATCGCGTTCAACACCTTCGTGCTCGGGCTGGCCTCCACGGCCTTCATCCACCTGGGCGTGGCGCCCAACCCGGACACGGGGCGCGCCGAGCGCAACCTGCCGCTCGCGCGCCAGAGCCTGGAGCTGCTCTCGCTCCTGAAGGACAAGACCCGCGGCAACCTCACCCCGGACGAGGAGCAGTTCTTCCAGGAGCTGCTCACCGACCTGCGGCTTCGTTATGTCGAGGCTTCGAAGCAGGAGGCGCCGAAGCGGTGACGCCCTCCTCGCCGCAGCGCTCGCCCCCGCCCGGCCCCCGCCTCCCGCGCGGCGTGCGGGTGGCGGCGCTGGTCTGCTTCGTCCTCTCCTCGCTCACCCTCTTCCGCTCGCTGCAGGACCTGGTGCTGCTCGCGCACCTGGGCGAGCTGCGCGACTACGCGAGCCGCCCCGCCTCGGCCGCGCGCGAGCTGCCGAGCGGCCTGGATCCGGAGGTGGAGCGCCGGGCGCTCGAGGCGCAGGTGTCCGCGCTCGAGCCCATGCGCGAGCCGCGCGCGCTCATCCTCGTGGGGCTCGCGGGCGCGTGCTTCCTGTGCATCGGCGCCGCGGGCCACCTGCTGCGCCGCGCCGGCATGCTCCCGCGCGAGGGCATGCGCCAGCTGCTGGGCCGCGCCGCGCTCGCCGCAGCCTTCCTGCGCACGGTGGACGGCGCGCAGCTCGCCGTCGTCTGGCGGCGCATGGGCACGGTGGGCGCCGAGCTGATGGACCGCATGCCGGGCTTCGCGGACCTCAAGGACCCCGCGCTCGCCGAGCAGGTGCGCACCGCGATGCCCGCCTTCTTCTCCGCCGCCGCCGTGGTGCACACCGCGCTGGTGGCGGGCCTCTTCCTCCTGCTCGCGCAGTACTTCCGCAGCGAGCGGGTGCGCGCCCTGGTGGCCGCACAGGAGCCGCAGCTCGGCCGCGACGCCTGAGGCGGCACCTGAGCCGGCTTTGGAGCCGGCTCAGGAGGACGAAGCGGCGCTGCCCGCGGGCCCCAGCCCGCGCACGGGCGGCACCACGAGCAGCCCCGCCAGCGCCTCGCTCAGCGTGGAGGTTGCCGGCACCTCGAGCGGCAGCAGCAGCCCCTCGGCGCGCGGCAGGCGCAGCAGCTCCTCGCGCGTGAGGCCGTAGACGTACGCGAGGTGGCCCAGGGGCCAGCGGGCGCGCAGGCGCTCGAAGGCCCGCTCCTCCGCCTCTCCGCCCTCCCCGTCCCCCATTTCCTCGGGCAGCTCCACGTCGTCGTAGACCACGCACTCGCCGCCCACGCGCCGGCCGTTGCCCCAGCTGATGACCTCCTCGCGCTCGTCGGGGTCGAAGACGTAGGCGTGCACGGTGGCGCTCGCCACGCGCGAGAGCGTGCGCGCGAGCGCATGGTGCGCCCCGTACCACTGCGCGCCGCGCCGGCCGTAGGTGTGGGGCGCGTCGTAGGCGAGCCGCACCACCTTGCGCCGCCGGTTCACCGTGACGAGCAGGCCGCAGCCCGCTCCGTCTCCCGGCAGCACCACGCCGTCCTCGGCGAGCGCCTCGCGCGCCAGCGCCGCCAGGTCCAGGCCGGCGAACGAGTCGATGCGTATGAGATAGCCGCCGTGCGCTTCCAGTGTCGTACCCCCCGGGGACTTGCGGGCGGGCCTATACCCTTGCCCGCGCCCGCTGACAACCCGGGGCGCCTGGCCTTGCTTGCCAAGGGTCGAAGGACCCTTACGTTGGGTCCATGCGACTCGACAAATACACCGTGAAGGCCCAGGAGGCGATCCAGGAGGGGCAGGCGCTCGCGCGGCGCGCGGACCACCCCAACTACGAGCCCGAGCACCTCGCGCTCGCGCTCGCCTCCCAGCAGGACGGCATCGTCCCGCCCCTGCTGCGCAAGGTGGGCGCGGACGCGAAGCTCTTCACCCAGCGCCTCGAGGAGGCGCTCGCCCGGCTGCCCAAGATGCAGGGCGGCGAGGGAGCCACCCTCACCCAGCGGCTGCTGAAGACCTTCGACAAGGCCGAGGACGAGGCCAAGGCGCTCAAGGACGAGTTCGTCTCCTCCGAGCACCTGCTGCTCGCGCTCACCCACGACAAGGGCAGCGTGGGCGAGGTGCTCAAGGCGAGCGGCGTCACGCGCGACCGCGTGCTCAGCGGCATCAAGGAGGTGCGCGGCAACAGCCGCGTCACCAGCGCGGACGCCGAGGCCACCTACCAGGCCCTGGAGAAGTACGGGCGCGACCTCACCGAGGCCGCGCGCTCGGGCAAGCTCGATCCGGTCATCGGCCGCGACGAGGAGATCCGCCGCTGCATCCAGGTGCTCAGCCGCCGCACCAAGAACAACCCCGTGCTCATCGGTGAGCCCGGCGTGGGCAAGACCGCCATCGCCGAGGGGCTCGCGCGCCGCATCGTGGACGGCGACGTGCCCGAGGGGCTCAAGAACCGCCGGCTCATCACGCTGGACCTGAGCGCCATGGTGGCCGGTGCCAAGTACCGCGGCGAGTTCGAGGAGCGCCTCAAGGCCGTGCTCAAGGAGGTGGCCAGCGCCGAGGGCGAAGTCATCCTCTTCATCGACGAGCTGCACACCCTGGTGGGCGCCGGCAAGGCCGAGGGCGCCATGGACGCGGGCAACATGCTCAAGCCGGCGCTCGCGCGCGGCGAGCTGCACTGCATCGGCGCGACCACGCTGGACGAGTACCGCAAGTACATCGAGAAGGACGCGGCGCTCGAGCGGCGCTTCCAGCCGGTGATGGTGGGCGAGCCCAGCGTGCACGACACCATCAGCATCCTGCGCGGCCTCAAGGAGCGCTACGAGGTGCACCACGGTGTGCGCATCCAGGACAGCGCCCTGGTCGCCGCCGCGACCCTGAGCCACCGCTACATCGCGGACCGCTTCCTGCCGGACAAGGCGATCGACCTCGTGGATGAGGCGAGCAGCCGGCTGCGCATCGAGATCGACTCGATGCCCACCGAGATCGACGACATCCGCCGCAAGATCACCCAGCTGGAGATCGAGCGCGAGGGGCTGCGCAAGGAGACGGACGCGCACAGCGTGGAGCGCCTGCAGCAGGTGGAGCGCGAGCTCGCCGGGCTCCAGGAGCAGTTCCGCACGCTCAAGGCCCATTGGGACGAGGAGAAGAAGGCGATCGACGCCATCCGCTCGCTCAAGGAGAAGATCGAGAAGGCGAAGAACGACCAGGCCTCGGCCGAGCGCTCGGGCGAGCTCAACCGCGCCGCCGAGCTCAAGTTCGGCGTCATCCCCTCGCTCGAGAAGGAGCTCACCGCGCACAACGCGAAGCTCGCCGAGCTGCAGAAGACGCAGAAGTTCCTCAAGGAGGAGGTGGACGCGGAGGACATCGCCGAGGTGGTGGCCAAGTGGACCCACATCCCGGTCTCGCGCCTGCTCGAAGGCGAGGTGCAGAAGCTGGTGAAGATGGAGGAGCGGCTCGCCAAGCGCGTCATTGGCCAGCGGCCCGCGATCGAAGCGGTGAGCAACGCCGTGCGCCGCGCGCGCAGCGGCCTGCAGGACCCCAACCGCCCCATCGGCTCGTTCATCTTCCTCGGCCCCACGGGCGTGGGGAAGACCGAGACCGCCAAGGCGCTCGCCGAGTTCCTCTTCGACGACGACAGCGCGATGATCCGCATCGACATGTCCGAGTACATGGAGAAGCACGCGGTCGCGCGGCTGGTGGGCGCGCCCCCGGGCTACGTGGGCTACGACGAGGGCGGCCAGCTCACCGAGGCCGTGCGCCGCCGTCCCTACGCGGTCATCCTCTTCGACGAGATCGAGAAGGCGCACCCGGATGTCTTCAACATCCTGCTGCAGATCCTCGACGAGGGCCGGCTCACCGACAGCCAGGGCCGCACGGTGGACTTCAAGAACACCGTCCTCATCATGACCAGCAACCTGGGCTCCGCCGCGCTGCAGGAGGGCATGAGCGGCAAGGACACCCTGGACGAGGAGACGCGCGAGAGCGTGATGGACGCCCTGCGCGGCCACTTCCGCCCGGAGTTCCTCAACCGCGTGGACGAGGTGGTCATCTTCGAGCCGCTCAAGCGCCAGGACATCGCGCACATCGTCGAGGTGCAGCTCGCGCGCATCCAGAAGCTGCTCGCCGACAAGCGCCTCACGATGGAGCTCAGCCCCCGCGCCCGCGACTTCCTCGCCGAGCGCGGCTACGACCCGACCTACGGCGCGCGGCCGCTCAAGCGCGCGCTGCAGAAGCACCTCATGGACCCGCTGGCCCTCAAGGTGCTCAATGGGGACTTCGCCCCGGGCGACCACATCGTCGTGGACGTCACCGGCGACAAGCTGAGCTTCGGCAAGCTGGTGCTGGACACCACCAAGCCCCAGAGCGGCTCGGCACGCGCTACGGCCTAACGTCTTCCGCGGGCGCCCCCTCTGCCCGCGCGAGGAACTCCGCGTACTCTGCCTGCGTCGCCTGGGCCTTGGCCTGGGCGGCGCGTTCCTGCGCCTCGGCGGCGAGCCGTCCTGCCTGCACCGCGCGCTCGCTCAGCCACATCCCGAGCGCGAGCGTGCCCAGGCGCCCCAGCACCAGCGGCGCGCTCGTCCACAGTCCGGCCACGCCGGCGCGGGTGAGATCGAGTGCGAGCAGGAAGGCCTCGCCCGAGAGCGCCGCGCCCACGGCCGTCGCGCGCGGGCGAAGGGCGAGCACGCGCGCTGCGCCGTAGCACAGCAGCGGCAGGAAGCTCAGCCGCCACAGCCCCCCCACGCCGATCGCCACCGCCCAGCGCAGCACCTGCGGCAGCTCCGCCACGCGCAGGCCGAGGCGCAGCGAGAGCCCCGCGGAGGCGATGGAGCCCAGCACCATCGACAGTACGCCCAACCCGAAGATGAACTGCGCGCGCCGCAGCCGCACGCGCAGGGGCTCGATGCTCGAGAGGAGGGACGTCACGGGCTGGGAGTCTAACGCACTCGCTCCCGGGGCCGGCAGGCAGGGGTGCACGGCGAGCAGTCCGCTTCCCTCTCCCAGGGGGAGAGGGGATAGGCGTGCAGGCTCGAGCCTGTGGACCCCTGTCTTCACGCCTCGTCGGCATCGGCGCCGTGGGGATGCGGCCCCTCGCCGTAGAACACCTCGAGCAGCGAGAGCCCGTGCGCAGGCGCGGTGATGCCCGCGCGCGTGCGATCCCTTCCTGCGAGCACCTCGCCCACCCACGCGGGCGGGCGCTTGCCGCGGCCCACCTCCACCAGCGTGCCCACGAGGTTGCGCACCATGTGCTTGAGGAACGCGGTGCCGTTCACCGTGAAGGTGATCTCGTCCCCTGCCCTGCCCTCCACGTCCAGCGCGCGCACCTCGCGCACCGCGTGCGCCGCCTCGCAGTCCGCCGCGCGGAAGGCCGAGAAGTCGTGGCGCCCGAGCAGGTGCTGCGCGCCCGCGCGCATCGCCTCCACGTCCAGCGGCATGAACAGCTCCCAGTGCGTGTGGCGGCGCAGCGGCGAGCGCGAGCGCCGGTTGCTCACCCGGTAGCGGTAGCGCTTTCCGCGCGACCAGCGCCGCGGATCGAAGTCCAGCGGCACCTCCTCCGCGGCCACCACCGCGATGTCCGGCGGCAGGTGCGCGTTGAGCCCCATCCAGTACGCCTTGAGCGGCAGCTCGCGCGCCGTGCTGAAGCAGGCCACCTGCCCCAGCGCGTGCACGCCCGAGTCCGTGCGGCCGGCCGCCTCCACCGCCACGCGCTCGCCGAGCAGCGCCTCCAGCGCCCCCGCGAGCGTGCCCTGGATGGAGGGCCCGTTCGGCTGCACCTGCCAGCCCACGTAGCCCGTGCCGTCGTACTCGAGCGTCAGCTTGAAGCGCTTCACGGCAGCTCCACCACGCGCACCTTCAGCGCCGCGGGCGCGGAGGGAGGCTCCGGAAAGTCCAGCGCCGAGGGCCCCAGGCTCGCCACCGGGCGCACCGTGCGGCCCGCCTGCAGCGCGCCCTGGCGCACCTGGGCCTCGAAGCGCCGCGCCTCCAGCCCTGCGTGGTTGCAGCAGGCCACGAGCCTGCCACCCGGTGCCACCACCCTCGCCGCCGACTCGGCGAGCGCTGCATAATCGCGCGCGGCGGAGAAGCGGCTGCTGCGCGTGGTGGCGAAGGACGGCGGATCGCACACCACCACGTCGAAGCGCTCCGCCTTCTTCGCGAGCCGCTCCAGCCAGTCGAACACGTCCCCGGCCACGTAGTCGTAGCGGTCCACGCCCTGGCCGTTGAGCCGCGCGTTCTCCTCGCCCCACTCGAGCACGCGGCGGCTCGCGTCCACGTTGAGCACGCGCGCCGCGCCCCCGGCCTTCGCCGCCACGCCGAAGGCACAGGTGTACGCGAAGAGGTTGAGCACCGTGCGCCCGGAGACCTGCCCCTGCAGCCACGCGCGTGTGTCGCGCATGTCCAGGTACAGCCCCACGCTCAGCCCCTGCGCGGGACGGATGAGGAACTGCAGCCCGTTCTCCCGGGCCTCGAGCGCCTCCACGGCCTCACCCCACGCGGGCACTTCCGGCGCGAGCTGCGCCTTCTGCGTGTTGGCCACCACCCGCGCCTCGCGCGGCCGGCGCTTGAGGTAGAGGCTGCGCGGCCTCCACGCCGCCACGGCGGCCTCCACGAGCGCCGCCTCCTCCTGCGGCGTGAAGTCGCGGTAGAGGCTGAGGACGACCAGCGCGCCCCCGTCCCCGAAGGCGTCCGCCGTCACGTCCGGCACGCCGTCCGCCTCGCCGTTGAGCAGGCGCAGCGCCGTGGTGCGCGGGTCTGCGAGCAGCGGAGCGCGGGCGGCGCGGGCCGCCTGCAGGCGCTCGGGCAGCGGCCTCATTGCGCCCGCGCCCACAGCCCCTCGAGCGCCCGTGCGGCAGCGTGCGCCAGCTCGAGGAAGTCCGCGCCCAGCAGCTGTCCCTCGCGCACGGTGACGCGCCCGTCCACCACGCTCCAGGCGACGGGGCTGCGCGCGAGCGCGAGCAGGGGCGAGGGCATCAGCCCGGTGGCCGGGTCCTCGGTGGGCACCAGGTCGTAGACGACGAGGTCCGCGAGCGCCCCCTCCTCCACCGCCCCGCTCGGAGCGCCGAAGAGCATGGAGCACAGCTCCGCGGGCCCCTCCACCGCCAGCTGCGCGAGCGTGCCGTCCGGGTCCAGCAGCCGCCCGGCGCGCGCCTGCTGCAGCAGCAGCACGAAGGCGGCCTGCAGGGACTCGCTCACGTGGCCATAGCCCGCGCTGCCCAGCCCCAGCAGCTGCGGGCGCGCGAGCAGCGAGTCCAGGCCGCCGCCGCCGGGCTCCTGCACCAGGCCGGCGGTGGGCGCGAGCGCGAGGAAGGTGCGCCCCTGCGCGAGCCGCTCGCTCTCGGCGCGGTCCAGCGCCCGCCCGTGCGCCGCGAGGCTTCCTGCGCCCAGCAGCCCGAAGGTCTCCAGCCGCGCGACGACGCGCCGGCCGTAGCGCGAGAAGGTGGCGGTGAGGTCCGCCTCGTCCTCGGCGAGGTGGAACACGAGCGGCGCGCCCAGCTCCTCGCGCAGCCGCCCCAGCCGGCGCAGCAGCGCGTCCTCGCAGCTGGAGGAGGCGTGGAAGCCCAGCGCCCCGCGCACCCGCGGGTGGCTGCGCTGGGCGCGCGCGAAGGCCGCGTTCGCCTCCACCTGGGCCTCGGCCGCCGCCGCCCCGCCGAGGCTGTGCGTGGAGGGCCCGGTGACGAGCCGCATCCCCAGCCGCTCGGCCGCGCGGGCCTGCGCCGCGAGCGCGCCGCCCACGTCCGAGGGACACGCGAGGTGCTCCACCGCCAGGGTCACGCCGCTGCGCAGCGCGCGCGCGAGCCCGAAGGCGCTCAGGGCCTCCACGTCCGCGGGGGTGAGCAGCGCCTCGAGCCGCGCCTGCTGCGCACGCCGCGCCGCGGGGCCCTTGAGCAGCAGCTCGCCGGTGGGCGGCAGGAGCTGGGAGGACACCAGGTGGCTGTGGCAGTCCACCAGGCCCGGGGCGAGGAGGCGCCCGCGGCAGGCCACCTCCCAGTCACCCGGGCGCACCGGGACCTCTGCGTCCGGGGCCACCTGGTGGATGCGCCCCTCCTCCACCACCACGGCCATCGCGCGGCGCACCCGGCCGTCGGCCCGGAAGAGAGCGCAGTTCTTGAGCAGCAGGCGGCCTTCCATGGTGGGCCGGGACTATAGCCGCGCGCGGGGCCCGGGACGTGAAAAGGGCCGCCCCGGCATCCCGGAAGCGGCCCCCTTCGGCACCCGCGTGCGGCGGCTGCGCTAGTAGGCGTTGTTCTCGCCGAAGTTGCTCATCTGCTTCTTCTCCAGCTCCTGCTTGCGGGCGTCCGCGTCGTTCTTCACGTTCGCGTTGCCGGCGAGCGCGTCGGCCGACTGGCCGAAGAGCTTGCGGATGTTGTTGCCGAAGAGGGTGATCACGCCGATGGCGGCGATCGCGATGAGCGCGACGATGATGATGTACTCGGTCATGCCCTGGCCGCGGCTCTTGCGCAGGGTCTTCTTGCTCGGGGTCTTCATGGTCGGCTCCTTCGTTCGGGGATACGGCGGGAGTGCGGCGGAGGAAGAGGCTGGGAAGCGGCGCCCCGGCGGTCGCGGGCAAGGTGGGACCCTAGGGAAAGCGCGCAAAGCGCTCCATCCGTCATCGGGAGGATGAAGGCCTACCCCCCTCGGAGCCGGGGTGCCCCCGCGGGGGCGGAACGCTCGGGACAGGACGGAAGGGCGCGCCCAGCGCTCGGGGAGCTGCGCCCGGCGGGGCGGGAGCCGTTAGAGTGCCCCTGATGGACGCACACCTTGTTCACGCCGCCCAGCTGGGCTGGGGAGAGGACCTGACGCTGACGCACGCCTCGGGCGGGCTCGTCGCCACGCTGGGGCGTGACGCCGACTCGCTCGTGGGCCGCCCGCTGCACGAGGCGCTGCGCATCCCGCCCGAGCGCGCCCGGGCGCTGGACCAGGCGGCGCGCGAGGCGAGCGACGAGGGCACGGTGGAGTTCGTCTCCGCGGCCGCATGGGAGGACGAGGAGCACCCGACGCACCTGCGGCTCGTGCTGCGCGCGGAGGGCGGCGGCCGCGCGAGCGCCGGGGTGATGAACCTCACCCGGCTGCTCAACGGCGCCCCCCCGGTGCAGATCGCCCGGCTCTCCAGCCACCTGAGCCACGAGATCCGCAACCCCCTGAGCTCGGTGAAGATGGCCGTGCAGACGCTCGCGCGGAACACCACGCTGGGCGAGCGCGACCGGCGCCGCCTGAGCATCGCGAACCGCGAGATCCGCACCATGGAGCGCATGCTCTGGCTCCTCTCCGAGTACGGGCGCGACACCGCCCCCAACCTGGAGCCCACCTCGCTGCGCACGCTCGTCCAGGAGGCGGGCGCGCTCGTCGGGCCCGAGCTCGCCGAGCGGCGCGTGGAGCTGCGGGTGGAGGGGCCCGGCGAGGCCGAGGGCTCCCCGGGGGGCGGCCTGCCGCGCGTGCGGGTGGACGCGGCGCGGCTGCGCCCCGTGCTCGCCCAGCTGCTGCTCAACGTCGCCATGGGCCAGCCCGAGGACAGCGCGCTCGAGGTGGAGCTCGCGCCCCTGCCGGGCGGCCGGGTGGCGCTGCGGCTCAAGGACCTGGGGGCGGAGCTGCCCCCCGAGGAGCAGCCGGTGCTCTTCGAGCCCTTCCGCTCGCGGGTCGCCCGGGGCGCCGGGCTCTCGCTCGCCGCGCTGCGTCGGGTGATGCTCGGGCAGGGGGGCGAGGTGCTGGCGGAGGACGGCCTCGAGGCCGGAAGCCAGGCCCCCGGCCTGGTGTTCACGCTCATCTTCTCGACGTAGGATTCAAGGATCGCCCGCGGCGCAGCGCCCTCTGGACAGAGCCCCTATGGAGACCCTGCTCATCGTCGACGACGACCAGTCGCTGCTCGAGTCCTTGAAGATGCACTTCGAGGACATCGAGCGCGACGGCGCGCCGCGCTTCCACGTCGTCACCGCGACCAACGCCGCGGAGGGCCTGAAGGCCGCGCAGGAGTCGCAGCCGGGCGTGGTCATCCTCGACATGATGCTCCCGGACCGCACCGGCCTGGACATCATCGAGGAGATGAAGGCGCTGTGCGGCGACGCCCGCATCCTCCTGGTCACCGCGTACCACGACATGGAGACCACCATCCGGGCGATGAAGGCGGGGGCCTTCGACTACATCCACAAGCCCTTCCCGGACGTGGCCGCGCTGGACCTGGTGGTGGACCGGGCGCTCGAGTACCGGCAGCTGAGCCGCCGCGCCGCCAGCGTGAGCGTGGAGACGGCCGCCGCGCGCCTCGGCGACATCGTGGGGACCAGCCCCGTGATGCAGGTGCTGGTGAAGGAGATCGGCAAGGTCACCAGCAGCCGCGCCACGGTGCTCATCAGCGGCGAGAGCGGCACGGGCAAGGAGCTCATCGCCCGCGTCATCCACAACTACTCCTACGACGAGCCCAAGCCCTTCATCGGCATCAACTGCTCGGCCATCGTGGACACGCTGCTGGAGAGCGAGCTGTTCGGCCACGAGAAGGGCAGCTTCACCGGGGCCACCGGCCTCAAGCCCGGCAAGTTCGAGCTGGCCGAGGACGGCACCGTGTTCCTCGACGAGATCGGCGACATGTCGCTGATGCTCCAGGCGAAGCTCTTGCGCGTGCTGCAGGAGCGCGAGTTCGAGCGCGTGGGCGGGGTGAAGCGCCTGAAGCTGCGCGCGCGCGTCATCGCCGCGAGCCACCGCAACCTCGCCGAGGAGGTGGAGAGCGGGCGCTTCCGCGAGGACCTCTACCAGCGGCTCAAGGTCATCACCCTGGAGATCCCCCCGCTGCGCGAGCGGCGCGAGGACATCCCGCTCTTGGTGCAGCACCTGCTCGAGCGCATCAACGAGAAGGTGCACAAGCGCGTGACGCGCGTGCCCCCCGAGGTGCTCGCCCACCTCACCCGCCTGCCCTGGCGCGGCAACGTGCGCGAGCTGGAGAACGTGCTCACCCGCGCGGTGGTGCTCGCCCCGGGGGAGGTGCTGCTCGGAGACCACCTGCCCGCGCTGGAGCCGGGCGCCGAGCCGTCCTCCCTGGGCGGCGCGCACGCGGGCCCTCCGGGCGCTCCCCTCTTCAGCGCGCCGGCCGTGGACGACGCGAGCCAGATCCCCACGCTCGAGGAGGCCGAGCGCCTGCTCATCGAGCGCGCCATGGCCGTCACCCGCGGCCACAAGGGCAAGACCTGCCAGATCCTCGGCATCAGCCGCCCCACGCTCGAGCGCAAGCTGCAGAAATACGCCGGCGCCCAGATCCACCCGTTCCCGGCGAAGGACGCCTCCTAGGCGGCGGCGTGCCCGACTCGGGCGCGCCCACCAGGACGTCGAACAGGGTTGGCCGAAGACACTGTCCTGCCCCCCACAGACAGCCCGCCGAATTGAACGAAACGTTCGAAGTGATCAGACTGTTTGAACGTTCTGTTTCACATTCTGGACAGCGGGAGGGCTCGGCCACCTGCCTGTAGCGCTAAGTACCCAGCATTGCAGGGTTCAGGGAATGAACTCGGGATGCGTTGGGATTGGCACAGTCCTTGGAAAGCCCAGAGACGCGTTCGGTAAGCGCTTCCCTCTCCGGCTGCCACCCAAGGAGTTCCGCCATGCACAGCTTCAATCGTCCGCTCGGCCCCATCGGTTCCAACGTCGTCGCCCCGCTGCAGGCGACCAGCTCCGGGATGATGGTCACGGCGAACAAGCTGATCCCCGGCCAGGAAGCGATCGACTTCAAGGGCTACTTCAAGGTCGAGTCCTTCCCGCACAACTCCGTCATCTACCGCCCCGGCGACACCAGCGACCGCGTGTACCTGCTCAAGAGCGGCCGCGTGCGCCTGATGCGCCTGGGCAAGAACAGCACCCGCTCGGTGGTCAGCATCCTGCGCCCCGGCGACCTGTTCGGCGAGCTGTTCCGCCCCGAGGGCACGCCCATCGAGGAGATGGCGATCGCGGCGGGCGAGGCCGAGGTGTGGAGCATCGAGGGCCGCGACTTCCGCGCCCAGCTCGAGGCCCGCCCCGCGCTCGCGGTGGACGTGGTGCGCGCCTACGCCGAGCGCACCCGCGCCCTGCGCAAGCGCGTGCTGGGGCTCACCTTCAAGGAGGTGCCCGCGCGCCTCGCCGACACCCTGCTCACCCTGATGGAGGCCCACGGTGAGCGCTGCCCGCACGGCGGCGAGACCGACCTGCGCGGCATCACCCAGCAGGACCTCGCGGACCTGGTCGGTGCGAGCCGCTCCTTCGTCTCCACGCTCATCAACGAGATGAAGCGCGACGGCGTGCTGGGCAACGTGGGCCGCATCCTCTGCATCCGCGACCAGAAGGCGCTGCGCAAGATCGCTTCGAAGGAGAAGTAGGCCGAAGCGCTTCGAACGCCGCTGGACCCCGGGCCCTGGAGGCCGCCTGCCCTCGCGCAGGTGGCCGCCGGGGCCCTCGCATTTTTCGGGCGCGGCGCGCGCTTTCGTCCCTTGCGCAGCTGCTGCGTTGGGCCCGACCATGGGGCGCTTTGAGCCCCTCAGACCCGACCTCCCCCCACGCCGTGTACACCGCGCGCCTCGCGGCCGCGAAAGAGCAGCTCGCGCGCCTGGACCGGCTGAGCGCGCGCTTCGCCAACGCGCGGGCGCTCGCCTTCGTGGCGGACGCCGCCTGCGCGGTGCTGGTACTGCTCGAGCGGCTGCCCAAGCGCGGCGGCTGGGCGGCCGCGGCGGCGCTGCTGGTCGGCTACGGCGTGCTCGCCGCGCTGCACCACCGCGTCTTCCTGCGCGAGGAGCGCGCCCGCAGGCTCGTGGCGCTCAACGAGCGCGGGCTCGCGCGGCTCAGCGGCGCCTGGCACGCCTTCGCCGAGCGCGGGGAGCGCTTCCTCTCCCCTGCGCACCTGTACGCGCCGGACCTGGACGTGTTCGGCCAGGGCAGCCTCTTCCAGCTCCTCAACGAGACGGCCACCCGCGCCGGCGAGGCGCGGCTCGCGGCCTGGCTCTCCGGCCCCGCGCCGGCCGCCGAGGTCGCCGAGCGCCAGGGCGCGGTGCGCGAGCTCGCGCCGCTCCTGCCCTTCCGCCAGGAGCTGTGCGTGGAGGCGCACGCGGTGGCGCGCGACAAGGCGGACCCGGGGCGCTTCATCGCCTGGGCCGAGGGAAGCTCCGAGCTGGGCCCGCTGCGCTGGGCACCGCCCGTGGCCCTGGTGCTGCCGCTGCTCACCCTGCTCGCCTTCGTGCTCGGGCGGCTCGGGGTGCTGCCGCCCGGGCTGTGGTGGGCAGGGCTCCTGCTGCAGCTCGGGGTGGTGCTGCTCACGCGCGGGAGGCTGGGCGCCGCGGCGCAGGCCCTGAGCGAGGGGGAGCGCGACTTCATGCGCTACGCGCCGCTCTTCGCGCGCGTGGAGGCGCAAGCCTTCACCCACCCTGCCCTGCGCAGGCTGCAGGAGGGGCTGGGCGCGGACGGGGGGCCGCCCGTCTCGCACCGGCTCGCGCGCTTCAGCCGCGTGTACGCGCTGGTGGAGATGCGCCACAACCAGTTCCACCCGCTCTTCAACCTGCTCACGCTCGTGGACGTGCACGCGCTCTTCGCCCTGGAGCGCTGGCGCACGCACCACGGCCGGCAGGTGCGCGGCTGGTTCGAGGCGCTCGCGCAGCTGGAGGCGCTGGGCTGTCTCGCGGGGCTCGCGCACGACCGGCCCGGCTTCAGCTTTCCCGAGGTGCAGGAGGGAGAGGCGCGCGCGGTGGCGCGCGGCCTCGGCCACCCGCTGCTGGAGGCGCCCGTGCTCAACGACGTGAGCCTGCCCTCCCCGCGCCACGCGCTGCTCGTCACCGGCTCCAACATGTCCGGCAAGACGACGCTGCTGCGCGCGCTGGGGGCCAACACCGTGCTCGCGCTCGCGGGCGCGCCGGTGTGCGCGGGCGCCCTCGAGCTCACCAGCATGCAGGTGCTCACCAGCATGCGGGTGAAGGACTCGCTGGAGCGCGGCGTCTCGTACTTCTACGCCGAGGTGCAGCGGCTCAAGAGCGTGCTCGATGCGGCGCAGGCCGCCGGAGGGCGCGCGCTCTTCCTGCTGGACGAGATTTTGCTCGGCACCAACACCCGCGAGCGCCAGCTGGCGAGCCGCGAGGTGCTGCGGCTCCTGCTCGCGACGGGGGCCATCGGCGGGGTCACCACGCATGACCTGAGCCTCACCGCGCTCGCGGACGAGCCCGGCAGCCACGTGGTGAACGTGCACTTCCGCGACCACCTGGAGCAGGGCCAGATGGTCTTCGACTACCGCCTGCGCGAGGGCGTGGTGGACACCACCAACGCCCTGCGGGTGCTGCGCATGGCGGGAATCCCGGTGCCCGAGAGCGCGGAGCGCGAGGGCTAGGGGCTAGCGCGACGCAGACTTGGTCGCCTTGCCCGCGGGCGCGGGAAGGCGCTCCACCTGGAAGCCGGCCGCCTCCAGCTGGGGCTGGAGGCTGGCCACGTCGCCCACCACCACCACGACCTCGGAGCCGAGGTTCAGCGCGCCGGCGAGGCTGCGCATGCCTGCCGCGTCCACCCGCGCGATCGCCTCGGGGTAGCGCTCCCAGTAGTCGGCGGGGAGCTGCGAGGCTGCGAGCGTGGTGAGGTGCTCGGCCGCGGCGCTCACGGTCCCGAAGCGCAGGTCGTAGTCGCTCGCCACCTGCCAGCGCGCGCGCACCGCCGCCTCCTCGCTCACGCCCGCCTTGCCCAGCTCGCCGAGGGTGCCGAGCATCAGCGTGAGCGCCTGGGCCGCGGCGGCGCGGTCCACGCGCGTGCTCACCATCAGGGCCGAGGTGCTCGCGTGCGGCTGCGACTCCACCTGCACGCCGTAGGTCACGCCCTGCTTCTCGCGCAGCGCGCGGGTGAGGCGGCGCTCCAGCGCCCACGCGAGCGCCTCCGCCGTGGCCTCCTGCTCGGCGTCGAGCTTCGGCCCGCGCAGGCCGATGCGGAAACCCGCCTGCGAGGCGCCCGGCTGGTCCACCAGCAGCACCGTGCGGCGCGCGGGGACGGCGGGCGCAGGCAGCAGCGCCCGCGGCCCGGTGGAGCCCCCGCCCTTCCAGCCGCCCAGCAGCCCCTCCAGCTGCGCCTGCAGCTCGGGGCCCGGCGTCACGTCCCCCGTGAGGTAGAGCGTGGCGCTGCTCGGGAGGATCTGCTGCTCGAGCCAGTCCTCCGCCTCGCCGTAGTCCAGCGCCCGCACCTGCTCGGGCGTGGGCACCGCGCCCAGCACGTGCTGCGGGTAGAGGCGCGAGCGGAAGGCCACCGCGGCGCGGTACTCGGGCTGCGCCTCGTTCGAGGCGAGCCCGTCCGCGAATGCGTCGCGCAGCTTGCGGAAGGAGGAGCGGCTCAGGTCCAGGTTCTTCACCCACTGGCGCATCTCGTCCACCAGGTGCGGCAGGTTGCCCGAGGAGGCCGAGCCGCCGTAGAGCACGAAGTCCTCGTCCACCCGCTGCAGCACCGTCTCGCCCACGTCGCCCGCGTACTGGCGGCCCGTGGAGCGCCAGGAGGCATAGAGCGCGAGCGCGGGCAGCGCCGCGGCGCTGCCGTCGGTGCCCGTGGCGTGGGTGCGGATGACGAGACGCGCATCCACCAGCGGCACCACGCCGCGCCGAGCGACCACCACCTGCAGGCCGTTGCTCAGCGTGAGGCGCTCCACCCGGTCCAGCCCCGGCGCCTGCGCCACCTTGCGCACGTCCAGCTCACCGGTGGGCGGCAGCTCTGCGTCCTCGCCGTGCAGCTCGCCGCCCCCGCCCGCCGCCGCGCGGGTGCTCGCGGCGCTCGCCACGGAGGGGCCGCGTGCGTCGGGCACCACCAGCAGCGTCTGCACGCGATCGGCCGTCAGGTACTTCTCGGTGTAGGGCGCGAGCGAGTGCTTCAGCGTCTCGCGGATCTGCGCGGGCCAACCGGCGACGTAGTCGGGCTTGCCGGTCGAGCGCAGGTACTGGGCCACGTCCGGGGTGGACAGCTGCTCGAGCCCGAGGAAGGCGTCCGTCACCATCCGGGCCCGCACGTCGTTCATCGCCATGTCCACGCCGTAGGCGCGGTCGTGCAGGGTGTGCAGCGCCGTCATCACCTTGTCGATCACCTTCGGCGCGTCCTCGCGCGACTCGAGCTCCACGCTCGCGAGGACGAGCGTCGCCCCGTCCAGCACCAGCGCGTTCGCGTCCGAGCCGAGCACCTTGTCGTTCACGCGAAGGGAGAGCAGCTCGTAGCTCATGATGCTGGAGAGGATCTCCGAGGCCGCGAGCGCCTGCGGCGTCTGGCCCGAGTAGCGGCCCGGGACGGCCCAGCTCATCCACAGCCGCGGGTGACTGACCGGGGCCTGCTTCACCACCAGGGGCCCCGCGGGCCGCTCGGGCAGGGGCGGCGGCGTGCGCTCCACGGGCGCCGAGTGGCTGCCGGTGGCGAGCGAGCCGAAGCTCGAGGCCACGAGCCCGCCCACCTCCGGCCCCTTCACCGGGCTGGTGACCACCAGCACCGCGCGCGCGGGGCGGTAGTAGGTCTGGGCCCAGGTGCGCACGTCCTCGAGCCGCAGCGCGCGCAGCGACTGCACCGTGCCCGAGACGCTGCGCGCGTAGGGGTGGCCCGCGGGCAGCGCCGACTCCAGCACCAGCGCCTGCTGCGCCCCGAGCTCGTCACCCTCCTCGCGCTCGTGCAGCTCGGCGATGACCACGTCGCGCTCGGCGAGGAACTCCGCCTCGGTCACGTTCGCCAGCGCGTCGCGCATGCGCTGGGCCTCCAGCCGCAGCACGCTGCGCAGCTGGATGATCGGCGCGTGCGTCCAGAAGTCGGTCTGGTCGTGGCTCGTGAAGGCGTTCACGATGGCGCCCGTCGCCGCGAGGCGGCTGTCCATCGTGGGGGCGCCGGGCCCGCCCGGCCGGCCGCGGAAGGCCAGGTGCTCGGCCAGGTGTGCGAGGCCCTCCTGCCCGCGCCCCTCGTCCGAGGCGCCCACCCGGTAGGACACGTTCACCGTCGCGCGCGTGGCGGCGGGGTCCTCGTACACCACCAGCCGCATGCCCGAGGGGAAGGCCTCGTAGTAGCCCTTGTACGCGACGGGCCGGGCGATGGGGCGCGCCGGCGGCATCGCCGTCACGCAGGCCAGGAGCGGGCAGAGCAGGGTGAGCAGGGAAAGGCGGACGCGCATGACTTGCGGTCATATCAAGCCCGCCGCGCGCCCAGCCAACCCCTCCCCCAAAGCAGAGGGCCCGCGCTGGCGCAGTGCGCCAGGGCGGGCCCCGGGGTCCAGGCGGCGCAGTGCGCCCGCGCGGACTACTTCGCGTTCTCGATGAGCGCGGCGGCGCCCATGCCGCCGCCGATGCACATGGTCACCACGCCGTAGCGGCCGTTGCGGCGCTTGAGCTCGCGCAGGATGGTGGCCACCAGGCGCGTGCCGGAGACGCCCAGCGGGTGGCCCAGGGCGATGGCGCCGCCGTTGGGGTTCACCTTGTCGAGCGGGATGCCCAGCTCGCGGATGCAGTGCAGCGCCTGCGCGGCGAAGGCCTCGTTGAGCTCGAAGACGTCGATGTCCTCGACCTTGAGGTTGTTCTTCGCGAGCAGCTTCTTCACCGCCGGCACCGGGCCGATGCCCATCACCTCGGGCGGCACGCCCGCCACCTGGAAGTCGAGGAAGTAGCCCAGGGGCTTCACCCCGAGCTCCTTCGCCTTCTCCTCGCTCATCACCACGGCCGCCGCGGCGCCGTCGGTGAGCGGGCTCGCGTTGCCGGCCGTCACCACGCCCTTCTGGTTGAAGGCGGGGCGCAGCTTCGCCAGGCCCTCGAGCGTGGTCTCGGGGCGCAGGATGGTGTCGTCCTTCACGGTGACGGTGTGCTGCTTGCCGTCCTCGTCGAACACCTTCACGGTGATGGGGGCGATCTCCTCGCGGAACTTGCCCGTCTCGCGCGCGTTGGCCGCGCGCCGCTGGCTCTCGTAGGCGAACTTGTCCGCGTCCTCGCGGCTCACGCTGTAGCGCGTGGCGATGTTCTCCGCGGTCGCGCCCATGGAGGTGTAGACCTCGGGGATCTTCTCCATGATCTCGGGGTTCGCGGACACCTTGTTGCCGCCCATGGGGACCATGGACATGGACTCGGTGCCCCCGCCGATACCGACCTGGATCATCCCCGCCATGATGGCCTGGGCCACCTGGGCGATGGACTGGGTGCCGGACGCGCAGAACCGGTTCACGGTGACGCCCGCCACGCTCTGCGGCAGGCCCGCGAGCAGCGCGGCGTTGCGCGCCACGTTCATCCCCTGCTCCGCCTCCGGCATGGCGCAGCCGAGCACCACGTCATCGATCTGCTCGGGCTTGAGGCCGGGCACCTGCTTGACCGCCTCGCGGATGGCGTGCGCGGCGAGCGTGTCCGGACGGGTGTCCTTCAGCTCTCCCTTGTGGGCGCGCGTGAACGGGGTGCGCACGGCGCTGGCAATGACGACTCGAGTGGGCATGTGTCTGTTCTCCCGGAATGCTTTTCCGTAACGGGTGGGATGCGGTCTGCCGCGGCTAGTTGCGCAGCGGCTTGCCCTTCTCGAGCATGTGCATGAGGCGGTCCTGGCTCTTCTCCTCGCCGATGAGGCTGAGGAAGGCCTCCAGCTCCAGCTCCAGCAGCTGCTCCTCGGTGAGCAGCGCGCTGGTGCTGGTGTCGCCGCCGGTGAGCACGCGGGCGAGCGTGCGGCCGATCTTCCGGTCGTGGGCGGAGATCTGGTTGTTCAGCTCCATGTCGTACAGGAGCATGTCGATGGTGGCCGCGCCGCTGGGGCCGCTGAGGCGGAACTTCGTGGGGCGCGGCGCGCGGAAGCCCGCGCTCGCCATGCCCAGCACCCGCGCCTTCGCGTCCGAGAGCAGCAGGTCGCGGTTCGCGCTGATGCCGTCCGAGTCCTTGAGGAAGCCGAACTCGCGCGCCTCCTCGGCGCTCGTCGCCACCTTCGCGGTGCCGATCGTGAGGAACACCTTCTTGAGGAAGGGCAGCGGGTCGAAGTCCTTGTCGCCCGCGTAGGGGCCGTACACGTTGCGCAGCAGCTGCATCGTGCCGCCGCCGCCGGGGATGAGGCCCACGCCCACCTCCACCAGGCCCATGTAGGTCTCGGCCGAGGCCTGGATGGCGTTGGCGCCCATGGCGGCCTCCGCGCCGCCGCCCAGGGTGAGGCCGAAGGGCGCGCTCACCACGGGCACCGGGCTGTAGCGCATGCGCTGGTTCGCCGCCTGGAAGCCCTTGGCCATGGTGCGGATGGCCTCGAACTCGCCGCTCTTCGCGGCCCACAGCATGGCCATGATGTTGGCGCCGGCGCTGAAGTTGCTCCCGTCGTTGCCGATGACCAGGCCGCGGAAGTTCTTCTCCGTCTCCTCGATGGCGGTGTTCATCATCGCGATGATGCCGTCGTCGATGGAGTTCATCTTGGAGTGGAACTCGAGCAGCGTGACGCCGTCACCCATGTCCCAGAGGCTCGCGCTGTCGTTGCCGGCGAGCTTCTTGTTGCCGCGCTTGAGGTACTCCACGCGCAGCGTGCGGGCGTTCTCCTGCACGGGCTTGGCGCTCTTGCTGGGGATGTCCCAGTAGGTGTCGCGGCCGTTCTCCACGCCGTAGAAGCTCTCGCGCCCCGCGGCGAGCATCTGCTCCACCCAGGCGGCGGGCTTCATCCCGAGCGCCTTCATGCGCTCCACGCCCTTGCGCACGCCGTAGGCGTCCCAGGTCTCGAAGGGGCCCAGCTCCCAGCCGAAGCCCCAGCGCACGCCGCGGTCCACGTTGACCACGTCGTCGGCGATCTCCGGGATGCGGCGGCTCGAGTAGGCGAGCACGTCCAGCGTCACCTTCTCCGCGAACTTGCCCGCCTTGTCCTCGGCGCGCATCACGCTGGCGATGCGCTCGCCGACGTTCTCGATCTCCTTCGCCGCGCCGAGGCTCTCGAAGCGCACCTTGGCCTGCTTGCGGTACTCGAGCGTCTTGAGGTCGAGCGCGAGGATCTCCTTCTCGCCGCCCTCGCCCTTGCCCTTCTTGTAGAAGCCGCCGCCGCTCTTGTCGCCGAGCATGCCCTTGGCGACCATCTTCTGCAGGAACTCGGGGGCGGCGAAGGTGTCGCGCTCCTCGTCCTTCGTCAGCGTGT
The DNA here is from genome assembly GCF_009659535.1 of Aggregicoccus sp. 17bor-14. NCBI lineage: Bacteria > Pseudomonadati > Myxococcota > Myxococcia > Myxococcales > Myxococcaceae > Aggregicoccus > Aggregicoccus sp. 17bor-14. The sequence goes on from NZ_VJZZ01000004.1 coordinate 215,673, forward strand.
CGAAGCAGTTCTTCGCCACGTGGGTGAAGGTGTCCAGGCCCACGATGTCCGCGGTGCGGAACACGGCGCTCTTGGGGCGGCCCATGGCCGGCCCGAAGATCTTGTCCACCTCCTCGATGGACAGCTCCGCCTTCTGCATCTCGGCGATGGTGCGCATCATCCCGTACACGCCGATGCGGTTCGCGATGAAGTTGGTCGTGTCCTTGCCGTACACGATCCCCTTGCCCAGCACCTCCTCACCGAAGGTGTGGATGCGCTGCAGGACGGCGGGGTCCGTGTCCGGACCGGCCACCAGCTCCAGCAGCTTCATGTAGCGCACGGGGTTGAAGAAGTGCGTGACGAGGAAGTGCTTCTTGAAGGTCGCGGAGCGCCCCTCGAGCATGCCGGTGATGGAGAGGCCCGAGGTGTTGCTGGAGATGATCGCGTCCGGGCGCAGGTGCTTCTCCACCTTCGCGAAGGTGGCCTGCTTCACGGCGAGGTCCTCCTTCACCACCTCGATGACCCAGTCGCACTCGGCGATGCGCGCCATGTCGTCCTCGAAGTTGCCCACCTCGAGGTAGCCCAGCGCCTGCTCGCTCATGATGGGGCTGGGCTTCTGCTTGCGCAGGTTGCCGAGCGCCGCGAGCGCGAACTTGTTGCGGAAGGCCTTGCTCGCCGTGTCCTCGCCGGGGTTCGCCTTGGGCGGGACGATGTCCAGGAGCAGCGCACGCACACCCGAGTTGGCCAGGTGGGAGGCGATCCCGCTGCCCATCACACCGGCACCCAGCACTGCCACTTTGCGGATCCGCGTCGTCATCTGAATGGCTCCCTGAGGGAAATGAGGCCCGAGAAGGCTTGGGGGAGTGCAGGAATGTAGGCTCTTGACCCGAAAGTCAACCGAGTCCGGCTACCGCCCGGGGACGAAACGATTAGAAGAAGCAGTACCCCATGGCGCGCCTCGACCCGCACTCGTTCAACGATTCGTCCCAGCCTGAAACCGAGCACCTGGAGTGGCGCGCCCGCGTCGACTTCCGGACGCAGCGGCTGTATGCGCAGGCCACGCTGAGCCTCAAGGAGCCCAGCGGCGGCCCGCTGGACCTGGACACGCGCGACCTGGAGATCCGCCGGGTGGTGGACGAGGCGGGCGAGCCCCTGCCCTTCGTGCTCTCGCCGCCCGAGCCCATCCTCGGCAGCCGGCTGCGCGTGCAGCTGCCCACGGGCACGCGCCGCTTCACGGTGCACTACCGCACGAGTCCCCACGCGAGCGCCCTGCAGTGGCTCACCCCCGAGCAGACGGCCGGCGGCCAGCACCCCTTCCTCTTCAGCCAGTGCCAGGCCATCCACGCGCGCAGCGTGGTGCCCCTGCAGGACACCCCGCGCATCCGGCTGCGCTACCGCGCCGAGCTCACCGTGCCCAAGGCGCTCAAGGCGGTGATGGCGGCGGGCTTCCTCAAGCGCGAGGAGCAGGGCGTGGAGGCGGTGGAGCACTACGAGATGCCGCAGCCCATCGCGCCCTACCTGCTCGCCTTCGCGGTGGGCAGCCTCGCGCCCAAGGAGCTGGGGCCGCGCTCGCGGGTGTGGGCCGAGCCCGAGCTGCTGGAGGCCGCGGCCGAGGAGTTCGAGGGGGTGGACGCGATGCTGCGCGCCGCCGAGAGCCTCTTCGGCCCCTACGACTGGGAGCGCTTCGACCTGCTCACCATGCCGCCCTCCTTCCCCTACGGCGGCATGGAGAACCCGCGCCTCACCTTCCTCACCCCCACGCTGCTGGTGGGCGACAAGAGCCTGGTGAACGTGGTGGCGCACGAGCTCGCGCACTCGTGGACGGGCAACCTGGTCACCAACGCGAGCGCCGAGCACTTCTGGCTCAACGAGGGCTTCACCGTCTTCGCCGAGCGGCGCATCCTCGAGGCGCTCGCGGGCCCCGAGGTCGCGAGCCTGCACGCCGCGCTGGGGCGGCGCTCGCTGGACGAGGCACTCGAGCACTTCCGCGCCCACCCCGAGCTCACCCACCTGCGCACGCACCTGTCCCACGTGGACCCGGACGAGGCCTTCAGCCAGGTGCCCTACGAGAAGGGCTACCTGCTCTTGCGCGCGCTCGAGGAGGCCGTGGGGCGCGAGCGCTTCGACGGGTACCTGCGCCGGTATCTCGAGACCTACCGCTTCCAGGCACTCACCACGGAGGAGTTCGTCGCCTTCACGGAGCGGGAGCTCCCCGGCGCGCTCGCGCAGGTGCATGCGGACACGTACCTGCACGCGCCGGGCGTCCCCACGGGCGCGCCCTCCCCGCGCTCCGAGCGGCTCGAGCAGCTCAAGGCGCTCGCGGGCAAGGTGCCGACGGACGCACAGGTGCGCGCCTGGACTCCGACGGAGTGGCAGCTGTACCTCGAGTGGCTTCCCCCCTCCACGCCGCGCGCCACCTTCAAGGAGCTGGACGAGCGCTTCGGGCTCACCCAGAGCCGCAACTCCGAGGTGCTCGTGGCCTGGCTCGTGGCAGCGCTGCGCGCGGACTACGGGCCCGCCGTCGCCCGCACGGAGCAACTGCTCTCCGAGGTGGGGCGCATGAAGTACCTCAAGCCCCTGTACACGCAGCTGGTCGCCTCGCGGAAGCACCGCGCGCTCGCGCGCCACCTGCTCGAGCGCAACCGCAGTCGGTACCATCCGATTGCGCGGCAGGGCGTGGAGGCCATTCTCGCGAAGGCGTGAGCGGCGGACGGGACGGATACGCCCACGGCCTCCCTGTCGTTGAGGAGGGGGGAGGACACGGATGCGCCGCTTCTGCCTGGTGGTGGTGTTGCTCGCGGGGTGTGCGCACCCGCGTGCGCCGGCGCCTGCGATTCGCGAGCTCTCCGGCACGCCTCCGGGCGGGCTCGCGTACCGGCTCTATCTGCCCGAAGGTCCGCGTCCTGCGCGCCTCGTGCTGTGGTTGCATCCATCCGGCCACTCGCTCAACGAGACGGCCGCGCGGCTCGCGCCTCTGCTCGCCCGGCACGGCTTCGCGCTGCTCACGCCGGTGGACAAGGACTTCCACAGCTGGCGCAGCGACGAGGCGAACCGGCTGATGGGCGTCACCCTCCCCTCGCTCGCGCAGCAGCCCGGCCTGGAAGCGCGCCGCCCCGTGCTGCTGGGCTTCAGTGCCGGAGGCCAGCTCGCGCTGCTCCTGTGGCAGGGCCATCCGGAGCTGCTGGGCGGCGCGGTGCTCATGGCCACCTCGCCGGTGGATGCGCGCGGCGACGCCATCGCCGCGCCCGAGGCTTCCCCCGCAGTGCTCGCGCGCGCGCCGCTGCTCGTGCTCACCGGCGAGCGCGACGTGGGCGCGGGGCCGTGGCGCGCAGCCGAGGGGCGGCTGCGGCGCGCGGGCGCGGTGCTCCAGGTACGCACCGTGCCGGAGCGCGGGCATGAGTGGCTCCTGGAGGGCGCGCAGCTGGACGCGCTCGAGCGCTGGCTCGCGGCGCTGCCCAGTCCCTGAAGCTAGAGGCGCTCCGTCTCCACCGGGGCGCAGCGCACGGCCATCGGCTGGGGCGTCTCGCGCGGCACCTCAGAGCGCGCGTGGGCCACGTCCATCAGCGGCCCCGGGAAGCCGAGCGCGTAGCGGCCCGGCGCGGCGGTGTCGTAGGCGAGGCCCACGTCCACCTCGCCGTCCACCGAGGCGCCGGGGGCGAGCTCGCGGTAGTCGTCGGCGGTGGGGGCGGCGCGCTTCACCAGCGGGCCCTGATAGGGCAGCTCGGCGCCGTTGCGCTTCACCTCGAGCATGCGCGAGCGCAGGCCCTCGAGCGGCGTGTGCCAGTCCAGCACGTAGAGCGTCTCGCGGCCGCGGTTGGTGAGCCGGAAGCGCAGGGTCATGGGCTCGCCCTGCTTCACGCGCGGCGCCACGCTCAGGGTGCACTCCAGGGGCGCTGCCTCTTGGGCTCCGGTCATGGCGGCCTCCGTTCCTGCGTCCTGCGGCGGCACGGCAGCGGGCGCGGTGGGCGGCTTCGCCCCGTCCGCGGCGCCGGGCGCGGGGGCCTCCTTGCGGGAGGCACAGGCGCCGAGGGAAAGGGTTGCTGCGAGCGCGACTGCGAGGCTGCTCCGGCCAATGTGCTTGGACATGCGCAGAGGGACGCATAGGCGGCCCGCGTATGCAAAAAGAAAAGCGGGGGCGCCCGCCCGAGCGCCCCCGCTCCGTGCTGCATCCGCAGCGGCTACTGCAGGAAGGGGTTGTTCTCGGCGAAGTATTCGTGGCTGTCCGCGTTGTCGAGGGCGGCCGCGGGGTCGGAGATGGCGAGGTTCTTCGCACCGCTCTGGCCGTAGACGTGATCGTCCGTGCCGGCGGTCACGTTGAAGTGGCTCATCTCGTGGACGAGCGTGCCGCCCTTGGAGTCGGTGCCGGTCATTGGCGCGGACCAGAAGGCGCGGCACACGTAGATCTTGTACGGCTGCGTCGGGTAGACGTACGCGTAGTAGGACTTCTTGCAGCCGCAGTCGAGCGTGACGGGCTTGGTGTTGAACGCGTCCGCGATCGCCACGAAGTGGCTCTTCGCCGTGTTCCAGCCGCTGCTGGAGAAGGCGCCGAACCAGGTGGTGTAGCGCGGGGTGCCGGAGGGCGTACCCGCGAGGTAGCTGGAGGCCGCGTTCGAGTAGTTGCTCGCGGCGCTCAGCGCCTGCAGCAGCGTGGACTGCTGGGTCGCGTCACAGCGGCCGGTGAAAGAGACCTGGCTCGTCACCTGGGCCGCGACCTCGCGCTCCAGCGCCTCGGCGCCGCTCGCGCGGCCCTCGACCCAGAGCGAGAGCGCGTTGGAGCGCGCGGTGCCCAGGGCGCGGGGCCCCGCGGCGTTGAGGTGCTGCGCGGCCACCTCGAAGCGGACGTCGTAGTGGCCCGTGCGCGAGAGATCGTAGACCTCGGCGAGGTCCACCGAGCGCACCAGGCTCTCGCCCGGCTCGAGCCGCACGTAGTCGGCCGCGGTGGGGGCGGCGCGCTTGTAGTGCGGGCCCACGAAGGCCACCGCCTCGCCGTCACGCGTGACGGAGAAGAGGCGCTCCTCGAGGCCGTCCGCCGGGGTGAACCAGCGCAGCAGGCGCACCGCGTGGTCGCCCCCGTTGCGCAGGGTGACGGTGACGAGGGCGCGGTCGGAGAGCGCGAAGGCGGCCTTGTCCGAGCCCAGGGTCACGGTGACGGCGCTGGTATCCGCCTCGCGCAGGTCCGTGAGGCTGTCCTGCACCAGCTCCTCACCCGAGGGCGCGCCACAGGCCCCGAGCAGTGCGGCACAGACGAGACCACCCAGCGTGCGGCTCCAACGTCCACGAAGGCTCTGGCTCATGCGGCAGGCATCCTTTGCTGTGAAGGGGGGTGCAGCCGGCGCGCGCTCCTGCCGCGCCGGGCGCCCGCTGCCTTCAGCAAGGGCCGAGCCAGTGTGGGCGCCTGTGCGATTTCACGGGCTTGCTGCGTCCGCTACGCGCGGGTGGAGCACGCGCGCTCCACCGCGGGTGCGCGGGCGCGCGACACTGCTGACCGAATTCCGGTCAGCGCTCGGGGGCGGACGGGGGCTGCTGCAGAGGGGGCGCCTCGACCCAGTGGCGCAGCCACGCCTCCGCGAAGTCCATCTGGAACGGGGTGTCGTAGAAGAACAGCGCGTAGAGGAGCGCCGCGAACCCAACCGGGATGACGAGCGATACGAGCTCGACCGGGGCGAGATGGTCGAGCGCCACCCCGAGCTGCATGCACGCGATCGCGGCCAGGAGCGTTGCGACCACGAGGAAGAACGCGGTCGGGTACGCGGGAGGCCGGATCCGCACCTCGAGGGTGCTCCCGTGGGGAGCATCGAGGATGCGGCCCCGGACGACGGGAAACTCCCGGCGACCGCGCCTGGCGCGGGCGAACCAGAACGTGTCCCCGTCCACCTCGCCTACGAACTCCTCCTTGGGACGGAACAGGCGGAACACCGAGGGAGGCGCGAGCTTCCGGGAGATGCGCTCGCGCACCCAGGCGGGCGGCAGGGGCGACTGGAAGGTCACGTCCCTGTGCGGCAGGAACTTCAGCTCCACTAGCGCCCCGCCTGGGCCTCGAGCCGGCAGCGGGCGATGTCCAGGTAGCTCGCGTCCATGTCGATGCCCACGTAGCGGCGGCCGTGCTTCAGCGCCGCGACGCCCGTGGTGCCCGAGCCGTTGAAGGGGTCGAGGATGAGCGCGTCCGGGGAGGTGCTCGCCTCGATGATGCGCTCGAGCAGCGCCACCGGCTTCTGCGTGGGGTGGCTGCCGTGCGCCTTCTCCTCCTTGCGCGGAGACAGCATGCTCCAGACGCGGCCCTCGCCGTCCGCCGTGAGCTCCTCGTCACCGGCCTTGGGCAGGCTCCACACGTCGCGCATCTGCTTGCCGCCGTTCTCCTGCTTCATGCGCGCGTAGTTGTACGTGTGCTGCAGCTTCGAGGCGGGCTTGGGGCTCGCCCAGATGAGCAGCTCGCTGGAGTGCGTGAAGTAGCGGCAGCTCAGGTTGGGGCTGGCGTTGGGCTTGTACCAGGTGACCGTGTTGAGCAGCTTGAACCCGAGCTTCTGCATGGCGAAGCCCGCGTTGAAGATGACGTGCTGCGTGCCGCTCACCCACAGGGTGCCGGTGGGCTTGAGCACGCGCTGGCAGGCCTCCAGCCACTTGGTGGTGAAGGCGTGGTCGTCCTCGATGCCGCGGCTCACGTCCCAGCCGCCCTTGGCCACGGAAACGCGCTTGCCGCCCTTGCAGGTGAAGCCGCCGTTGGACAGGAAGTACGGCGGGTCCGCGAACACCATGTCGAAGGTGTGCGGCTCGAACTGGTTGAGCAGCGCCACGCTGTCGCCCTGGTAGAGCCGGTACGCGTCGCCGCGCGCGAACTCGCACTCGCGCAGGGGACGGTCGACAAGCTTCAGGGCAGTGGCAGCAGCGTTCGCAGACATACGCCTCCCTCGGGAAGTCGGTAGGCCGCGAACTGTGGGGGTGCTCCGGTGCTACGTCGAATTTCTGGTCTGTAGCGCCCGAAAACTTGACGCGGGGGGCGCGCGAGAAGGCCCTCCGAAACGCCACGAGCCGGGCGCTTGTGGGCGCCCGGCTCGCGGGGAACTGCAACACTGTTGCAAGAGGCGAGGCGCTTAGGCCTTGGCCTTCTTCGCGGCGGGCTTCTTCTCCGCGGCGGCGGCACCCTCGGCGGCCGGAGCGGCCTCCTTCTTCTCGTACTTCTTGCGGAAGCGGTCGATGCGGCCGGCCGTGTCCATCAGCTTGTACTTGCCGGTGTAGAAGGGGTGGCAGTTGTTGCAGACTTCCACCTGGAACGAGCCGCGGGTGGACTTGGTCTCGATGACGTTGCCGCAGGCGCAGGTGACGCGCGAGGGCGGGTAAACCGGGTGCAGTTCGGGCTTCATGACATCTCCTGGCGCCTTGCCCCCACCCTTTCCAACGGCTGTGGGAGGTCCGGCTCGCGTGAGTGGACTGCGGCTTATAGCGGCCCCCCCCGGCAGGCACAAGCGCCGGGGACCGCTCCAGTAGAATGCGCGAGGAGGGCCCGGGTTTCGCGCGGTTGGACGGGCGACCCGCTCGCCTGCCCTCCTGCCTACTTCTTCTTCGCCGGCGCGGGGCGCTTCTGCTTGTTCAGCTCGGCGAGGCGGGCCTTCGCGGTCTTCGCGGCGGGGCTCTTGGGGTGCGCGGTGACGAGCTCCTCCAGGGCGAGGCGCGACTCGTCCGCCATCTTCAGCTCGCGGAAGCAGTCGCTCGCGCGCAGGTAGGCGTCCGGCGCGGACGGCGCCTTGGGGTAGTCCTGCATCACCTTGCCGTACTCGGGCAGGGCCTCGCGGCACTTGCTCTCGGCCACGTAGCTCTCGCCGAGGCCGAAGTGGGCCTGGCCCGCGAGCGGGTCCTTCGGCCACTTCTTGAGCCACTCGCGGTACAGCGTGCGCGCGAGCACCGGGTCGTCCTTGAGCTTGCCGTCCGCGAGGTCCAGGAACTCCTTCTTGTCCGCGGGGCGGGGCAGCTCCTCGGCCTTGCGCTTGGCCTCGGCGGCCTTCACCGCGTCCGAGCCCTGCAGCTCGAGGAGGCGCTTGTCGGTCTCGTCCTTCTGCGCGGCGAGTGCCGTCTCCAGCTGGCCGATCTTGAAGAGGTACTCCTCCACCTGGCCGCGCAGCTGCGCGAGGTCCTCCACGGTCTTCTGCAGCTGCACGCCCACGTCCGCGCTGCTGCGCCGGCTGCCCTTCTCCAGGCTGTCCAGCGCGCGCGTCACCTCGGCCACCTTCTCGTCGATGCGCGGCAGCGTCGTGGCGAGCTGGGCGCGCGCCTGCTCCAGGTCCTTGGAGAGGCGCGCGTTGTCGTTGGCGAGCTGGTCCACGCGGTCCTCGAGCGCGCGGCCGCGGGTGGCCGGGTAGAAGCAGCCGCTGAGCGAGAGCGCGAGGAGGGCCGGGAGCAGTCGGGTGCAGGAGCGCGTCATGGGGGCGCATCCTAGGAAAAAACGGACGGCCATTGGGGCACTTCTGGCGACGCACTCCTGGCGGGGGCGCTTCTAGCGGTTCTCGCCGCGCGCGAGCCGCACCAGCGTGCTCGCCACCTCGTCCGCGTGGATGAGGTGGTCCACGGCCTTGAGCTTCACCGCGGCGCCCGGCATGCCGAACACCACGCAGGACTCCTCGCTCTGGCCCAGGGTGAGCCCGCCGGAGCGCTTGATGGCGAGCATGCCCTCGGCGCCGTCCGCGCCCATGCCGGTGAGGATGAGGCCCACGGCCCTTCGCCCGTAGGCGCGAGCCGCGCTCTCCAGCAGCACGGTGCCCGAGGGCATGTGCCCGTCGCGCTCCGTTCCGCTCTGCAGCGCGACGCGGCCGCGGAACGGGATGGTGAGGTGCTGGCCGGGGGGCGCGATGAGCACGGTGCCCGGATGCAGCGCATCGCCGTCCTGGGCGAGGCGCACCTTGAGCTTGGAGCTGTTGCCCATCCACGTCGCGAGGCTCTCCGCGAACGCGGCGTTGATGTGCTGCACGATCACGATGGGCGCGGGGAAGTCGCGCGGCAGCTCGGACACCATGCGCTGCAGCACCTGGGGCCCGCCGGTGGAGGCGGCCACCGCCACGATGCCCATGCCCCCTGCCGCGAGCTGCGGCTCGCTGCTCAGCCCTGCGCCGCCCGCGCCGCGCACCTTGCCGCGCACGTGGCGGATGACCTTCACGCTCGCCAGCAGCTTCACCTCGCGCGCGAGGTTCCACGCCTCGGGCTCCGAGTCGATGGAGGGCTTGATCTGCAGCGCGAGCGCGCCGAGCTCCAGCGCGCGGTAGGTGAGCTCGGGGGCCTGGTAGCGGGGGTCGCCGGTGAGCAGCAGGATAGGCGTGGGGCGCTCGGCCATGATGTGCTCGACGGCGGTGAGGCCGTCCATCACGGGCATGTCCACGTCCATGGTGATGACGTCGGGCTTCAGGACGGCGAGGCGCTCGAGTGCCTCACTGCCGTTGGCGGCAGTACCGGCGATCTCGATGTCCGGATCCAGCCGGAGCACCTCGCTGACGAGCTGTCGGACGATGAGCGAGTCATCGACGACGAGCACCCTGACCTTCTTGCCCATGGTGGAGTTGTCTCTATCCCGTCGGCGCCGCTGGGAACATCCCCTTGCAGCCGGGCAGGCGATCGTGCGCCCTCTCTACACGCGGCGGCTGAGGAAGTCGAAGAGCCCCTCGGGCTCGAGCACCAGCACGCTGCGGTCGGCGGCCTGTGCAGGGCCGAGCAGGTGGAGGTGGACACCGCTCGCACCTTGTGGCTCGAAGCTGCCCGTCACGGGCGCCACGTCGTCCACGGCGCTGGCGGTGAGGCCGAGCACCCCGCGCGCCACGCGCACGAGCACGGCGCGGGCGGTGGGCTGGGGCACCCCGGTGACGAGCTGCCCCAGGTCCACCACGGGGATCACCTCGCCGCGGTGGTTGAACACCCCCAGCAGGTGCGCGGGCGCACCCGGCACCCGGGTGAGGGGGGGAAAGGTCACCACCTCCGCGGCGAGGGGCGCGGGGACCGCGTACCAGCGGTCCCCGCAGGCGAAGAGGAGGTGCTCCGGGCGCGTCTCGGTGGGAGGCTGAGGAGAAGCCATGGACGCGCCCAGTGTAGCGCGCCTAGCGAACGAACTCGACGCGGCGGTTCTGCGCCCAGCTGTCCTCGTCCTGGCCCTGGGCCACCGGGCGGTTCTCGCCGTAGCCCACGGTCTCCAGGCGGCCGGCCGGCACGCCCAGGTCCACGAGGTAGCGCTTCACGGCGGCGGCGCGGCGGTTGGAGAGCTGCAGGTTGTACTCCTCGGTGCCACGCTCGTCCGCGTGGCCCGCGAGCGTCACCTTGCCGCTGCCGCCCTTGAGGCAGTTGGCGATGTCGCTCAGGCGGCTCTGCGCGTCGCCGCTCAGCGTGGCCTCGTTGAAGCCGAAGCGCACGGGCGAGAAGTCGCAGGACGCGGAGGTGTCCGCCGCGCACTTACCCGCCTGGCAGGTCTGGCCGTCGGTGCAGTCCGCGTTGCTCGAGCAGGTGCCCTCGGCCTTCGCCACGCAGCGGCCGTTCTGGCAGCTGCCGGTGCCGCAGGCGCCGTTGTCCTGGCACTGCGCGGGGGCGCAGGTGCCCGCCTCACAGATCTTGCCGGCGCCGCACGCGCTGTCGCTGGTGCAGGTCTGGGCCTTGGGCGAGCACTTGTTGTCCTGGCACGCGAAGCCCTCCTTGCAGTTCGCGTCCGTGGCGCACTCCTGGCACTGGCCCTGGACACAGACCTCGCCCTTCTCGGAGCACTGCTTGTCGTTGTCACACTTGGGGTAGGACGGCGGGCAGCCCGTCAGCGCCAACAGCGCAAGTCCGAGCCCCGCCACCAAAGAAATGCGTCGCATGTGTCTCTCCGGGAATAAGGCCGCCCGAGAGGGCAGCGTCGAGCGGACCGGATAGTCCCCCGGAAGGGTACGAGTCAAAACAAAACCGCCCCCGGCAAGCGCGTTGCACTGGACAGCCCCGACGCGCCCCGAAGCCCTTGAACCGCCAATCCTTTTCCGCGCACTGTGGCCGCCTGGCCGCGGTGTGCGCGGCCCCGGAGAGACAGCGCCCGATGCCTGCCACCGTCCTCATCGTCGATGACGAAAAGAACATTCTTCTGACGCTTCACCAGAGCCTGCAGCTGGCGGGCTATCGCACGGAGCTCGCGAGCTCGGGGCAGGTGGCGCTGGACGTGGTGAGCGCGCGGCCGGTGGACGCGGTGCTGATGGACGTGAAGATGCCGGACCTGGACGGGCTCACCGCGCTCGAGCGGATGCAGGCGCTCAAGCCGGGGCTGCCGGTCATCATGATGTCCGGGCACGGCACCATCGACACGGCGGTGCGCGCGACCCAGCTGGGCGCGCGCGACTTCCTGGAGAAGCCCATCGCGAGAGATCGCCTGCTGGTGGCGCTGCGCAACGCGCTCCAGCACCAGGCGGCGATGGAGGAGCTCGCGGAGCTGCGCGCGGAGGTGGGCACGGGCCGCTACCAGATGGTGGGCTCGGGCCCCGCGATGGAGCGCATCTTCAGCCTCATCCGGCGCACCGCGCCGAGCGAAGGCCGCGTGCTCATCACCGGCGAGAACGGCACCGGCAAGGAACTCATCGCGCGCGCGCTGCACCAGAACTCGCGCCGCAAGCAGGGCCCCTTCGTGAAGCTCAACTGCGCGGCGGTGCCGCACGAGCTCATCGAGAGCGAGCTGTTCGGCCACGAGAAGGGCGCCTTCACCGGCGCGGTGAGCGTGCGGCGCGGCAAGTTCGAGCTCGCGCACGAGGGCACCCTCTTCCTCGACGAGATCGGCGACATGCCCAGCGCCATGCAGGCGAAGCTCCTGCGCGTGCTGCAGGAGGGGGAGCTCGAGCGCGTGGGCGGCGCCGAGACGCTCAAGGTGGACGTGCGCGTGCTCGCCGCGACGAACAAGGACCTGCCCCAGGAGATCGCCGCGGGGCGCTTCCGCGAGGACCTCTACTACCGGCTCAACGTGGTGCAGATCCACTCGCCGCCCCTGCGCGAGCGGCGCGAGGACCTGCCGGACCTCATCCGCAGCTTCCTGCAGGAGGCCTGCGCGAAGAACGGGCGGCGCCCGCTGCAGCTCTCCTCCGAGGCGCTCTCCGTGATGGCCGCCTACGACTACCCGGGCAACGTGCGCGAGCTGCGCAACCTGGTGGAGCGGCTCGCCATCCTCTGCGAGGGCCCCAGCGTGAGCGGCGCCGAGGCGCGCGAGCTGCTGCCGCCCGCGCGCGCAGGCCAGCCCCCGCCCCCCGCCCCGCTGCTGCGCGCGCTCGAGGGACTCTCCGCCGCGCCGCCGCCCTCCCCCGCCCCGCCGCAGGCCTCCGCAGAGCCGGTGAGCAGCGGCTTCCGCCCGCGCGCGGACAAGCCCTTCCGCGACCAGGTGGAGGACGCCGAGCGGGAGATCATCCAGTTCGTGCTCGCCCACACCCAGGACAACGTGACCGAGGCGGCGCGCCTGCTCGACCTGGAGCGCGGCCACTTCTACAAGAAGATGAAGGCGCTGGGCCTGCGGCGCGGAGCGGCCGAGTCCTGAGCCGCCCTTCGCCTCCGCCCGCCCGCCTCAGCAGCCGGTCTCGACCGCGCCGATGTCGGGCGCGGCGCCGCAGAAGCTGAGCCCCACGTTGCGGCCGTGGTCCACCGCAGCGCTGCCCGGGGTGAAGCCTTCCGCCGGGATGCCGGGCGCGGCCTCCACGGAGCCCGAGTCCTTGCCCTGCGACTGCCAGCTGCCGAGCGAGAGCTGGCTGCCGCTGCTGTGCACCACGGCCGGCGGCGCGTAGAGGTTCGCGCCCACCTGCAGGCCGGGCGCCATCGAGCCCACCTGCAGGTCGATCGCCGCCTGCACGATGTTGTTGAACACCTGGGTGTTGCTCGTGGCGCCGCCGGTGCCGCCGCCCACCATGATGCCGGCGTTGCCCACGCCCACCATCGTGTTGTTCACCACCTGGGCCGCCTCGGAGTTCTCCAGGCGGATGGCGTCGCCGTCGCGGGTGCTGTCCTTCACCACGTTGCGGATGCGGTTGCGGCGCACGAGCACGCGCGTGGGGACGGGGCCCTCGTGGTTGCCGCCGATCGCGATCGCCTTGCCCACGTTGCTGATGTCGTTGTCCTCGAGCAGCACGTCGGAGGCGGACATGTGCACCACCACCGCGCAGCCGCCGTAGGTGGTGAAGTCGTGCATCTCGTTGCTCACCACCTTCACGTTCTTGCAGGTCTTGATGTCCACCGCGTTCTCGAAGTTCGCGTACATCTCGTTGCCCTGGATGACGACGCCGTCCGCGGGCGGCAGGCTGCTGAAGCCCTCGGGCCCGATGCACTGGACCGCGTCCCCCGAGTTGTCGTGGATGCGGTTGTTGCGCACCGTGATGTTCTTGCTCGAGGGCTGGATGACCACGCCGTGGCTGTCCTGCCCCGAGCGCACGAAGTGGTGGATGTGGTTGTTCTCGATGGTGGCGCCGGTGGCGTTCGCGTAGGTGGTGATGCCGCCGCCCAGCGCGCCGTGGTGCACCTCGGAGCCGGAGATGGAGGAGCCCGTGGTCGCGCCGGTGAAGGCCACCGCGAAGCGCGCCTGGCTCTTCACGTCCACGTCGAAGCCGTCCAGCTGCCAGTAGGGCTTGGCGATGGTGACGAGCGCCGAGCCGCCGGAGGCAGGGATGATCTTCGGCATCCCCTCGCCCTGCAGGCGGATGGGGGCAGCCGCGGTGCCCGCGCGCACGTTGCCCTCGAGCGCGACCGCCTCTGCATAGGTGCCCGCCTTCACCGTGATGCGCTCGCCGGGGCCCGCCACGCTCACCGCCTTGCCGATGGTGCGAAAGGGCGCCGCCTCGCTGCCCGCGCCGCTGTCGTTGCCCGCGGGCGACACCACCCACTCGCGCGTGTACTTCACCGCGGGCGCCGGGCTCTGCCCCGTGCCGGTGCCGGTGCCGGTACCCGGGCTCGCCGGGGACTGGCCCGTGCCGGTGCCCGGAGCGTTGGAGGGAGCATCCACCTCGCCGCCGTTCTGCGAGCAGGCGGCGAGGCCGCCGCCCAGGCCGAGCAGGGTGAGGGTCGTGAGCGAGCCGAGGAGCGAGCGCGCGAGCCGGGCGCGCGTGGGGCGAGGCGTTGCAGTCATCCAGATCCCGTGTCGGGCCGGGCACGCGGCCACGCACCATGCGCGGCGGACGGCGGCATCCGAGAACGGCGGACAACACGGGTCCGGCGGGAACTCGTCCCGCCGGCCTCATTTCGAACCTGGAGGGTAGCCGGGCAGCAGAGCCCCTAGTCGAAGCGCGCCCAGACGGCGGCGTGGTCGCTCGGCTGGGCACCCTTCCGGGTCTCGCGGTCCACGTCCACCTCGCGGCAGCGCGCCATCAGGGGAGCGGTGGCGAGGATGTGGTCGATGCGCACGCCCTTGTTCTTGGGGAAGGCGAGCATGCGGTAGTCCCACCAGCTGAACTTCTGCACCTCGGGATAGAGGCGGCGGAAGGTGTCCTCGAGCCCGAAGGCGCACAGCTTGCGGAAGGCCGCGCGCTCCTCCAGCGTGAACAGCGTCTGCCCCTCCCAGGCCGCGGGGTCGTACACGTCGATGGGGTCCGGCGCCACGTTCCAGTCCCCGAGCAGCAGCAGCGGCTCGTCCGGGCGGTGGCGCGTGTCGAGGTAGCGCCGCAGCCGCTCGTAGAACTGCAGCTTGTACTGGAACGCGGGCGAGTCCGGGCTCTGCCCGTTGGGCGCGTACACGCTGAGCACGCGCACGCCGTCCACCGTGGCGGCGATGACGCGCGCGTGGGTGTCGTCCACGCCGTCCGAGAGCCCGTGCACCACGTCCTGCGGCGCGCTGCGCGCGAGGATGGCCACGCCGTTGTAGGTCTTCTGCCCGTGCACGGCCGCGTGGTAGCCCGCCTCGCGCACCGCCTCGAAGGGGAAGTCCGCCTCGGTGCACTTGAGCTCCTGCAGGCAGACCACATCTGGCTGGGCGCTCTTGAGCCAGTCGACGAGCCGGCCCTGGCGGGCGCGCACGGAGTTCACGTTCCAGGTCGCGATCTTCATGGGGAGGGGACGCTCGCACGGCGGCCGCGCCCCCTGCCACGCTTTTTGACCCCGCGGCCCCTCGGGTGTGGCCGCAGGGTGTGGCTCACGGGCCACACCGGCGCGCTTCCCCTCTGAAGAGGCCCTGGCACGCGCGTCGCAATCCCTCCCTGCGGAAGCCCTCTCCCGCTTCCGCCCGGAAGGAGCGCCGCCATGAACAAGCCCCTCTTCACCGCCTGCCTCGCCCTCGCGCTCGCCGCCTGCGACGGCGCCCGCACGCCCCCGCGCGCCGGTGCGCCCGCCCCCCAGGCGATGCGCCCCCCTGCCCCGCCGGACGCCGGGCCTCGCACGGAGCTCGCCGCCGCGGCCCCGCCCCCCGCGCCCCCGCCCGACCCGCTCGCGCTCGCGCACGAGGACCCCGAGTCGTGGACGCCCGAGGCCGGAGACCACCTGGAGAAAGCGCGCCACCTGCGCGAAGAGGGCGACGTGGCGGCGGCGCTGCTCGAGGTGCGCCGGGAGCTGGCGGATGCGCCCGCGGACGAGGAGGCCCTGCTCGCGCTCACCCGCCTCGCACCGCGCGTGGGCGAGCGCGCCCTCGCGGCCCTCGCCTACGAGCGCCTCGCTGCCTTGCGCCCCGAGGACCCCTTCCCCCTGATGCAGCGCTCGCGCCTGCTGCTCGCGCTGGGCGACGCGAAGGGCGCGGTGGAGGCCGGCGAGGAGGCCCTGCTGCGCGACCCGGAGAACGCCGAGACCTACCAGGCCCTGGGCCGCGCGCACCTCGCCGCGGGCGAGCCGCTGCGCGCCATCACGCGGCTGCAGCAGGCGGTGGAGCTCGCCCCCGAGCACGGCTACGCGCTCAACAACCTGGGCTACGCCTACCTGCAGGTGAACGACGATGCGCGCGCGCTCGAGGTGCTCACGCGCGCCGCCGAGCTGCTGCCCGAGGTTGCCTACGTGCAGAACAACCTGGGCGTGGCGCTGGAGCGCGCGGGCCGCACCGACGAGGCGCGCGCGGCCTACCTCGCCGCCATGGACCTCGCGCCCGCGTACGTGAAGGCGCAGCTCAACGTCGCCCGCCTCGGCCAGCTGGCGAGCGTCTCGGGACGCCTGCCCGCCGAGGGGGCGGGCCTGCGCGGCGTGCCCCGCGAGCCCCAGGTGGACGGCGCCTTCGATGCTGCCCAGTGACGCGCCCGCTGGGATCCTCGGCTGAATCCTGCCGTGTGGCTGGACGAACGCCGGGCCTGCAGGCCCGGGCAGCGGTTCCCCTGCCCCTCCGGGCGGTCTAACCTCCACCTCCTGTCCCCCCGCCCATGAGCCCTGCAAGTCCTGCCCGCGCGATGCCGCCGTCCCCGCCTCCCCCGTCCGATGTCCCCCCCGGCCGGCGCCCGCCGCGCGCCCGGTCGCAGGGCGCGCTCCTGCGCTGGATGAAGCGCCTGCTGCTCGCCGGCGCGCTGGCGCTGCTCCTGGTGGTGGGTGCGGCGGTGGCGGCGTACGCGTACTTCAGCCGCGACCTGCCCTCGCTGCAGGCGCTGAAGACCTACCGCCCGCCGCAGGTGACGAAGGTCACGTGCGCGGACGGCAGCGTGTGCGCGGAGTTCTTCGAGGAGCGGCGCACGCTGGTGGACATCGCGCAGCTGCCCGCGCACGTGCGCAATGCCTTCCTCGCCGCGGAGGATGCGGACTTCTACCAGCACGAGGGCCTGGACTTCGTGGGCATCGTGCGCGCGGGCGTGAAGAACCTCATCCCCGGCAGCCAGAAGTCCGGCGCGAGCACCATCACCCAGCAGGTGGTGAAGAACCTGCTGCTCACGCAGGAGCGCAGCCTCACGCGCAAGGTGCGCGAGTGGATCCTCACGCCGCGCGTGGAGGCGGCGCTGACGAAGGATCAGATCCTCAACCTGTACGTGAACCAGATCAACTTCGGCCAGCGCCGCTACGGCGTGGAGGAGGCGGCGCTCTACTACTTCGGCAAGCACGCGAAGGACCTGAGCGTGGGTGAGGCGGCGGTGCTCGCGGGCACGCCCCAGTCCCCCAACCGCATCAACCCGGAGACGAACATCGTGCGCGCCAAGGCGCGCCAGCGCTACGTGCTGGGCCAGATGGTGCGCCACGGCTTCCTGCCCCAGGAGGTGGTGGCCCGGGAGCTGGACAAGCCCATCGTGCTCGCGCCGCGCCCGCCCCCGCAGCCCGGCCCCTACTACGCGGAGGAGATCCGCCGCACGCTGCTCGCGCGCTACGGCGAGGAGGCGGTGCTGCGCGGCGGCCTGCGCGTGCAGATCGCCATGGTGCCGCGCCTGCAAGCGCTCGCGGACCAGGCGATGCGCAACGGGCTGGAGGCGCTGGACCGGCGCCAGGGCTACCGCGGCGCGCTGGGCACGCTGGCTCCCGAGCGCTACGCCGCGCTGCGCCCGCTGCTCGCGCAGCGCCTCGAGGAGAGCGGCAAGCGCCAGCAAGAGGCGCAGTCGGTGGCGGACCTCACCGCGCTCGCCGAGGCCGCCCCGCCCGAGGCGGCGCAGCCCGACGAGGAGAAGCCCGAGCTCACCGAAGAGGAGGCCGCGGCACTGCCCTCCGGGGACGAGCGGCTCGCGCTCTCGGTGAGCCTCAAGCCGCTGGCGGAAGGCCTGCAGGTGGTGGGCTACGTCACGCAGGTGGACGATGCGCTCAAGCGCGCGCGCGTGGACCTGGTGGGGCGGACGGCGGAGGTGGCCTTCTCCTCCGTCGCGTGGGCGAAGCAGAAGGGCAAGCCCGCGCCCTCGAAGATGTCGGACGTGATGAAGCCCGGGGAGCTGGTGCGCGTGCGCATCCTGCGCGTCACGCCCTCCCCCGCGATGCTCGAGGCCACGCTGGACCAGGTGCCGCGCGCGCAGGGCGGCTTCGTGGCCATCGACCCGGAGACGCGGCACGTGGTGGCGCTGGTGGGCGGCTACGACTTCGCGCGCTCGCCCTTCAACCGCGCCACCCAGGCGAAGCGCCAGCCGGGCTCCTCCTTCAAGCCCTTCCTCTACGCCGCCGCGCTGGGCAGCGGGCGCTACACGGCGCTCACCCAGGTGAACGACGCACCCGAGGCCATCCGCGACCCGTACACCGGCAAGCTGTGGAGGCCGCAGAACTTCGACCGCCAGTTCGAGGGGCCGATGACGCTGCGCACCGCGCTGAGCAAGTCGAAGAACACAGTGTCGGTGCGCCTCATCGAGGCGATCACCCCCGCCACCGTCATCGACTTCGCGCGCCGCGCCGGCATCCGCTCGCCGATGCCCGAGAACCTCACGCTCGCGCTGGGCACCGGCGAGGTGAGCGTGCTCGAGGAGGCCAACGCCTACGCGACGCTGCAGTCCGGCGGCCGCTACGCCGAGCCGCTGCTGGTGCTCAAGGTGCAGGACGCCGCGGGCACGGTGCTCGAGGAGCACCAGCCCGCCTTCGAGGAGACGCTGCCCCCGGCCGTCGCGTTCCTCGCCACCTCGCTCATGCGCAGCGTGGTGGAGGAGGGCTCGGCCATGGCGGTGCGCGAGCTCAACCGCCCCGCCGCCGGCAAGACGGGCACCAGCAGCGAGAGCAAGGACGCGTGGTTCAGCGGCTACACGCGCGACTTCGTCGCGAGCGCGTGGGTGGGCTTCGACGACGGCACGCCCCTGGGCTCCACCGAGACGGGCGGGCGCGCGGCACTCCCCGTGTGGCTGGACTTCATGCGCGGCGCGCACCAGGGCCTGCCCGTGCGCGACTTCGACCCGCCGCAGGGCGTGGTGCTGGTGCGCGTGGACCCCGCCACGGGGCTGCTCGCCGGCAGCAGCATCCCGGGGCGCATGGAGCCCTTCCTCGAGGGCACCCAGCCCACCGCCGAGGCGCCCCCGCCCGGCCAGGTGGACCCGAACCGCTTCTTCCTGGAGGAAGGCAAGAAGGGCGGTCTGTGAGCCGGGCGCTTCGGACCGCCACCCTCCTCAGCCTGCTGTGCGCGCTCGGGGCCGCCGCGGCCCCGCGCGCCGAGCCTGCGCCCTCGCCCGCGCTGGAGCGGCTCGCGGACGCGCTCGCCCAGGAGCTGCGCGCGCGTCACCCCGAGCCTCCGCTCGCGCTGCACGTCTCCGCCGCCTCGCCCGCGCTCGCGCGCGCCCTGGGCACGCTGCTCGCCGCGCGCCTGGAGGGGCTCGCGCCCGTGGTGCTCGAGGCCCCCTCGCCGAAGGACGCCGAGGCGCTCGCGCGTGAGCAGGGCCTGCGCTCGCTCGCGCGGCTCGCGCTCTCGCTCGAGGCCGGCGAGGTGCGCGCGCGCGGAGACCTGCTGGGCACCTGGGTGAACTTCTGGTCGGGCCGCACACCCACGCGGCCCCCCGCCCCCGCCGCAGCGCTCGCGCGCGCGGTGCCCGCGGATGCCCCCGCGCTCGCGCTCGCCGCAGCCCCGGCCGAAGGCCCCCCTGCGCCACACCGCGGCCCCGTGCGCCTGCTCGCCGCGCCCTTCGCGCAGCTCCCCGGCCGCACCGGGGCGCTCGCCGCGGGGGACCTGGATGGCGACGGGCGCGACGAGGTGGCGGCGCTCGTGCGGCTGCCCTCGGGGGCCGAGGAGGTGGTGGTGCTGGACGCAGGCGGCCAGGTGCGCGCGCGCCACGCGCTCTCCGCGCTCGCGCCCTCCGCCACGCCCCCGCGCGAGCCCTTCGGCGCGCTCGCCTTCCAGGCCTCTCCGCGCCGGCTGCTCGCGCGCTCTGCCGCGCGCGAGGCCGGCGAGGCGCTGGTGCTCGGGCCCCCGACCGCTTCCGGGGAGGAGGCGCAGCTGCTCCCCCAGGCGCGGCTGGAAGGTCCCCTGCCCCTGGACGCGGCGCTGCGCGCGCCGCTGCAGGAGGGCGGCCGCGCGCTCGTGGGACCCGAGCTCGCGTGGGGCCCGGCGCCGCTGCGGGCAGCCGCGCCCTTCGTCACGGCCGCGCTCGCGCCGGGCGGGGGCGCGCCGCTGGTGCTCGTGCACCCGGATGGCGCGGCGAGCCTGTACGCCGCGCCCGGGGCCGCGCCGCGCGCGCTCGCGGGGCTGGGCGCGGGCAGCGCGCTCGTGGACGTGGACGGCGACGGCGCACCAGAGCTGCTCACCACCGAGCCCGCGCCCCTGCCCTCCCCGGAGCGCCTGCGCGTCTTCGACCTTCCCGGCTCCGGAGCCCTGGGCGCGCCGCGCGGCGAGGCGGTGCTCGCGCGCGGGCGGGCGCTGCAGGTGGTGGCGGCGCGGCTCGAGCCGGGGACGGGGCCGCGCGGGGTGCTGGTGGCCCTCTGGCTCGAGGATGGCACCACCGAGCTCACCCTCCTGCGACCGGTGGCCCCGTGACCCTGCGCCCCTTCCTCCTCTCCCTCACCCTGGGCCTGGCCCTCCCCGCGCACGCGGCGGGCCGCCCGCCCTACGGCGGCACCCTCGCGCTCGCGCACGCGGGCGCGCTGCCGCCCGCGGACCCCGCGCTCGCGGACACGCCCGAGCAGGCCACCCTGCGCGCGCTGGGCGCCTCCGCGATGTGCCGGCTGCCCACGGCGCAGGGGGCCGTGCAGCCCGTGCTCGCGCTGAAGCTCGAGCGCACGCGGCCCCAGCTGCTCGAGGTGACGCTGCCCTCGCCCGCGCTCGCCAGCGCCTTCGCGCGCGCCCTCTCGCGGCTCAGCGGGTCCGAGGCCCCCTCGCCCTACCGCGCGCTGCTGCAGCCGCTGCAGGGCGAGGGCCGCAAGCTCTCGGCCACGGGCGCCACGCTGCCGCTGGCACTGGCCTACCCGTGGCCCGACCTGGAGCGCGCCCTCTGCCACCCGGCGCTGGGCGCGCCCGAGGCGCCGGGGCCCTTCACGCAGGCCCCCGCGGGCGCCTGGACCGCGCAGCCGCGCCAGCCCGAGGGGCGCCCCTTCCTGGACGCCGTCGTGCCCACGCGCGCCGAGGAGCGCGAGCTCGCGCGGCGGCTCGGGACGGGCGAGGCGCAGGTGGCGCTGGGGGGCCCGGGCCCTGAGGGAGCGCCTGGCGGCGGCGCCGCGCTGTACGCGACCTACCTCGCCTTCTCCCCGCGCCGGGTGCCCGCGGACTTCCGCCAGGCGGTGGAGAGCGTGCTGGACCGGGTGGACCTCACGCGCCTGTACGTGCGCGGCCCCGCCGAGCCCATGGCGGGACTCCTGCCTCCGGCGCTCGCCGCAGCGCTCCCCGGCGCAGCGCCTGCCGCACCGCGCCCCGCACCGCCCGCGAGCGCGGGAGGCCGGCGCGTGACGCTGCTCTACGACGCGCAGCTCGCGGACCAGCGCGCGGTGGCCGAGCGGCTGCAGGTGAAGCTGTACGAGCGCGGCTACGCCGTCGCACTGCAGGCGCTGCCGCGCGCGGCCCTGCGCGCGCGCTGGGCAGCGGGCGACTACGAGCTGATGCTGCACGCGGTGCTGCTGCCCCCGGTGCCCTCGCTCGCGCTCGCGGTGGCGCTGGACACGGGCGGCCGGCACGACCTGCTCGGCGTGGAGCTGCCGCGGCTGGGCGCGGTGGCGGACCAGGCTGCGCGCGATGCGCGGGCGCGCGAGCGGGCGCTGGCGCTCGCCCCCTCCGTGCCCCTGGTGCCGCTCTACGCGCAGGGGCTCGCCCTGCGCGCACGCCCCGAGCTGCAGGGGCTCGCGTGGGACGCCCAGGGGCTCGCCCTGCTCGCCGGGGCGTGGCTGCAGCCAGCGGGGGCGCCATGAGGCTGCGCACCCGGCTCGCCCTCGCCTTCGCGCTGCTCGCGCTGGTGCCGCTCTCGCTGGTGGTGCCGCTCTCGCTCGCGCGGCTGCGCACCACGCTCTCGCGCGAGCTCGCCGCGCGGATGCAGAGCGCGACCGCCTCGGTGCAGGAGTCGCTCGGGCGCTCGGCGCAGGCCGCGGCGCGCGCCGTGGACGAGCTCGCTGCGAGCGAGGCGCTCGAGGACCTCGCGCGCGAGGAGGCGGTGCGGCCCGGCGCAGGCTTTCGCGCGGACACGGCCGAGCAGCTGATGCGCAGCCGCGGCCTCGGGGTGCTCGCGCTGCTGGACGGCGAGGGGCGCACCCTCTCCTCGGGCCACCTGCCGGCGCGCCGCGGGGATGTGGACCCGGCGCTGTTCGCGGTGACGCGCGCCGCGCCCGACGCCTCGGAAGGCCCGGTGCCGGTGCGGGTGGAGGTGCGCGCGGCCGCGGGGCTGCGGCCCGTGCCGGCGCTGGTGAGCGCGCGGGCCGTGGCGGGCACGGGCGGGCGACTGTGGGTGGTGGGCGGGGTGCTGTTGGACGACGGGCTCGCGGCGCACCTGGCGCGCCTGAGCGGAGCGGAGGTGGCCTTCCTCCTCGGTGACGAGGCGGTGGCGCGCGCAGGCAGCGCGCTGCCGCCGGTGGCCGAGCGCGCCCTGCCGCTGGGCCGCGTGGCGCAGGTGCAGCTGCGCTTCAGCCGCGCCGGGGCGCTCGCGGCCGAGCGGGACGTGCTGCGCGCCTTCGTGCTGCTCGCGGCCACGGGGCTCGCGCTCGCGGTGCTGCTGGGCGTGCTGGTGGCCGGGCGCATCACCCGGCCGGTGGAGGCGCTCACCCGCGGGGCGCGCCAGGTGGCCGAGGGCGCGCGCGACGTGGAGGTGCGCGCCCAGGCGGGCGGCGAGGTGGGCGAGCTGGTGCGCACCTTCAACGGGATGACGCGCGAGCTGCAGGCCACCACCGACCGGCTCGTGGCGAGCGAGCGCATCGCGGCGTGGCAGGAGGTGGCCCGCCGGCTCGCGCACGAGATCAAGAACCCCCTCACCCCCATCCAGATGTCGCTCGAGACGCTGCTCGCGGCGCAGGGCACCGGAGACCCGCGCTTCGCGGGGCTGTTTCGCGAGAGCGCCGGCGTGGTGCTCGAGGAGGTGGACCGGCTGCGGCGCATCGTGGACGAGTTCAGCCGCTTCGCGCGCCTGCCCAAGCCCCAGCTCGCGCCGGTGGAGCTCGCGGAGCTCGCGCGCTCGGTGCTCGCGCTCTACGCCTCCCCGCGCGCCGGGGTGCGCCTGCACGCGGAGCTCGCTCCGGGGGTGCACACGCGCGCGGACCGCGACCAGCTCACGCAGGTGCTGGTGAACCTGGTGAAGAACGCGGAGGAGGCGATGCCCTCGGGCGGGGACATCCACGTGCGCGTGCGCGGGGGCGAGCGCGACGCGCTGCTCGAGGTGGAGGACACCGGGCCCGGCGTGGCGCCCGAGGATCGCGCGCACATCTTCGAGCCCTACTTCACCACCAAGGCCGGCGGCAGCGGCCTGGGGCTGGCCATCGCCGCGCGCATCCTGCAGGAGCACGGCGGCCGGCTCGAGGTGGGCGGCGAGCCCGGAGCCGGCGCCCGCTTCACCCTGGTGCTGCCGCGCAGCAGCGCGCCGTAGCGCCGCTGCTGCGAGGCCCTCCGCCTAGTCCTTGACGGGGGTGGCCTTGAGGGCCGCCTTGCCCTCCTTCACGTAGACCTGGAAGCGCACGGTGCGGCAGGCGTACTTCTGCACCAGCTGCTCGCGGTTCTTGCGCAGCTTCGCGACGAACTTGTCGAAGGTGAGGCCCGGGTCGCTCGGCTCGCCGCAGCGCTCGCGCGTGGCGATGAACTCGCGGAACACCTCCTCGAAGTGCTGCTCGTCGGTGAGCGGCCCGCCGAAGGCCGGGGCGGGCGCGGGCGGAGGCTGCGCGAACGCGGGGGGCGGCGGCAGCGGGCTCGCGCGCGGGGCCTCGAGCTCCTGGCGCGCGGCGGCGAGCAGCAGCTCCTGCGGGATGGTGGCCACGCGGGTGGCCTCCGGGTTGTCCTCGCCGCTGTCCTGGAAGCCCTGGAACGGCGGGGGCGGCGGCGGAGGCTGCGCGGCGGCGAAGGGGTCCTGCGCCTGCTGCAGCGAGTACACCGCCGTGGGCTGGTCCTCGTAGTCGTGGCCGCTGCCCATGGGAGGCGCGAAGCCCGCGGGCGGAGGCGGCGGCACCGCGGGATACGGGGCCGGCGTGTGCTCGGAGGGCACGGGCGGCGGGGACTCGAAGCGGATGGCGCCCGAGTTGTAGGTGGGCAGCGGCTCGGGAGCCTTCGCGGTGGGGAACGGGTAGGGCCCGCTCTTGGCCGCGGCGCTCTCGCCGCCGCCCGCGGAGAAGGGATAGGGGCCCGAGCCCGGCAGCGGATCGCCGCCGCGCGGGAAGGGATAGGGGCCCGAGCCCGGCAGCGGATCGCCGCCGCGCGGGAAGGGATAGGGGCCGCTGCGCGCCGCGGAGGGCTCGCCCGGCAGCGGGGGCAGCGCGCTGGGGGTGGACAGGGGGCCGCCCGGGGTGGGCCCTCCGAAGCCTGCGTGTGCGGGGGGCGGCGCCGAGGGCATCATCGAGAGGCCGAGCGTGTCGCTGCCGCCGGAGCGGCGCTCCGTCGCGCCCTCCTCGCGCGCGCCCCGCTCGCCCATCAGGAAGGCCCAGATGGCCGAGAGCACGAGCAGCACCAGCAGCGCGGTGAGCGCGGTGGACTGGTAGCCCGCGAGCGCGCCCATCACCGGCGCGGTGCTCACCACCGCCACGGCCTCGAGCGCGCTGTTGGAGAGCGTCTGGCGGCTGCCCACCGAGAGCGGCGCGGCGCCGCCCAGCAGATCGCCCCGGGTGCCCAGGGGCAGGTGCACGGGACCGAAGTGGTCCATGGCGCCGCGCGAGACCACGCCGGACTGGCCGGGCTTGAGCGCCGCGAGCCCCGCCTGCGCGAGCGTCTTCTTGCCGGCGCTCGCGAGCATCTTGTCGCCCGCGACGAAGGCCACCGCCTCGGTGCCCTGGGCCGCGGCCTCGAGCCCCGCGGCGGGCAGCAGCGGCAGGCCCACGAACAGCGTGCCGGCGCCGCGCGCATCCGGCGAGGGCACCGGCACGAAGAAGTGCAGCTCGCCGAAGGCGTTGAGGCTGCCGCCCTCGTCGGCGATCGCCGCGAGCGCCGCGCCGTTGAGCGCGCCGGCCTCCGTGGAGGGCTTGGGCGCGGTGCCGCGCAGGAGGGTGAGCTGCCCCTGGGCGCGCAGCGCGAGCACGGCCGTCTCACGCAGCGCCGGGGAGAGCCCCGTGGCCATGTCCGTGCGCAGCGCCGTCATCGCCTCGGGGCCGCGCTCGCCGCGCACCAGGGCGCTGAGGTCCGGGTTCGCCGAGAGCTTCAGCGCGAGCTGCTGCACGGTGAGCCGCTGGGCATCCGCGAGGCTCGACAGGCGCGCGGCCGCGGCCGCGGCGTGCGCCGTGCCCTCCTGGATCGCTCCCGCGCCCAGCGAGCCGGAGAGCAGCGGGAGGTGCGCCAGGCCCAGGACGAGCACCAGCAGGGCGAAGAGGAGGAACTTGAGGCGGGCCATCGCCGTCCTTTTGCGCAGAGGGAGGAAATGCCCGCTTATAGCTTCCACCGCTCTGGGCCAGCAAGGAACGGCGCAGGGGACAGGAGGCAGGGCGCCAGGCGAAGTGCCTGGACGCCCGCCCCGCGCCACAGCCTGCTACACGCCGGGAGCGCCGTCCGGTAGACCGGCGTGGGGGTGCTCGTCCCGGCGCCGCTCGATCTGACGCTTCACGATCTTCTCCAGGCGGTCGCGAGCAGCGTCGATCGCCTGATGGATGGTCTCTGCCGACTCGTCGACGTGGACGGACGGCAGCCCGGGCAGACGCATGGTCACCCGGCAGTCCTTGTCCACGCCCCCCTTGGGGCCATTCGAGTCCCCGAGGTGGATCTCCAGCTCGGCGGCCTCGTCCTGGTAGAAGCGCTCCATTGGCTCCACCAGGTGCTTCTGAACGTACGCCTTCACGCCGTCCGACAGGGACAGGTGTACTCCCTTCAGCAACACCTTCATGGCATCACCTCCGCCCCACAACATGGGCAGCCCCCGGCGCACGGGAAGCAGCGCTTGTTCCCCGCTCCCCTGCCCGCCCTGCAGCCGGCCCTCGAATTCCTGGCGCCCCGCCGCCCATGTGTGGACGTTTCGCACCCGAAGGGGGGTTGTGCTCTGCGCATGGGAGATCGCACTCACGACCGTCTCAAGGTGCTGGTGGTCGAGGACGACGGGGACAGCCGCGAGGTGCTGGCCGAGATCCTGGCCGTGGACTTCGACGTGCGCACGGCGGCCGACGGGCTGGCCGGGCTGGAGGCCTTCGAGGCCGAGCACCCGGACGTGCTCATCACCGACGAGACCCTCCCCGGGCTGAGCGGCACCGCGCTCGCCCGCCGGGTGAAGGACCTGCACCCGGATGCCCGCGTGGTGCTCGTCTCCGGCCACGCCACCCTCCCCGACACCGAGGCCTGCGACGTGGTGCTCCGCAAACCAGTGGACATCGACAAGCTGGCAGCCGCGGTGGGTGGGGACGCCTGGACGGCGCACCATCACTAGCTTCTTTCCTGAGTCTGCGGACCGGGAGGGTGTTCGATGAAGTACTGCGTGCAGTGCGGGTCGGAGTACCAGGATGGAGCCACGGAGTGCGCGGACTGCCGCGGAAGGCCGCTGGTGGATGCGCAGACCATGCGCGCCACCGGCCGGGCCATCCCGGGCGAGCGCGACACGCGCACCTTCGTGCGCGCGGGCACCGCCGAGGACCCCCTCACCGCGGAGCGCTACGTCGAGGTGCTCGAGGCGGCAGGCCTCAGCCCCTTCGCCCGCGCGCGCCGCGCCGGCAGCGTGGACAGCCTCACCACCGGCGTGGTGATGCCGTGGTGGGAGCTGCTCGTGCCCGAGGCGGAGCTGGCGCGCGCCGTGGAGCTGCTGCGCGAGGAGCGCGCGCGCTTCGAGGCCACCGCGGACGAGGCCTCGCTCGCGGCCGAGGAGGAGGAGCGCGAGGGTGAGCGCGGCCTGGACGCGCAGGCCGCGGCGCCCCTCTAGCGCGAGGCCTCAGGGCGCGGCGCGCACCGCCGTCTGCGAGGGCGAGGCCGCGTCCGAGGGGACGCGCACCTCGTAGAGGCTCACCCCCGTCACCCGCCAGCGCGTGTACTTGCTGTTGCGGGTGAGGAAGGTCGCCAGGTCCTCGTCCACCACGTGGCCGTAGCCGTTGCGCGCGGCGTGGCGCAGGTAGGTGCGCCGCTTCTTCTGCACCACGAAGCCCAGGTGCGTCACGCGCGTGGGCATCAGCGGCTTGTCCTCGCGCACCACGACGAGCAGCGTGCCCGAGGGCAGCTCGCGCGCGTGCGCCATCACCTGCGCGAGCGGGATCACGTCCAGGGCGAAGCTGCCGCGCGGCTGGCGCGCGCGCGGCAGCCCCAGCGCGGCGCTGGTGCGCGAGCTCCAGGTCAGATCCGAGAGCACCTTCACCTCGCGCACCACGTCCGCGCCGCCGTAGCGCCGGGTGGCGCTCTCGAGGAAGCCCTTGCGCAGGTTGTTCGGCAGCCACTGCGCTTCCATCAGGTGGTTGCGATCCTCGTAGCGCGGCTCGCTCGCGTAGCGCAGCCGCTCGAGCAGCGCGGGGACCTCCGCCTGCGAGCGCGCGAGGCTCAGCGCGATCGTCTCCTCCACGAAGGTGAGGCAGTCCACCGCGTCCAGGCGGAAGGTGGGGTCCGGGTCCACGCCCTCCCCCTCACCGAGCGGCGAGAGCAGGTAGGGCGTGTCCAGGAAGCGCTCGCTGTTGCGCAGGAGGCGCTCGCGCAGGGGCAGGCCGCTCTCGCGCTCGGGCAGCTGCGCGCGCTCCTCAGGCGCGAGCGAGGCCCAGCGCTGCGCGGTACTGGGCGCGGGCAGCGGCAGCACGCCCGTCGCGGGGGCCTGGGTGGGAAGCGCGGCGCCCCGCGGTTCGGCGAGCGCAACGCGAGCCGCCGCAGCCCCGCGCGCTGCCGACGCGGGTGCGGCGCGGGGTGCGCTCGCCGCAGCCTGCATGGAGCCCGTCGCGAGCATCGAGAGCAGCAGCGCTGCAGCCGGGCTCACGGCGCCACCCCGGCGCGGCGCAGCGCCGCGCGGCGCGCCTCGTCGCTCAGGTGCAGCGGCTCCAGCTCGCGCTCGATGGCGAGCCGCGCGGAGGAGGACTTCTCGTTCCACGAGGCGAGCACCAGCCAGTCCAGCATCGCGCGCTCGCCGCCCTGGTAGAGCACGCGCGCCGTCGCCGCCGCGAGCCCCCGGTCCGCATCCTCGAGCAGCGGGTGCAGCAGCGGGCGCGCGCGCGCCGCGGGCACCCCCTCGAAGAGCGAGACGCCCTGCCGGCGCACGAAGCGGTCCTGCGAGCCGAGCAGCGCCTTCGCGTAGTCCCGCCCCGCGCGGTCCCCGAGCAGCACCAGCCCGCGCGCCGCGGCGAGCCGCGTGCTCTCGGAGCTGCTCAGCAGGAAGGGCCGCAGCGAGGACGCCTGGCGCGCATCGGAGGCCTGGCCCACGGCGACGAGCATCGCGGCGCGGGCGTCCAGGTCCGGCTCGGCGCGCGCCGCGGCCGAGAGCGCGGCGCCGGCGCGCGGATCGTTCAGGGCGCCCAGCGCGCGCGCGGCCTCGCGGCGCACGCCGCTGGTGGGGTCCGCGAGCAGGGGCAGCAGCGCCTCGGGGTGCGGGCGCCCCAGGCGGCCCAGACCCTGCGCGGCGCTCATCCTCACGGCGCCGTCCGGGTCGCGCGCGAGCCGCACCAGCGCGCGCTCGCCCTCGGGCGCCGCGAGCAGCGAGAGCGCGTAGGCCACGTCGCGCCGGGTGCGCTCGCTCGGGGCGCTCGCCGCGTCCGCGAGCCTGCCTGCGGCGTAGCCCTGCATCCCCAGGAACTGCAGCCGGCTCACCGCCGCGCCCACCCCCTCGCCGGCGAGCACGCGGTCCACCTGTGCGTCGGCCTCCGCTTGGCGCGTGGCCGGCGCGGCCGCGGGGGCCGGCTGCGCCGCGAAGAGCAGCGCGAGCACGAGTGCGGACAAGGTGGGAGGCGTGGAGGGGCGGAGCGGAGCGCGCACGGGGGGCGGGGATATGACCAAGCGGCCCCGCGGGCTGTCAAAGCACGCCTGCGCGCCTGCTCCCTCCCGTGCGATTCTTGACCCCCCGGAGGGCACTTGCTACGACCGACCGGTTTCCCGCTGCCCGTTTCACCTTGGACGTGTGCGATGCCGATGAAGCCTGTGTGGGTGGGACTCTCCGCCGCCGCCGCGCTGCTCGCGGGCTGCGGTCCCGTGCAGTCCACCGCGTACCTGCTGGACGCAGACGTGCAGATCCAGGCGGCGCGCACCGCGAACGCCGAGCGCTACGCCCCCTACGAGTGGACGGCGGCCAACCTCTACCTGCGCAAGGCGCGCGAGGAGGTGGGCTACTCGGACTTCCAGGCCGGCGTGGACTTCGCGGAGAAGGCCAGCAAGTTCGCGAACGAGGCGCGCGAGAAGTCGCTCGCGGCGGCCAGCGCGGAGACCCCGTCCACCCCTCCCGCACCGTGACCCGGCGCGCGCTCCCCTGCCCCGCGCCCTCCGCTCCCCTCCGGGCCCCCCTCTCATGACGCGACGCCTTCCCTCTGCCCTCCTGCTGCTCCTCCCGCTGCTCGCCGGACCTGCCTGCGTGAGCGGCAGCAAGATCCGCGCGGACGCCGAGGTCATCCAGGCGGACACCGAGCGCGCCCGGCGCGCGGGCGCCCTGCGCTGCGCCCCCGTGGAGCTCGCCACCGCCGAGGCCAACCTCGAGTTCGCCCGCGGCGAGCTGAGCCAGGGCTCGAGCCACCGCGCCTCGCAGCACATCCGCACCGCGGACCAGGCCGTGAAGAAGGCGCTCGCGGCGGCCAAGACCTGTGCGCCCGCGCCCGTGCCCGCCTCCGTGCAGCCGGGCAACGCGCAGTCCTCCCAGCCGCAGCAGGTGGTGAAGATCCAGGAGACGGACTCGGACGGCGACGGCGTGCCCGACAAGGACGACCCCTGCCCCAGCCAGGCCGAGGACCGCGACGGCTTCGAGGACGCGGACGGCTGCCCCGAGCCGGACAACGACAAGGACGGCGTGCTGGACGGCAACGACCGCTGCCCGCTCACCGCGGGCCCCGCCTCCAACGGCGGCTGCCCCGAGGAGGCCCCCAAGGACCGCGACGGCGACGGCGTCCCCGACCCCGCCGACAAGTGCCCCGACCAGGCCGAGGACAAGGACGGCTTCCAGGACGAGGACGGCTGCCCCGAGCTGGACAACGACCAGGACGGCATCGTCGACAGCGCGGACAAGTGCCCGGACGTCTCCGGCCCCATGCAGAACCTGGGCTGCCCCATCGTCGACAAGGACGGCGACGGCGTGCTGGACGCGCAGGACAAGTGCCCCTCCGAGCCCGAGGACAAGGACGGCTTCCAGGACGAGGACGGCTGCCCGGACCTCGACAACGACGGGGACGGCAGCCCGGACACCGCGGACAAGTGCCCGCTGCAGGCCGGCCCGCTCGAGAACTTCGGCTGCCCGGATCAGGACAAGGACGGCGACGGCATCCCCGACCGCGTGGACGCCTGCCCCGAGCTGCCGGGCGTGGCCGAGGAGCACGGGTGCGCGCGCAAGTACAAGATGGTCGAGATCAAGCGCGACCGCATCGAGATCAAGAAGCAGATCAACTTCGCCTCGGGCTCCGCGCGCATCCTCGGCAAGACCAGCTTCGCCATCCTCGACGACGTGGCGCAGGCGCTGAAGGACGCGCCCTTCATCAAGAAGGTGCGCATCGAGGGCCACACCGACTCCAACGGCTCGGACGCGGCGAACCTGCGCCTGTCGCAGAACCGCGCGGACGCGGTGATGTCCGAGCTGCTGCGCCGGGGCATCGACCCGGGCCGCATGGAGGCGGTGGGCTTCGGCGAGACGAAGCCGCTGTCCTCCAACGCCACGGCGCGCGGCCGCGCGGAGAACCGCCGCACCGAGTTCAACATCGTCGAGCAGTAGCGGCGGGTTGGGCGGTAGGGCGCCGCGTGCGCCCTACTCGCCGAGCGCGCCGAGCGTGCCCGCGCCTTCCTTGAGCAGCTCCTGCAGCACCTCGGTGGCGTAGCTGCCGCGCGGCAGCTCGAAGGCGAGCCAGAGGTCCTCGCCTTCGGCCGTACGCTCCGGCGTGAGCTCGGCCGCGCCCAGGCGCACGCGGTAGGCCCGGCGGCCGCCCTCCGTCTCGCCGCCCCCGCGCGTCTTGAGATCGTCGAGGCTCACGCCCTCCGCCGCGAGCAGCGCGGCCTCCGCCTCGGCCACCGCGTGCGCAGCGCGCGGCATCTTGGGCCCGAAGAGTGGCCCTGCGGGGCTCACCTCGAAGCTGCCCACGCGCGGGCCGTCCACCTCGGGCGCCTCGCACACGAAGAGGCCGCCCGTCTCCTCCTTGCGCAGCACGTCGCCGAGCAGCGCGGTGGCGAGCGTGCCCGAGCGCAGGCGCTCGGCGAGCGCGCGGTTGAAGAGGCGCGACTGGAAGGCGGAGAGGTAGAGCTTGCGCTGGAAGCGGTCCGGGCGTCGCGCGAGCCGCTCGCCCAGGAGCAGCTTCCGCCCCTGCTCGGCGTTGTCCCCGGCGCGCCCGAAGCGCTGCTGCCCGAAGTAGTTGGGCAGCCCCTCGGCGAGCAGCCGCGCGAAGGTCTCGCGCGCGGCCTCCACGTCCTGCACGCCGCGCAGCCGCAGCCGGAAGCGGTTTCCGCGCAGGTGCCCGGTGCGCAGCTTGTTGCCGTGGCGCCGCTGCTCGAGCACCTGCACGCCCTCGAGCGCGAAGCCCTCGAGCCGCGGCTCGCAGCGCGCCGGCACGCTGAGCCACTGCCGCGTCACCGCCTGGCGGTCCTTCATCCCCGCCGCGCCGACCTCGCCCTCGGGCACGCCCGCCGCCTGCGCGAGCGCGCGCACCACCTCGCGCGTGTCGCGCCCGCGCTTCTGCACCCAGAGGAAGAGGTGCTCGCCCTCGCCCGAGGGCAGGTACGCAGGCAGCTCTTCCACTTCGAAATCGTCGGGGCTGACCTTGAAGGTGCCGCCGCAGCCTGGCACGTCCGCGGTGAGGCGCGGCAGCACTTCACTCATGGCGCATCCCTCATGGGGCATCCAACGTCGCGAGCAGCTCCTTCACCCGGCGCGCGAGGTCCTCGTCCGCGCGGCTCTCGAGCAGCTCTCCGGCCTGGAAGAGGAGGAAGAACATCACGTCGCTCAGGGCCTGCTTGAAGGAGGCCACCGGCTCGCTGCCGAGGCTCGCGCGGTGGCGCTCGAAGGCCTCCACGAGCCGGCCCTCGGGGAGGCTCCCGTCCGCGGCGAAGCCCAGGCCCTCGAGCACCGGCGAAGCCGAGAGGGCCTGGTTCGCGAGCGCCGCGTTCGCCGCGGCGATGAACTCGCGGTCCATGGCCTGCTTGGCCACCTCGTCGCGGATCTCGCGGAAGATGAAGTTGAAGATGCGCACCACCGCGAGCGCGTCCTGGGCGCCCGGGGCGGGCGCCGCGGCGGCCGGCGTCGAGCTGCGCGGCGGCTGGGCGCGCGCGGGGGCGGCGGCGGCGCGCGCGGCGTCGCCCTGTGCGGGGGCGGAGGCGAGGGGGCGCTCGGAGAGCGAGGCGAAGCCGCCCTCGAGGAGCCGGAACACCACCTTGGTCACGTCGAACTCGCCCAGCTGCGCGAGCCGGCCCAGCTCCAGCAGGGTGCGCTGCCCGTCGAGCAGGGCGAGCACGCGGTCCTCGTCCTCCTCGAGCTTGCCGTCGCTCCCGCGCTTGCGCGCGACGTAGAGCCGCCCGTGCGGGATGCGCTTCCGGAAGTGCGCCATCTCGTCGATCTTCCGGATGCTGTCCATCAGCAGGCTCTGGGTGGAGAG
Source organism: Aggregicoccus sp. 17bor-14 (assembly GCF_009659535.1). Lineage (NCBI taxonomy): Bacteria > Pseudomonadati > Myxococcota > Myxococcia > Myxococcales > Myxococcaceae > Aggregicoccus > Aggregicoccus sp. 17bor-14. The sequence continues at coordinate 248,199 of NZ_VJZZ01000004.1, forward strand.
CTGGATGGTGTGGCCTGCCTTGTCGTCCACCGGCTGGTCCACGAGGAAGAACGCGCCCTCGCGGCACAGCACGATCGCGTGGAAGATCTCGCTCACCTGGTGGGTGACGCACTTGAACAGGTCGTGCGCCTGCAGCAGCCCCTTCTCCACCAGCGCGCGGCCCACCTTGCTGGGGGGGTGCTCGCGCAGGGTCTCCTCCAGCTGGCCGCGCTCCACGTAGCCCAGGCGGATGAGCAGCTCGCCGAGCCGCTCGGCGGGATCGTCACTGGTGGCGCCGCGCACCTCGCCCTCGCGCAGCATCACCGAGCGCTCGCCGCCGGGCGCGTGCACGCGGATGACGCCGCTCCAGCGCATCTGGCTGAGGAAGGCGATGAGGTCCGAGATGGGAAAGCCTGAGGCATCCCCCGAGAGCACCACGCGCGGAGGCGAGGGCGGGCTGCCGCCCTGCGCGGGCGAGCGCGCGAAGACCAGGAGATCTCCGCTGCCCCCGGTCATCAGGGCATAGGTGTCCCCCCGGCCTCCGAGCGCCGGGCTGGCCTGGCGCTCTGCCGGGACCAGCTGGCCGGAGGCATCGATGCGAAAGCGCGACGTCATCGCGGCCCTAGTCCGCGGCCCAGGCGCCGTTGTTCGCGCGCCACTCGGCCTCGTCCTCGGCGCTCTGGCGCAGCTGGTCCTCGGCGTAGCCCAGCTCGTAGGGGCGGCCGTTGAAGAACAGCGAGGGGGTGCCGCGGATGTTCGCGCTGGCGCCCAGCGCCTTGAAGCCCTCGAGCTCCTTCAGGTAGGTGCCCGCCTTGAGCACCTTCTGCAGCTCGGCCGGGTTGAGCCCCACCTTCTGCACCAGCTTGGGCAGGTTGTCCGGGCCCAGCGCCGTCTGGTTCTCGAAGAGCACGTCGTGCAGCTCCCAGAACTTGCCCTGGTCGCGCGCCCAGAGCGCCGCCTGCGCGGCCGGAAGCGCGTTGGGGTGCATGGGCAGCGGGTACGGCGCGTAGCAGAAGCGCACCTTGTCCCCGTTCTTCTTCATGAAGGCGGACAGGCGCGGGTGCGCGGCGCCGCAGGACGGGCACTCGAAGTCCGCGAACTCCACCATCGTCACGGGCGCGCTCTTGCTGCCCTGGCACAGGCGCTCGTCCACCTGCAGCGGCACGCGCGGGGCGCGGAAGGAGGCGTAGTAGCGGCTGAGCGCCACGATCGCCTCGGTGCCCGGCACGCCCTCCTTCACCAGGCTCGCGGCGAGGCGCGCCTCGCGCTTGGCGTGGCGGCAGGGGGCGTGCTCCTTGAGGCAGGCGCCCAGGCTGTGCGGGCAGCCGCAGTAGCAGAACTCGTCGCTGAGCACCGTGGCCAGCTCGCGCTGCGCGTCCGCGGGCAGCGAGGAGAAGTCCATGCCCGGGTAGCTCGCGAGCGGACCCGCGCCCCCGGTGCCGTCGCCCTGGCCGTCGCTGCTGCTGCTGGCCGGGGCGGGCGCCGCCGAGCCACTCGCCGCGGCGGCCGCCGGAGCCGGAGGGGTGTCGCGCACGGCGGGAGGGGTCGCCTTGCTGCAGCCGGCGGCCGCGAGCAGGGTGGTGAGGGCGAGGGAGAACACCTGCGCGCGCGGCATCTGGAAGAGCGTCTGGGGGAGCATCAGCCGGGCCTTCGGGGAGGAGGTGGGCACGCCGCGGGTCTTAGCGATGCAGCCAGGGCTTGTAAAGCCACGCCGGCTTTGTCAGTCAGGGGGCCACCCATGCCCAAAGTCCTGCTGCTGCACACCGGTGGAACCCTCGGAATGGCTGGCGGGCGCCCCTCGGCGCTGCGCCCGGCCGCCTTCTTCAAGACGCTGAAGGCGCGCGTGCCCGAGCTCTTCGATCTCGCGGACATCGAGCTCGAGCTGTTCAGCAACCTGGACAGCTCGGAGATGCAGCCCGAGCTGTGGACCCGGATGGCGAAGCACCTGCACCACCGGCTGCCCCAGTTCGACGGCTGCGTGGTGACGCACGGCACGGACACCCTCGCCTACACGGCGAGCGCCCTCTCCTTCATGCTGCGCGGGCTGCCCTGCCCCGTGGTGCTCACCGGCAGCCAGCGCCCGCTGGGGGAGATCCGCACGGACGCGCGGCTCAACCTCATCGACGCGGTGCTCAGCGCGCTCAACGGCCCGCGCGAGGTGAGCATCTGCTTCGACAGCCACCTGTACCGCGGCAACCGCACCCGCAAGGTGAAGGTGGCCGAGTACGACGCCTTCGAGAGCCCCAACTTCCCCGTGCTGGGCACCCTGGGGGTGGGCACCCACTTCGAGCGCGGCCTGCGGCCGAGCGCCCGCTTCACGCTGCACGAGCGGCTGGAGCCCCGCGTCTTCCTCCTCAAGGTGTTCCCGGGCCTGGACCCCGCCCTGCCGCTCGCGCTGCTGCCGCACGTGGCGGGCCTGGTGCTCGAGGCCTACGGCGCGGGCAACTTCCCCATCGCCCCGGAGCTGGGCCGCAGCCTGCAGCCGCTCTTCCAGCAGGCGCGCGCGCGCGGCGTGCCGGTGGTGGTCATCAGCCAGGCGCACCGCAACGGGGTGGACCTGCGCCTCTACGAGTCCGGCGCGGCCGCGCTCGCCGAGGGCGCCATCGGTGGGGCGGACCTGACCCCCTCTGCCGCCCTGGTGAAGCTGATGAACGGGCTCGCCTACCACAAGGACCCCGCCCGCCTCGCCCAGTTCATCACCACCCCGGTCGCGGGCGAGCTCACCCCGGACCTGCCCGAGCCCACCCCGCGCGGTCCGCGCCACCGCCAGGGCACGCGCCGGCACTGAGAAACGCGCGCGCGCCGGTTTGCCGGCGCGTGCGGCCGCCCCCTAGAATGGCCGGCACGATGCCCGGCGGGTCCTTCGAGGAGAAGACGAGCGTTCAGTCGTTCAGCGACCTGCTGGGGCCCGCCGCCCCCGCCCGCCAGAGCGCCTACCTCATCGTGCTGAGTGCCAAGAGCGCCGCGGGCATCGGGCGCATGCACAAGCTGGAGGGGCCCGAGACCCTGCTCGGGCGCAGCAGCGAGGCCGGCTTCCAGGTGGAGGACGACGGCATCAGCCGCAAGCACGCCAAGGTGGTGGGCGGCGGCGAGGGGCGCTTCCAGCTCGTGGACCTGGGCAGCACCAACGGCACCTACCTCAACGGCCTGCGGGTGAGCACGGCGCAGCTGTGTGACGGAGACCGCATCCAGATCGGCTCCAACACGGTGCTCAAGTTCAGCCTGCAGGATCAGCTGGAGGAGCAGTACCAGCGCAGCATCTACGACAACGCCACCCGCGACGCGCTGACCCGGCTCTACAACCGCAAGTACTTCCTGGACACGCTGCGCAAGGAGTTCGCCTACTGCCTGCGCCACCGCCAGCCGCTCTCGCTGGTGATGTTCGACGTGGACCGCTTCAAGGCCATCAACGACACCTACGGCCACCCCGCAGGCGACCTCGTCCTGCAGCGCATCGCGCAGCGGGTGCTGGACACGGTGCGCACCGAGGACGTGCTCGCGCGCTACGGCGGCGAGGAGTTCGCCCTGATGCTGCGCGACTCGCCCGAGGGCCACGCGCTCGCCTGCGCCGAGCGCTGCCGGCAGGCGGTGGCCAGCACCGACTTCACCTTCGGCGGCGCCGCGCTGCACGTCACCATCAGCCTGGGCGTGAGCACCCTGGTGGACGCGCGCTACACCCAGCCCGAGGAGCTGGTGGGCGCCGCGGACACCTACCTGTACCGCGCGAAGCACTCGGGCCGTAACCGCGTGGACGCGCGCAGCGTGAGCGGCCCCTAGCTGCCCCTGCCTGGCGCACGGGCGGCCAGGCCCCGCGCTCCCCCCTGCTCCGGGCGCTCCGGCGCACTCCGGGCTGCGGTCCCCTCCCGTCGCGGGGGAGGCCTTTTTCCCCGCCTTCCCTTGCCTTTTGGGCCCCTCTGGGTCATATCCGCCGCGCTTTTCCCCAACCCTTTGACGCAAAGCGGAAGGAGGTGACTGCATGCCCGGTATTCGAGTGAAGGACGGCGAGTCCATCGAGAGCGCCCTCAAGCGCTTCAAGAAGGCGACCGAGAAGGCTGGAATCCTCTCCGAGATCCGCAAGCGCGAGCACTACGAGAAGCCTTCCGTGAAGAAGAAGAAGAAGGCCCTCGCGGCGAAGAAGCGCGCGGTGAAGAAGGCCCGCAAGACGTACTAGTCGCGGCGCTTTCACAGCGTGGACGGGGCGGCGGCGCACACGGTGCGCTGCCCCCTGGCCCCGAAGCAGCAGCTGCAGTCCCCTCCCCCACAGCAGCCCCAGGAGCTTCCTCCATGGCCACCCTCAAGGAGCGGATCGACGCGGACCTGAAGGACGCGATGCGCTCGAAGAACGAGCTCACCCTCAGCGTGCTGCGCATGCTCAAGAGCGCGGTGAAGTACAAGGAGGTCGAGCCGGGCGCCCAGGCCCTGGACGACGCGGGCGTGCAGAAGGTCATCGCGACCCTCATCAAGCAGCGCCGCGACTCCATCCAGCAGTACCAGGACGCGGGCCGCCCCGAGCTCGCGCAGAAGGAGGAGCAGGAGATTGGCGTCCTCCAGAGCTACCTGCCCCAGCAGCTGAGCGCGGACGAGCTCGCCCAGCTGGTGCAGGCCGCCGTGGCCGAGTCCGGCGCCCAGAGCGCCAAGGACATGGGCATGGTGATGAAGGCCGTGCAGCCCAAGGTGGCCGGCCGCGCCGAGGGCAAGGCCGTGAGCGACGCGGTGAAGGCCGCGCTCGCGAAGCTGGGCTAGTCCGCCCCGAAGCGCTCCCGGGGCCGAGAATCCGGCCCCGGAGGCAGCTCCCCTGTTCAATGGCCTGCTGCGTCACCCGCAAGACGGCGGGTGCGGGCGGGAAACTTGTGTGCGGGGCGCGGGCCCATTAAGGGCTAGGGAGGAAGCCTGTCCCTCCGCCGTGCGCGCGGGGGGTGCCCTGGGCTCGAGGAGTGGGGCCTGTCCATCCCGGAGCACAAGATCGAAGAGGTGCTCGCCCGCGTGGATCTGCTGGGGCTGGTCTCCCGCCACGTGGAGCTGAAGAAGTCGGGGCGCTCCTACAAGGGCCGCTGCCCCTTCCACCAGGAGAAGAGCGCCTCCTTCTACGTCACCCCGGAGATGCGCCGCTTCAAGTGCTTCGGCTGCCAGGCGGGCGGCGACGCCATCTCCTTCGTCCAGCGCTACCTGGGCAAGACCTTCCTGGACGCCGTGCGCGACCTCGCGCGCGAGGCCGGGGTGGACCTGGAGGGCGCCGAGGACCCGGGCGCCCGCGAGCGCCAGCAGCTGAAAGAGGCCACGGACCTGGCCGCCGAGCACTTCAAGGCCCTGCTCTGGAGCGACGAGGGCGCACGCGCCCGCCGCTACCTGGTGGAGGAGCGCGGGCTCTCCGAGGAGACGGTGCGCGCCTTCGGGCTGGGCTGGGCGCCGGCCGGCTGGAGCCTGCTCGCGGACAAGCTGCAGAAGGCGGGCATGACGGACTGGGGGCTCAAGGCCGGCCTCATCAGCCCCCGCAGCCGCGGCGAGGGCTACTTCGACTTCTTCCGCAGCCGGGTCATCATCCCCATCCGCGCCCCGGAGGGCCGCCCCATCGCCTTCGGCGCGCGCCTGCTCGCAGACCCCAACGCCCCGCCCTCCGAGGATGGCGGCCGCGAGGGGCCCAAGTACCTCAACTCGAAGGAGAGCCGGCTCTACAACAAGAGCGAGACGCTCTACGCCCTGGACCAGGCGCGCGAGGAGATCCGCCGGCGCAAGAGCGCGGTCCTCGTGGAGGGCTACTTCGACGCCATCGGCCTGCACCAGGCCGGGGTGCGCCACGCGGTGGCCCTCTGCTCCACCGCCCTCACCGCGGGGCACCTGCAGGCGCTCGCGCGCGCCGAGGCCAAGGAGCTCGTGCTCCTGCTGGACGGCGACGAGGCGGGGCTCAAGGCCGTGGAGCGGCTCGCCGGCCCCCTGCTCGCCGCGGGCACCCCCACGCGCGTGGGCCTGCTGCCCACCGGGGATGACCCGGACACCTTCGCCCGGCGCGAGGGGGTCCAGGGGGTCGAGCGCCTGCTCGCCTCCGCGCAGCCGCTCACCGCCTACCTCTTCACCAGCATCCTGCCCGCGGGGCGCGAGGCCACCTTCGAGGAGAAGCTGGCGGCGCTCGCGCGGCTGCGGGGCGTGGCGGCGCAGCTCCAGGTGGGCCTGGTGCGCTCCGCCTTCTTCGGGGCCATGGCGGCCCACTTCGGGCTGCCCGCCCAGGAGCTGGAGGCCGAGCTCAAGGGCAAGGCGCCCCAGGTGAAGCCCGTGCCCAAGCCGGGTGAGGGCGCCCCCGGGACCACCGACGCCTCGGGTGCCGCCGCCCCGCGCGCCGCCCCGGTGCGCCCTCCGGACGCGCTGGAGGCCTGGTACGTGGCCATGGTGCTGCGCGAGCCGCGCCTGCTCGCGCGCGACCGCTTCCGGCTCGTGGACGAGCTCACGCATCCAGGGCTGCGCCGCGTGCTCGCGCTCGCTACATCGGGGGGTGGCGCCGAGGACGCCCTCTTCGAGGCGCCCGAGGTGCTCAAGCGCCCCCTCGAGGCAGCCGCCCGCCAGCTGCCGACAGAGGGCGAAGCCCTGGAGGCGGCCTTCCTCACCGTGTGCCGCCGCCTCAAGTTGCGCCGTATCGACGAGCAGCTCACCCACCTGAGGAAGACGGCGGCCACCCTGGCAGGAGCAAGCGAGCTGACGGAGGAGACCCGGGCCCTCGTCTCGGAGCGGGTCGAACTACTGGCCCTGCGCAAGCGGGTTCAGGAAGAGATGGTCCCCTCGGGAACGGGAACAAAGAGCCCGATGCAACCGGTTTGAGTTCGCGTTTGTAAGAAACCCCGACTTTGCGGTAGATCGGCCGGCTTCGCTGCAGGCCAAGGCCCTGTTTTTCTAGGAGAAGTTTCCGAATGCCGACCCAGAAGCCCCCGAAGGTTGCCGTGAAGCCCCAGGCGAAGAAGAAGGAGGAGCCCAAGAAGAAGGCTCCCGTCGCCGTCGCGCCCACGGTGAAGGCGAAGGCGGGGAGTGCGGCCGGGAAGAAGGCGGCGGCGGACGCGGCCCAGACCGCCGAGGCCACCGAGACCCTGCGCAAGAAGGTGCGCGGCGTCACCCAGGCCTCCAGCGACGACGTGGATCCCGAGGAGGCCGCCGACGAGGCTGCCGCCGCGGTCGAGATCGATCCGGACGCGGTGGAGGACGAGGTCGAGGAGGAGGCCATCGCCGAGCGCAAGGAGGTCAAGGACCTGCTCGCCGCTGGCCGCGAGAAGGGCTTCCTCACCTACGACGAGGTCAATGACGCCCTGCCTGCAGACATCGTGTCGTCGGATCAGATCGACGACGTGATGAGCATGTTCGGCGACAACGAGATCGAGATCGTCGACGCGCAGAAGGCCGCCCAGGGCGCCGAGGTGAAGCCCACCGTCGCCGTGGAGGAGGAGTCCAAGGACTCCGAGGAGGAGGAGGAGAAGGAGGAGGAGGAGCCGGGCGGCAAGAGCAACGACCCCGTTCGCCTCTACCTGCGCAAGATGGGCAGCGTGAGCCTCCTCACCCGCGAGGGCGAGGTGGAGATCGCCAAGCGCATCGAGGACGGCGAGAAGGAGGTGCTGCGCGCGCTGCTCGCGTGCCGCCTCGCGGTCGCGGACATCCTCGACATCGGCAACCGGCTCAAGGCCGGCAAGCTGCGCGTGCGCGAGGTCATCAAGGACGCGCCCGAGGAGGCCCAGGGCGAGAACGCCGAGGTCGAGGCGGACGAGGGCGAGGAGGGCGTGCAGCAGCTCGCGCAGAGCGAGCTGAACAAGATCGAGCAGATCTGCAAGCAGATCGAGCGCATCCGCAAGTTCGCCAAGGACTGCGACGCGCTGGAGGAGGAGCTCTCCTCCAAGAAGAAGATCACCGAGGTGAAGAAGAAGGAGATCCGCCAGGAGGTGCGCGACCTGCGCACCAAGATGATGGAAGTCCTGGAGGAGATGCGGCTCAACAAGAAGCAGATCGACCGCATCGTGCTCAACCTCAAGGGCCTCATCGAGCGCGTGGACAAGGCCGAGGACGAGCTGCGCGACCTCGAGCGCCGCAACGGCGTGCCCATGAGCGAGCTGCGCCCGGCGCTGCGCGAGAGCCGCGACAACCCGCTCAACGCGAAGAAGCTCCAGAAGCGCCTCAACGTCACCGCCGAGCAGCTCGAGGCGCTCGACCGCGACGTGCGCACCGCCGTGCGCAAGATCAAGAAGGTGGAGGAGGAGGCCAACCTCCCCGTGGACGCGCTGCGCCGCAACTACGAGGCCATCCGCGTGGGCGAGCGCAAGGCGGAGCGCGCCAAGGCCGAGCTGGTCGAGGCGAACCTGCGCCTCGTGGTCTCCATCGCGAAGAAGTACACGAACCGCGGCCTGCAGTTCCTGGACCTCATCCAGGAGGGCAACATCGGCCTGATGAAGGCCGTGGACAAGTTCGAGTACAAGCGCGGCTACAAGTTCTCGACCTACGCCACCTGGTGGATCCGTCAGGCCATCACCCGCGCCATCGCGGACCAGGCCCGCACCATCCGCATCCCGGTGCACATGATCGAGACGATCAACAAGCTCATCCGCACCAGCCGCTACCTCGTGCAGGAGATCGGCCGCGAGCCGACCCCTGAGGAGATCGCGGAGAAGATGGAGCTGCCGCTCGACAAGGTCCGCAAGGTCCTCAAGATCGCGAAGGAGCCCATCAGCCTCGAGACCCCGATCGGCGAGGAGGAGGACAGCCACCTCGGCGACTTCATCGAGGACAAGAGCCTGGTCTCTCCGTCGGACGCGGTGATCAACATGAACCTCGCGGAGCAGACCCGCAAGGTGCTCGCCACGCTCACGCCGCGCGAGGAGAAGGTGCTGCGCATGCGCTTCGGCATCGGCGAGAAGAGCGACCACACGCTGGAAGAGGTCGGTCAGGACTTCGAGGTGACGCGCGAGCGCATCCGCCAGATCGAGGCCAAGGCGCTGCGCAAGCTGCGCCACCCCAGCCGCTCCAAGCGCCTGCGCTCGTTCGTCGAGAGCTAGGCCGCAAGAGAGCAGCCGGTAGCACCCGAAGCCCCCGCTCCCTCGTGGACCGGGGGCTTCGTCGTTCTCTAGAGTCGGTTCGGTATGGCGACGAAGAAGCCCACTCCCCTGCCCTTCCCCGAGGCCGTGGCGCGCGCCGTGCGCGCGATTCCGCGCGGCCAGACGCGCTCCTACTCGCAGGTGGCGCTGTACGCAGGCCGCCCGGGCGCAGCGCGCGGCGTGGGCCGCGAGCTGAGGACGCTGCAGAATGTCCCTTGGTGGCGCGTGATCCGCGCGGACCACACGCTCGCGCCCGCGGTGGCGCACGAGCAGGCCCAGCGCCTGCGCGCCGAAGGCGTGAAGGTGGCGCACAAGGGGCTGGTGTGGCGCGTGAGTGTCCCCTCTCCTTCTGGGTCAAGGTGAGGGAAGCGGCTCCTCACCGTGCGCCCTTGTGCAAGCGGCCCCGCCGGGGTTACTCACGCACTCGCGGAAAGCTCGAGGGCCCTTAGCTCAGCGGTTAGAGCTGTCGGCTCATAACCGATTGGTCCCTGGTTCGAATCCAGGAGGGCCCAACCTCTCCCCCCTCGCGAGCCGGAGCAGCGCCAGGCCGTCCGTGGCGAAGGTGCTGCCGGGGATCCGGAAGGGCACCACGTTGGTCAGCCCGATCGTGACCCCCAGGAAGAGCACGGCATCGAGGAAGCTCGCGACGGGCGAGCCCCCTTGCCCCACGCGGTGGCCCAGGGCCCCCTGCAGTGCCAGCGCGACACCGGCCGCGGCGAAGTTCCCCAGTGGGCCTCCGGCGACGAAGAGGGCCATGGCGCGCCTCGGATGACGCACGGGGCGCACCTCCATCCGTGCCCACCCGTCGACGCCCGGGTGCAGCGCGAGGCGGGTCCACTCCAGTCGCCAAGCGCCGCGCTCGCGCCACAGGAGCAGCGGCCCCACGGCCAGCCGCTCGAAGCGAAACCCGACGAGGTGCCCCGCGAGGACGTGCGAGAGCTCGTGGCAGAGGAGGTGCAACGGCGCCACCAGCCACGTCGTGAGCAGGAACCAGGCGGGGCTGAAGCTCGCAGGCCGGAACGCGACGAAGAGGATGAGCCCGGCAGGCCACGTGACGGCGAGCGCGTAGGGCGCGTAGCGATCGTAGAGGCGCTGGGCGCCCTAGAGCCGCTCCACCGAGTACCCGCGCACGCCCCGCCAGCAGAGGCCGGCCCCGTAGACAGCGAGGGTGCTGGAGAACAGGCCGAGACCGACGACCGTCCAGGGTCGTGCCGTGGGCGGATGCGACCACACCACCACCACGTACGTGAGCGTGCCGAAGAACAGGGCGATGACGAGCCCCAGGAGGACGAGCACGGCGCGGACGACGGGCGAGTGCCGCTCCAGCTCCGGGTGGGCTGCGGTGCGAACGGGGATGCGCATCGCGCGCACTGTCCCATGGGAGCCGAGGCCCCGTCACTGCGGGGAGCCGGCCGACCTCAGGGCGCGCCCACCACCCGGCCCTCGCGGGTGTGCGCCTGCACGAGGGTCTGCACGAAGCCGCGGGTCACCTGCAGGTCGTGCCGCTCGGAGTCGGGCACGTCCGGCGCGGTGCCGCGGCGGAGGGTGAGGGCTGAGCGCGCGGGGACGCGCTTCAGGCCTTCGCGTGGCGGCCGCGCTCGCCCTCGTCGCGGCCGTGGACCATGGCCGGGGGGCTCGTCACCTCCACCGCGCTGAAGGTCTCCAGGACCTTGTAGGTGTGGCTCTGGCCCTTGAGCACGACCCAGGAGTCGCCGGGGCCGAGCAGCAGCACCTGCCCCTCCACGTGCAGCTCCGCGCGGCCCTTGAGGCAGTAGCCCACCGTCTCGTAGTCGCGGACGGAGAGGGGCTTCGCCTCGCCCGGCTGCTCGTCCTCCCACAGCCGCATCCCCAGCTTGATGCCGCTCGCCAGGTACTTCTGGCCCATCTCACCGCGGGGGGAGAACTGCGAGCTCACCTTGGTGACACTCGTGTCCTTCTGGGCGTCCTTGGGCGTGCCGGCCATCGGGGGTTCCTTCCTGTGAGGGTGTGGGGCTCAAGTTAAGGAAGGCGCCGCGCACGGCAGCCCGCAAAGACGACGCCCGCTCACTCCCCGGGGGGTTGAGCGGGCGTCGGACGCACGCGGGCCTCATGGCGCGGTGTCACTCGAAGCCGTCAGGCAGCGGCTGCGGCCCGGGCACGATCCCCGCGATGTCGGGATCCACGCCGTCCTCGGCGGGCCCCTTCTCCGCCTTCTCGCGCTTGCGCTGCTCGCGCTTGGCGTCCTTCTCCTTCACCTTCTCCTGACGGGCCAGTTCCTTCTGACGCTTCGACATTCCAGGGTGCTGGGGCACGGTGGCCTCCTTCTGCTCTGTGACCAAAACACAAAAGGCCCAGCCTCGCTGTGGAGACCGGGCCTCGGGCTTCCAACGGAAGCGACGTGCGCGTTAGACCGGGCGCACGTTCTGCGCCTGCAGGCCCTTGGGGCCCTTGGCGACTTCGAACTCCACGCGCTGACCCTCAGCCAGAGTACGGAACCCGTTCGTCTGGATGGCGGTGTGGTGGCAGAACACGTCCTCGCCACCCTCCTGCGCGATGAAGCCGAAACCCTTCGCGTCGTTGAACCACTTCACGGTACCAGTTGCCATTGCTTGTTCTTCTTCTTTCATGGGGCAAATCCCTCCGGTGAAGGAGGATCCCCGCTTGCCTTGGCGCACATTCGCCTCGGCGACATCCCTCTTAACGCGCCCGTCGTCCCACGTCGAGCCAGGGTTTCTCCGGACCGTCCGAAGATCCCCCGGGGCCCGGTGGGGCTGGGGCGGGATGCGTCATTCAGAACGGTGCCGGGGGCCCTCGGCATTCCTCGCGCTTCACACTTCTTCACCCCCCTGAGGCGAGCGCTTCACACCCCCTCCCTACCCTTCGCGCATCCCTTTTCCGGAGGCAGGCAGATGGTGGGTTTCATCGCTGGGGTGGCAGTGGGGTTCGCGGTGCTGGTGGTGGCGCGGGGCGTGGGCCGCAGGCGCTGGGGCGCCCGGGCGGGGGGCAGGCGCTGGCGCGGCGGAAGGCACGGGCTGCTCGCCCGCCTGGACACCACGTCCGAGCAGGAGGCCGTGTTCGCCCAGGTGCGCTCCGAGGTGCAGGCGGTGCTCGCGCAGCTGCGCGCCGAGCTCCCCCTCACGCGCGAGGCGGCCGCCGCCAGCGTGCGCGCGGAGCACTTCGACGCGGAGGGATTGCGCGAGCGCTTCGCGCGCCACGCGGCGCTGCTCGAGGAGCTGCAGCGCACGGCGCTGGGGGCGCTCGCGCGGGTGCACGAGGCGCTGCGGCCCGCGCAGCGCCAGGAGCTCGCGGCGATCCTCGCCGGCAGCGCGCACGGCTGCGGCCGCCCCCGCCTGGCGCGCTAGAGTCTCCGCATGTCCACGCGCGTCCTGCTCATCGATGACGATGCCCGCATGTTCGAGCTGCTCGCCGAGTACCTCGGCCAGCACGGCATCAACGTGGCCCACGCGCCGGACGGCGGGCGAGGGCTCGCGGCGCTGGAGGCGGGCACCTACGACGCGGTGCTGCTGGACGTGATGATGCCGGGGCTGGACGGGCTGGAGGTGTGCAAGCGCATCCGGCTCAAGAGCCACATCCCGGTGCTCATGCTCACCGCGCGCGGCGACGAGACCGACCGCGTGGTGGGGCTCGAGCTGGGCGCGGACGACTACCTGCCCAAGCCCTTCAGCCCCCGCGAGCTGCTGGCGCGGCTGCGCGCCGTGCTGCGCCGCTCGCAGCCCGGGAGCAGCGCGGAGCGGCTCGAGGAGGGTCCGGTGAGCCTCGACGTCTCGGCGCGCGAGGCGCGGGTGGAGGGGCGCACGGTGGACCTCACCGGGCTCGAGTTCGACCTGCTGGTGGCGCTGGTGCGGCGCGCGGGCCGCGTCATCCCCCGCGAGGCGCTGCTGGGCGAGGCGGGCCGCAACGACACCGTGGTGAGCGAGCGCACGGTGGACGTGCACATCAGCCACCTGCGCCAGAAGCTGGGGGACGACCCACCGCGCCTCATCAAGACCGTGCGCGGCGTGGGCTACGTGTTCGCGCGGGACGGTGCCGGGTGAGGCGCCTGCACCGGCGGCGCGCCGGGGCGCTCGGCCCCTTCGTGCGGGCGCACCTGCACCGCCGCCTCTTCGTCTGGTTCGGGCTCTCCATCCTCGTCACCGGCATGGTGGTGGTGGCGGTGATGAGCCTCTTCGCCGGCCCCTCCCCGTGGCACAGCGAGGCGAACCGCGCCCAGGCCTTCCTCGCCGCGCGCTACGCGGAGGCCTGGAAGGACCCGGCGGCCCGCACGCGCCTCACCCGCTCGCTCGCGCAGGAGCTCGCGGTGGACGTGGAGGTGCTGGACGCTCAGGGCCACCTGCTCGAGCGCGAGGGGCCCGCCTGCCCCGACGCGGACGTGAGGCTGGACGTGCCGCGCGAGGGCGCGCGCCTGGGCTCCTTGAACATGTGCTTCGGGCGCAACCGCCCGCACCAGCCGTGGCGCGTCGCGCTGCCGCTCTTCGTCGCGGGCGTGATGCTGTGGCTGCTCTCGGGGAAGATTGCGTGGGGGCTCGCACGCCCCATCTCCGAGCTGGTGCGGGCCGCCGGTGAGCTGGGCGCGGGAAGGCTCTCCGCGCGCGCGCAGCTCGGCCGCCATGCCACGGGCGAGGTGCAGCTGCTCGCCACGGCCTTCAACGACATGGCGGCGCGCATCGAGCGCCAGGTGGGCGACCAGCGCGAGCTGCTCGCCACCGTGTCTCACGAGCTGCGCACCCCCCTGGGCCGCCTGCGCGTGCTCGCGGAGCTGCTGCGCGACCGGGGCGGTGACCCGCGCACCGTGGACCAGGTGGACCGCGAGGTGGTGGAGCTGGATGCGCTGGTGGGCGAGCTGCTCGCCAGCTCCCGCATGGACTTCGGGCAGCTCAACGCGCGGCCGCTGGAGGCCTGCGACCTCGCGGGCCGGGCGCTCGAGCGCGCGAGCCTGCCGGCGAGCGCGCTGAGCGTGGAGACGGCGAGCGGCAGCCTCGTGGGCGATGCCACCCTGCTCGGGCGCGCGCTCGCGAACCTGCTGGACAACGCCCGCAGGCACGGCGGCGGCGCGCGCACCCTGCGCGTGCTCGAGCGCGAGGGCCAGCTCGCCTTCTGCGTGGAGGACGCGGGGCCCGGCCTCGCTCCGGGCGAGGAGACGCGCATCTTCGAGCCCTTCTACCGGCGCGAGCACGGCGGGGAGGCCGGCTCGCTGGGACTGGGGCTCACCCTGGTGCGGCGCATCGCGCAGGCGCACGGCGGCGACGCATTCGCGGAGAACCGCGCCGGGGGCGGCGCGTGCGTGGGCTTCACCGTGGGGCGCGCGCTCGCGGAGGCAGCGGCGCGCCATCCTGGCCAGCGCAGCGCCTGAGTCGCACGCCACGACGATCGATGAGGGGCGGTGCGAGGGGCGGCTCGCCTAGCCCGCGCTGAACGTGAAGCTCAGCTCGGTGGCGCCGTCCGCCGCCACCTTCACCTCGGCGCTGCGCGTGCCGAGCGACTCGTGCCAGGCCTCCACGGTGTACGTGCCCGGCGGGAGCCCCTCGAGCGCGAAGTGACCTGCGGCGTCCGTCACCGCGAAGTGCGCGCTGGGGCTGACGACGATCCACGCGAGCATCCACGGGTGCACGTCGCACTTCACGCGCAGCACCTCCGCCGCTCGCGGCACCTCGCCCTTCACCGGCGGGCCCTGGGGCGGCTGCACCTCCTGGAGCACCGAGTCCGGGCCCTGCAGCACGCGCACCCCGTGCAGCGTGGGGTCGCTGTTGTGCACCTCGATGGCCTGCCCCGCGAGCGCGCCCTGCACCCGCGGCACGTAGGCACAGGCCTTCTGGTCGAGGACGACCGGCCCCTGGGGCTTCGGCGCCGGCTCGCCTGCGACCGGGCCCTTGATGCGCACCAGCACGTTCTCGAGCAGGCCGTCGTGCACCGCGATCGCCGGCTCCGCGCTCGCGGCGCCCTCGCACGCAGGGTCGCTCGCGGTGTTGATGCGCGTCATGCGCGGGGTGGCGCCTTCATAGCGCACCGTGCCCGTCACCTTGCCGCGGGCAGAGGTGGTGGGGACAGTGGCGGGAGGGCTCGCGGGCTTCGGTGCGGGGGCGGCAGGCGCGGGCTTCTCGCAGCTCCCGGTTCCCAGCAGCAGTGCAGCGGTGACTGCGGTGCTCCAGCGGCGCGGAGTCCTCATCCTGGTCCCCTCCCTGCGCGTGACACGGATGCACGGCAGCTGCGCACTTCCCTCACCCCGACCCTCTCCCCGAGGGAGAGGGAGGACACAGGACTAGACGGTGGTGCGGTCCAGCATCAGGGCCGCGAAGAGCCCCGTGAGGTAGAGCAGGGAGAAGAAGAAGGTCTGGCGCGCCCACGGCTTGTCCAGCCGGCGGAAGAAGCCCCACGCGGCGATGCCGAGGAAGCCCGCGCCCAGCACCAGCGCGGCGCCGAGGTACCACACGCCCGCGATGTGCAGCTGGTAGGGCAGCAGCGTCGTCGGCACGAGCGCGAGCGTGTAGAGCAGGAGCTGCAGCCGGCTCGACTCGTCCCCGCGCTCCAGCGGCAGCGAGGTGAGCCCGGCCGCCGCGTACTCCTCCTTGCGGAACAGCGCGATCGCGATGAAGTGCGGGATCTGCCAGAGGAAGAGGATGGCGAAGAGCGCGTAGCCGCCCGCGTCCACCTGCCCCGTGACGGCCGTCCAGCCCATGAGGGGCGGCAGCGCGCCGGGCACCGCGCCCACCAGCATCGCGGCGGAGGTGCGCGCCTTGAGCGGCGTGTAGAGCAGCACGTAGCTGAGCAGCGCGAGCAGCCCCAGCGCCGCGGTGAGCAGGTTCGCCGCGAGCCACAGCGAGGGCAGCGAGATGGCCGCGAGCGAGAGCCCGAACCAGAGCGCCACCGCCGGCTCCATGCGCCCCGAGGGCAGCGGCCGGCTCGCGGTGCGCCTCATGTAGCGGTCGCTGTCGCGCTCGATGAAGCAGTTGAACGCGTTGGCCGCGCCCACCGTGCCCGCGGTCGCGATCATGGCCACCAGCATCCGCGCGAGCGACATCCCACCCGGCGCGAGCCACATGCCGCCGGCCGTGGTGGCCAGCACCAGGCTCGAGAGCCGCGGCTTGGTCAGCGACACGAGGTCCGCAGTGGTGGTGGAGAGGCTCAAGGCTCGGGTGCTCACGCTGCCTCCAGGAAGTGCGCTCCAGCCAGCGGCAGGACTGCCAGAGCTCTGCGGCGCGTGGATAGCCAGGGTCTGCTCCCGAGTTCAAGCGGGCAGCGCCTGCCCGCTCCCCCCAGGCCATCAGCCTGCCTTGTCCGGGACATCCGGCGCCTACTCGGCCAGGCGCTGGGCGTCCGCGGCGAACTCGCCCTTCGGATCGCGCTTGAGGTACTCCTGCGCCGTGGTGCGGGCCTTGGCCGCCTGCTTCCCCTCCTTCGCGAGGAAGCTCGCGTAGAAGTAGTAGGCGGGCGCGTAGGACTCGTCCGCGGTGAGCGCCTTCTGGAAGGTCTCGTCGGCCTTGGCCACGTCTCCCTTGGCCTGCAGCACCCGGCCCAGCTCGGTGAGCGTGGCGGCCACGCGGTCGCCCTGGCCCACGAACTCCCGGCTGGCCAGCTCGAGCGCCTCCTGGGCCTTCGCCAGCTCGCCGCGCTCGCGGTACACGCTGCCCATGGCGAGCCGCGCCTCGGGGTTCTTCACCTTGGGGTCCAGCAGCGCGCGGTCGTAGGCGGCGAGCGCCTCGGCCGTCTTGCCCTGGCGCCGGTACGCGTTGCCCAGCATCAGCACCAGCTTGGGGCTGTTGCCCATGGTCTTGAGCGCGGTGGTGAGCGCCTGCGCGGCCTCGGCCTCGCCGCCGGGCTTGCCCATCAGCGCGCGCGCCAGCTCCACGTGGTACTGGGCGCGGCTGCCGTCCATCTGGATGGCGCGGCGGATCTCCGCCGCGGCCGCGTCGTACTGGCCCTCGCTCGCGAGGCGGCGGCCCTTGATGACGAGCAGCTCCGGGTTGCTGCGGTCCAGCGCGAAGCCCGTCTCCTCGCTCTTGAGGACCTCCGCGCGCGCCTGCTCCTTGTCCAGGGGCACGCCGGTGCTCGCGGAGAGCTTCTGCTGGAACTCGGGCTTGTAGTCCGGCAGGTCGCGGCTGAGGCGCGAGACGAGCAGCGAGCGCGCGAGGTGCGCGGTCGCCAGCTGGCGGGGGCTCGGGGGCGGGTCCGAGTCGATCAGCGTCTTGAGCATCTTCGCCGCGAGCTCGTAGTTGGGCTGCTCCTGCTCGAGCATCAGCAGGCTGCGGCCGAGCAGCGACGCCGGGTGGTTCTTCTCGTAGCGCAGCGCGAGGTCGTAGTTCTTCCACGCCTGGCTGTCCTGGCCGCGCCGCAGGTAGAGCGCGCCGAGCGCCGCGTAGATGCGCGCGTCGTCTGGCGAGAGCTGCTGCGCGCGCTCGAGGCTGTCGCGCGCGCGCTCGAGGTCGCCGGCGTTGGTCTGGATGAGCCCCAGGGTGAGGTAGAGCAGCGGGCTCGCCTTGTCCTGGGCGTCGAAGGCCTTCACCCGGCCCTCCAGCTCGCCGAGCGCCTCCGAGCCCTTGCCGGCGTAGCTCTTGAGCAGCGCGTCCGCGGCGTAGAGGTAGCTGCTCACCTCGCCGGACTTCTTGCCCGCCGCGAGGTGCTCCTCGGCGAGCTGGCGCGCGGAGTCGCCGCCGCCGTGCTCACCCCAGCGGATGGCGTAGGCGTAGGCGAGGTAGCCGTGGGCGGCGGTGGAGTCCGGGTTCACCTCGAGCGCGTGGTCGGCCGCCTCGGAGGCCTTGCGGTAGCTGTCGTAGGAGTCGTGCTTCAGCTCCTCGCTCGCCTCGCGCAGGTACTTGGTGAACTTGTAGTTGCGCTGCGCGCTCCAGCGTCCGTAGGCCCAGTAGCCGCCCACCGAGACGGGCAGCGCCACCATCAGCACCAGCGCCATGGTGCGGCTCGTGGACGAGCGGGCCGGGCGGCGCCGACTGCCGGGCGCGTCGTCGTCGTCCTCCTCCACCTCGTCGTAGGCCTCCGCCTGCACCCGGGCGACCGGGCGGGGCGCGGGGCGCTGCGGCTGTGCGGCGGCCGGGGCCACCGCGCGCGCGGCGCCCGTGCTGCTCGTGCGGGGCGCGGCGCCCGTGCTGGAGGAGGCGCTGGAGGAGGCGCTGGAGGAGGCGCTGGCCGACGCAGCGGGCTGCGCCGCGGCGGGCGAGGGCAGCAGGACGGGAGGAGCGCCCGGCCCGGTGAGGGGTGCGCGGGGCGCTGCGGGGGTGGGCGCGGGAGCCGCGGCGACCGGGGCGGGCGCGGCGACGGGAGCGGCCGCGGCGCGCGGCGGCTCCACCTGGTGCTGCTCCAGCAGCGCGCGGGTCTCGGGGTCGGCGGGGTCCGCCTCGTAGGCGCGCAGCAGGTTCGCCCGGCCCGCCTCGGCCTCGCCCGTCTTGAGCTGCAGGGCCCCTGCGAAGCGCAGCGCGTGCTTGTCCGCCGGCTGGACCTGGAGCGCGCCGAGCGCCTCCTCCAGGGCCTTCTTGTCCTTGCCCTGCTCGGCGTACACGCGGGCGAGCAGCAGGCGCGGGCTCGCGAGCGAGGGATGCGCCTTCACGCCCTTCTTGCAGACGACCATCGCCTCCATGAAGCGGCCCATGCCGAGGTACGCCTCGGCGAGCGGCCGGTACGCCTCGGAGGAGGGATCGGAGGCAAAGGCATGCTCGAGCTTCGCGAGCTCGGCCGGACTCAGCGTCTTGGCGGGCGTGGTGGACATTGATGACGCAGATGGCGCAGCGATCGGGAGCGCGGGGAGCAGCGTGCAGCAGGCCCGCGGAAGGTCGCGGGAAAAGAGGATTTTTTATGTCACCCGCGCCCTGCCGCGTCAATTCCGCATGCGGGTGCTGCACATCTCGCCTTGACAGGTGAAATGCCGTTGGGTATCTCGCGGTTCCCTTCGACGGACCCAACCCGCCGCAGGACAGCAGCACGCAGTGCCAGTTGTGGGGGTGTAGCTCAGTTGGGAGAGCGTCGCGTTCGCAATGCGAAGGTCGTCGGTTCGATCCCGTCCACCTCCACCACGCTGAAAATCGAAGGGCCCCAGTGCAAAACACTGGGGCCCTTCGGCTTTTCAGCGTCGAGCGTTGTGGGCACAAGTGCGTTGCAATGGTCGCCCCCTTTGTTATCGGGGGCGAATGACCGAGCAGGCTTCGCTTTCCTTCTTTGCGCGTCTCTGGCTCGCCTTCCTCTGCTTCTGGCGCGTCCTCGTCTCCCGCCCCTTCGCCCAGGCCGTGCTGCCGGCGAGCCGCGCCTATGACGAGGGCACGCTCGCGCAGCTGCCCTCAGGCTCCACGCTCCAGCCCAAGGCCGCGCTGCCCGACAAGGCGCCCGCGCCCAAGGCTCCCGCCGCCCCCGTCCGCCCGCCGCCCGAGAAGGAGCACGCCTCGGGGCTCGCGGTGCTGGGCATGCTGCAGCGCGAGGGCCGCCTCATCGACTTCCTCCAGGAGGACGTGGCCGCCTTCTCGGACGCGGACGTGGGCGCCGCCGCGCGCATCGTGCACGAGGGCTGCCGCAAGGTGGTGCAGCAGTACCTCGCGCTCGAGCCGGTGCTGCAGGAGTCGGAGGGGGCGCGCGTGAGCGTGCCGGTGGGCTTCGATGCGCAGCGCATCCGGCTCACCGGCAACGTGGCCGGCCAGCCCCCGTTCGCCGGCAGCCTCAAGCACCACGGCTGGGTCACCACCGCGGTGCGCTTCCCGGAGCTGAGCGGCGCGCTGGATGCGCGCGTGCTCGCGCCCGCCGAAGTGGAGCTGCCCTAGCCCTCCCCTGCCCTTCAGGAGCCTCCTCCTCCCATGCCCCGCTACGCAGTCGGCATCGACCTCGGCACCACGCACTCCGCCGTCTCCTACTTCAACCTGGAGGCGGGCGAGGCGCGCGGCCGCGCCCAGGCGATGCTCCCCGTCCCCCAGCTCATCGCGCCCGGCACCGTGGAGGCGCGGCCCCTGCTGCCCTCCTTCCTCTACCTGCCGGCGGCGCCCGAGTTCCCCCCGGGCAGCCTCGCGCTGCCGTGGAACCCGGAGCCCGGGGCCACCGCGCCCATCGTGGGCGAGTTCGCGCGCTCGCACGGCGCGAAGGTGCCCACGCGCCTCGTCTCCTCGGCCAAGAGCTGGCTCAGCCACGCGGGCGTCGACCGGCGCTCGGCGCTGCTGCCCTGGCAGGCGCCGGCGGAGGTGCAGCGGGTGAGCCCGCTGGAGGCGAGCACGCGCTACCTGCGCCACCTGCACGCGGCGTGGGACCAGGCGTTCGGCACGGACGGAGGCAGCACCCTCGCCGAGCAGGACGTCATCGTCACCGTGCCCGCCTCCTTCGACCCGGCGGCGCGCGAGCTCACGCTGGAGGCCGCGAAGGCCGCGGGCCTGAGCCACGTCACGCTGCTCGAGGAGCCGCAGGCCGCGCTCTACGCGTGGCTGGAGAGCATGGGCGAGGGCTTCCGCAAGCGCATGCGCGTGGGCGAGGTCATCCTCGTGGTGGACGTGGGCGGCGGCACCAGCGACTTCTCGCTCATCACTGTGCGCGAGCGCGACGGCGAGGTGGAGCTCACGCGGGTCGCCGTGGGAGACCACATCCTGCTGGGCGGCGACAACATGGACCTCGCGCTCGCCCACACGCTCAACCAGCGCCTGACGGGGGAGGGCAAGAAGCTGGACGCGTGGCAGTTCAATGCGCTCACCTACGGCTGCCGCCACGCGAAGGAGCAGCTGTACGCGGACCCGGGCCTCGCGCGCGCGCCCATCACCATCCCCGGGCGCGGCAGCAGCCTCATCGGCGGCACGCTGAAGACGGAGCTCGCGCGCGAGGAGCTGGACCGCGTGCTCACCGACGGCTTCTTCCCCCGCATCCCGGTGACCGAGCTGCCGCGCACGCAGCGGCGCACCGGCCTCGCGCAGATGGCGCTCCCGTACGCGCAGGACGCGGGCGTCACCCGCCACCTCGCGGCCTTCCTCACCCGCCAGGCGCAGGCGCTCGCCCAGAGCCCGGACTCGCCGGTGGACGTGGGCGGCAAGGGCTTCATCCACCCGACGGCCGTGCTCTTCAACGGCGGCGTGTTCAAGGCGGGGCCGCTCAAGGCCCGCGTGCTCGAGGTGCTCAACAGCTGGCTCGCGGCGGACGGTGGCAGCGAGGCGAAGGAGCTGGAGGGTGCGGACCTGGACCTCGCGGTGGCGCGCGGCGCGGCCTACTACGGCTGGGTGCGCCAGGGCCACGGGCTGCGCATCCGCGGCGGCACCGCGCGCGCCTACTACGTGGGCGTGGAGACGGCGATGCCCGCGGTGCCCGGCATGGAGCCGCCGGTGAAGGCGCTGTGCGTCGCGCCCTTCGGCATGGAGGAGGGCACGCAGGCGGACGTGCCGCCGCAGGAGTTCGGGCTCGTCACGGGTGAGCCCACGAGCTTCCGCTTCTTCGCCTCCAGCACGCGCCGCGACGACCGCGTGGGCGCCTTCGTGGAGGACGTGGAGGCGGCCGCCGCGGCCGGTGAGCTCGAGGAGCTCGCGCCCATCGAGACGCTGCTGCCCGGCACCCCCGCCCCCTTCGGAGACCTCACCCCGGTGAACCTGCAGGCCGCCGTCACCGAGGTGGGCACGCTCGAGCTGCGCTGCCTCGAGAAGGAAGGCCCGGGCCGCTGGAAGCTCGAGCTCAACGTGCGCATGAAGGAGTAGACACCCCCGCCCATGCACATCGTCGGCATCGACCTGGGCACCACCCACTGCGCCGTCGCGGCGGTGGACCCCTCTCGCGGCGGGGCTTCGGCCCCCGTGCAGGACTTCCCCGTGCAGCAGCTGGTGGGCCTGGGTGAGGTCGCGCCGCGCAAGCTGCTGCCCTCCACGCTCTATGTCCCGGCCGGCAGCGAGCTCGCGCCCGAGAGCCTGCGCCTTCCCTGGGGGGAGGAAGTTCCCGTGGTCGGCGAGTTCGCGCGCTGGCAGGGCGCGCGCGTGCCGGGGCGCCTGGTGGCGAGCGCGAAGAGCTGGCTGTGCCACCCCGGCGTGGACCGCAGCGCGCCCATCCTCCCGTGGGGCGCGGGAGCGGACGTGGCGAAGCTCTCCCCGGTGGAGGCGAGCGCGCTGCTCCTGCGCCACATGGCGCGCGCGTGGGACGCGGCGCACCCGGACGCGCCGCTCGCGCAGCAGGAGGTGGTGATCACCGTGCCCGCCTCCTTCGACGAGGCGGCGCGCGCGCTCACGGTGAGCGCGGCCCGGCGCGCAGGGCTCGAGCGCTTCACCCTGCTCGAGGAGCCGCAGGCGGCCTTCTACGACTTCACCGCGCGACACCGCGCGGACCTGGCCCAGGCGCTCGCGGGCGTGCGGCTGGTGCTGGTGGTGGACGTGGGCGGCGGCACCACCGACTTCACCCTGGTGCACGCGGGCGTGTCCCCCGAGGGGCCCATCCTGCGCCGCCTCGCGGTGGGCGAGCACCTGATGCTGGGCGGCGACAACATGGACGCCGCGCTCGCGCGCCGGGTGGAGGAGAAGCTCTCGGCCGGAGGCCGCCGCCTCGGCGCGACCCAGTGGACGCAGGCGCTGCAGGCCGCGCGCGTGGCGAAGGAGTCGCTGCTGGGCGAGGCGCCCCCCGAGCGCTACGGCGTGTCGCTCGTGGCCGGGGGAAGCCGGCTGCTGGGTGGGAGCCTCTCCACCGAGCTCACCCGCGAGGAGGTGGAGCAGCTGGTGCTGGACGGCTTCCTGCCGCGCTCCGCCCCGGACGAGCGCCCGCGGCGCGCGGCGCGCATGGCGCTGCAGGAGCTGGGGCTCCCCTACGCGCAGGACGCGGCCATCACCCGCCACCTCGCCGCCTTCCTCCAGCAGCACGCGGAGGCGGGCCACGCAGCGCTGGGCGAGCCGCACGCGCCGGGCGCCCTGCCCCGCCCGGATGCCGTGCTGCTCAACGGCGGCGTCTTCAACTCGCCGGCCATCACCGAGCGGCTGCTGGACGCGGTGAGCGCGTGGTGGCCGGGCGCGCCGCGCATCCCGCTCCTGCGCCACGAGTCGCTCGAGCTCGCGGTGGCGCGCGGCGCGGCCTACTACGGGCTGGTGCGCCGCGGCCTGGGCCTGCGCATCGGCGGCGGCGCGGCGCGCGCCTACTACGTGCGGCTGGAGGCGGCCCCCGGCTCCGGGGACACGCAGCCGCAGGCCCTCTGCCTCATCCCGCGCGGCTTCGAGGAGGGGCAGAGCGTGGAGCTGGGCCAGCAGCCCTTCACGCTCGCGCTCGGGCGCCCCGTGCAGTTCGCGCTGCTGTCCACCACCTCGGACCGCATCGACAAGCCCGGGGACGTGGTCGCGCTCGCCGAGGACCTCAAGCCCCTGCCCCCCATCCACACGCTGCTCAAGGGCGCCTCCGGCAAGGCGGCCGAGGTCCCGGTGCACCTGCAGGCCGCGCTCACCGAGATAGGCACCCTGGAGCTCTCCTGCGTCTCGGACGTGGCGGACGAGCGCTGGCGGCTCGAGTTCGAGCTGCGCGGGCAGGCCGGCACGCACGAGCTCACCGTCACCGAGTCCATGCCGGCGCGCTTCGCCGAGGCGAAGGAGGACATCGAGCGCGTCTACGGCAGCAAGCCCCTGCCGGTGGGCCTCAAGGACGTGAAGCAGCTCACCCGCACGCTCGAGGGCGTGCTGGGCCCGCGCGAGGGCTGGCGCGTGCCAGTGCTGCGCGAGCTGTGGAGCAGCCTCTACGCGGGCGCCTCCAAGCGCCGCCGCTCGGCGGATCACGAGCGCGTCTTCTTCAGCCTGCTGGGCTACACGCTGCGCCCCGGCTTCGGCTACCCGCTGGACGCCTGGCGCGCCGAGCAGACCTTCTCCCTCTTCGAGCCGCTGGTGAACGCGCACGCCGAGAAGGCGGTGTGGATCGAGTTCTGGGTGATGTGGCGCCGCATCGCCGGCGGCCTGAGCGAGGCGCAGCACGCGCGGCTCTACGCCTACCTCGAGCCGCACCTCGCGCGCCGCGTGCCGCCGGAGCTGAAGCCCCAGAAGAACGCGCCGAAGCCCAAAGGCGTGCAGCCCGAGGGGCTGGACGAGATGGTGCGGCTCGCCGCCTCGCTCGAGCACCTGGAGGCGGCGCAGAAGGAGCAGCTGGGCGGGCACGTCGCCGCGCGCCTGCGGGCCGAGGCCAGGAGTGGCGGCCCCTGGGCGTGGGCCCTGGGGCGGCTCGGTGCGCGCGTGCCGCTCTACGGCAGCGGCCACAAGGTGGTGGGGGTCGAGGCCGCCGAGGCCTGGCTCGCGCTGCTGCTGGAGCTGGGGCTGGGGCGCATCGACGGGGCGGCCTTCGCCGCGGCGCAGCTCGCGCGCCTCACGGGAGACCGCACGCGCGACCTGGACCCGGCCTTGCGCGAGCGCACGCGCGCGGCCCTCGTCGAGGCGAAGGCCGCGGAGGGCTGGGTGCGGATGGTGACCGAGGTGGTGGAGCTCGCAGCGGCGGACGAGGCGCGCGCGCTGGGCGACACGCTGCCCGCCGGCCTGCGGCTGGGCGCCTGAGCTAGCCCTGCAGCGCCTGCGCGGGCGCGGGCGGCTCGGGGACGAGCTCGAGGGGCGCGGGCGCAGGCTGCGCGGCCGCCACCACCTGCAGCTCGGGAGTCGCGGCCTCGGCCGCCACCGCCAGCTCCGCCGGCGCGCTCGCGGCCGCCTCGGCGCCCGCCTTGGGCTTCTTCGTGCCGGCGCCCGAGCGGCAGCCGCGGCACCAGGGCTGGTTGCGGATGGCGCCATCCGCCATCTTGCGCAGGCCGAACTGCGCCAGCGGGCGCAGCGTCTTGCACTTGAGGCACATGAGCGAGATGAGCACCTCGTGCCCGTCCGCGTCGTAGACGGCGGACTTGCGCCGCTTGCGCGGCTGCCCCGGCTCGCGCGCCGGTGCCTTCTCAGGCGCCGGAGGCGCCATCATCGGGGTGACTTTGTAAAGCATGTGTTTCCCTCCACTCGCCGCAGCAGCGCGTGCTACCGCCCCGCGGCTTTCGCTTGCGAAAGCTGCCCCAGGCGGACGATCCGGTGCGCGGCGGCCCTAGAGTATGGACTCGCCCCGACATTGCAAACCGCTCCAGGGCCGAAAATTCGGCTCCGGAGCCGTTTCACCAGGGATCTCCACGGGTTGCAGTGCGAAACATTCCTGATCCTGCGAGCGCTGCGGAGCCGATTTCTCGGGCCCCGGCGGCGATCAGGGCGCGGAGCGGCGCCGGCGGCGCTGCAGCAGCACGGCGCTCAGCGCGAGCAGGGCCGCGCCCGGCACGGAGCTGGAGGTGCAGCTGCAGCTCGTCCCGTCGTCGCCGCCCGGCGGCACGCTGCCGCCGCTGCCCGGGGGCACCACCCCGCCGCCGCCGCTGGGGGCGCCCGCGTCCACGGTGCCGCCGTCGCCGCTGCCGGCGTCCGCGCGCGTCGCGAGCGGGGGCGTGAAGGCCTGCGCGACGGACTGCCACGCGACCAGCTTCGCGTTCTGTGCGCCGCCGCTGTTCGTCCCGTCCACCGCCACCAGCACGCCGCTCGGGTAGCCGCCGTCCGCGGCGGTGCCCAGCGGGGCGCTGTCGATCGCGAGCGCGAGACTGGTCTCCACCGCGTCGATGCCGCCGTCCGCGGCGATCTGGAAGGTGCCGCGCACGGCGTGCGGCGGGTCGCGGTCCAGCACGGTGAAGGTGCTCGTGCCCGAGGTGCCGCTCGCGGAGACGAGGTAGCCCCGCCCGTCCTCCAGCGCGTAGAGCGCGAGCCCCTGCACGGCGCTGCCCAGGGTACCGCCGTCGAGGTCCAGCGCGCTGCCCGCGTCCGAGCCCTCGGGTGCAGCGTCGAAGCGCCACAGCTGCCCGGAGACCTCGGCCACGTAGAGCGCCGCCGCCCGCTCGTCCACCGTCACCGCGCGCGCGGGCCCCGGCACGGAGAGGAGGCGGCCCGGGGTGACGGCGATGCCCCCGTCCAGCTCCGCGCTCAGCTCCAGCTGCTGGAGCTGGCCCAGCTCGTTGCCCACGAAGGCGAAGAAGCGGCCATCCGCGCTGCTCGCGTACAGCTTCACCGTGCGCACGTTGCCGATGTCGGAGCTCGCGGTGCGCAGCTGCTGCAGGCTCGCGCCGCCGTCCGGCTGGCCCACCACCGCGAAGAGCGAGAGCGCCGGGTCCACCGCCGCCGCCACCAGCGGCACGGTGGCGGTGCCGAAGCGGAAGCCGTCGTGCACGTCCACGCCGGTGACCACGCCCGAAAAGAACTGGCGGTTGCTCCCGTTCAGCCCCTGCACGTAGAGCCCGGTGTTGCGGTCCGCGAGCAGCACCAGGCTCTGCTCGGGCCGCGACGGGTTGGGCCAGAAGGCGACGCCGGAGACCGCGCCGGTCCCCACGCCGTCCGTCTCGGCGGTGGGCTGCACCTGCAGCTGCGCAGCGGCCGTTCCCGCCAGGAGACACGTCGTCAGCCACACTGCCGAGCGGATGCGCACGCGCTGCCCTCCCTTGGGTCACACCTGTCTAGGGTCGCAGGCGGGTGATCGCAAGCCGGGCGCCGGATGGAGAACGGTTGGCGGGTGGCGGAGCGTCAGGTAGAAGGCCCTGGCTTCCTCCGCCCGTACAGCCCATGCCCCCCTCCCCCTTCCGCCCCGCCTCTGCTGGAGCCCCCGCGCGATGAGGGTCCTGGTCACCGGCGCGGACGGCTTCGCGGGCCGCCACCTGTGCGCGCACCTGCGCGAGGCGGGCGACGAGGTGGTGGAGCTGCACGGCCCGCGCGCCGCGGAGCTGGGCAGCAGCGCGCGCCACGTCGACCTCACGCACGAGGCCGCGGTGCGCGACGCGGTGGACGAGACGCAGCCCGAGGGCGTCATCCACCTGGGCGCCTTCGGCTCCATCGTGAAGAGCCACGCGCACCCCGCGCGCGCGCTCGCCGTCAATGCGCTGGGCACCACGAACCTGCTCGCGGCCGTGCGCGACCGCTGCCCGCGAGCGCGCGTGCTGGTGGTCAGCTCCTGCGAGGTGTACGGCCCGCTGCCCGAGGGCGTGAGCGCCACCGAGGCGAGCCCCCTGCAGCCGGTGAGCCCCTTTGCCGCCTCGAAGGTCTCCGCCGAGCTGATGGCCGGCCTCTTCCACCGCAGCTACGGGCTCCACGTCCTGGTGGCGCGCCCCTTCAACCACCTGGGCGCGGGCCAGGAGCCCACCTTCGCCGTGCCCTCCTTCGCCGCGCAGCTGCGCGCCATCGCCCGCGGAGACCGCGAGCCGGTGCTGCGCGTGGGCAACCTGGACCCGGTGCGCGACTACACCCACGTCTGGGACATGGTCGCCGGCTACCGGCTGCTCTTGCGCGAGGGGCGCGCCGGGGAGACCTACAACCTGTGCAGCGGCGAGGGGCACACCTTGCGCAGCGTGCTCGACGAGATGCTCGCGCTCAGCGGGCTCTCGGTGCGCCTGGAGCTGGATCCCGCGCGCCTGCGGCCCGCGGAGATTCCGCGCCTGGTGGGCGTGGCGGAGCGCGCCCGGGCGCTGGGCTGGAGGCCGCAGCGCACCCTCACCGAGGCGCTCTCGGACGCGCTGGGCCGGCCCGTCGCGGTGGCCACGCCCTAGCCGCGCCCGGAGACGTCGCCGAGCACTTCCCGGTAGGCCTGCGCCGTGAGCTCCGCGGTGCGCGCCCAGGTGAAGGCGGCCGCCTGCGCGCGGCCCCGCTCGGCCCACGCCCGGCGCTCCTCCTTCGAGCGCAAGAGCCGCGCGAGCGCCGCGGCGAGCCCCTCCGCGTCGTCCGGGCGCACCGCGAGCGCGCCGTCCCCGCACACCTCGGGCAGGGCGCCCGCGTCCGAGACGATGGTGGGCACCCCCAGGCGCATCGCCTCGAGCGGCGGCAGCCCGAAGCCCTCCATGCGCGAGGGGAACACGAAGGCCGCGGCGCGGCGCATCAGCGCGTAGAAGGCGGGCGCCTCCTGGTAGCCGAGCGCGCGGATGTCGTGCCCCTCGCTCCTCATCCGCGCGATGCGGGCCTCGGCGTTGCCCGAGCCGAACCAGCGCTGCCCGGCGAGCACCAGCGGCGCCGGGCGGCCCGCGGCGCGCAGGCGCTCGAGCGCATCGAGCACCAGCCCCACGTTCTTGCGCACGTCCAGGGAGCCCGCGTACAGCACGTAGTCCTGCGGCAGCCCCAGCGCGTCGATGAAGCTCGCGGTGGGCTGCGCGGGCTCGCCCGCGTGCGCGTCCACGTGGTCCACGCCCAGGGGCGTCACCTGCGTCTTGCCGCGCGCGGCGGGGTAGCGCTCGAGCAGCTCGCGCTCGGTGTGGCGGCTGTTGCAGAGGATGCGGTCCGCGAGCCCCACGCTGTGGCCCAGCCACAGCCGGAACTGCCAGCGGAAGGGCGTGGACACGCTGTGGGGGAGCGTGAGCGGGATGAGGTCGTGCACCGTGAGCACGAGCCGCTTGCCCGGGGGCCTGCGCAGCGGGAGGTTGAAGTTGCCCAGGGCGTGGAAGAGCGGCGCGGGGCTCGCGCGCAGCTGCTGCGGCAGGCGTCCGAGCACCCAGGCGCTGCGCCCCAGCTCCCCGCGCGGCCCCTCTCCGGAGACGCGGGCCCCGAGCCGCTCGAGCGCCACGCCGTGCGCCTCGAGCGCCCCGGCGAGGCAGCGGGTGTAGAGGCCGATGCCCGTGGTGGGCTCGTCCCAGAGGCTCGCGTCGAGCGCGACCGGCGGCAGGGAGGGCAGAGGCGGCTGCACGAGCGCCTCATAGCACGCGCAGCGCCTGTGATACGCAGGCAGGCGCCATGGCCGTCCACCAGCTCATCCCCAGCTTCGTGCCCGGAGACGCCTCGGCCCAGGCCGCGCTGCACCTGCAGCTGCTGCTGCGCCGGCTCGGCCACGCGGGCGGCCTGTACGCGGGGGAGGTGGCCTCCGGGTACGCCGCGCTCGCGCACCCCGCGCGCGCGCTGTCCCCTGCCCCGGAGGATTGGGTCCTCTACCACCATGGCATCGGCTCGCCCCTGAGTGGGCAGCTGATGCACCTGCGCTGCCGCCGCGGCGTGGTCTTCCACAACATCAGCCCGCTGCGCTTCTACCGGGGCACGCGGCTCGCGGGAGAGCTCGCCGCGGGACGGGCCCAGCTCGCCGCGATGGCGCCCTTCGTGGAGGTGGCGCTGGGCGTCTCGGACTTCAATGCGCGGGAGCTGCGCGCTGCGGGCCATGCGCGCGTGCACACCGTGCCGCTCTTCGTGGAGCCGGAGCGCTTCGCGCGCGACGTCGCGGACCCGCGGCTGCTCGCGCGCCTCGCGCGCCCGGGGCTCACGCTGCTGGGCGTGAGCCGGGTGATGCCCCACAAGCGCGTGGAGGACCTGCTACGCCTGCATGCCGAGGTGCGCCAGCTGCGGCCCGACGCGCGCCTGCTGCTCGTGGGCGGCTACGAGCCGGGCAGCCGCTACTTCCGGGCCCTGCAGCGACAGGCGCACGCGGCCGGGGGCGTGAGCTTCCTCGGGCGCCTCGGGCACGCGCAGCTGGTGGCCGCCTACCGCGCCGCGGACCTCTTCGTCTCCATGAGCGAGCACGAGGGCTTCGGCGTCCCGCTGGTGGAGGCGATGGCCGCCGAGCTCCCGGTGCTCGCGTACGCGGCCGCCGCGGTGCCCGAGACGCTGGGCGGCGCGGGAGTGGCCTTCGACGAGAAGCGCTACGCGCTGCTCGCGGAGCTCGCGTGCGAGCTGGGCGAGAACGGCCCCCTGCGCGCGCGCGTGCTCGCCGGGCAGCAGCGCCGGCTGCGCGACTTCTCCGCGGACGCGGCCCAGGCGGCCCTGGTGCGCGCGCTGCCCGAGCTCTCCCAGCCCACCGCGCCCGCCTCCCCTCGCCCGAGGCGCAGGGCCGCCGCCGGTGCGCCTCGCCGGCCGCGCGTGGCGCTCGTGGTGCAGCGCTACGGCGAGGTGACGGGCGGCGCCGAGCGGCACGCGCAGCAGGTGGCCCAGCACCTGGCGCCGCACTGGGAGCTCACCGTGCTCACCACCTGCGCGAAGGATCACCTCACGTGGGAGAACGAGTTCCCGCCGGGCCCGGATCGCGACGGCCGGGTGCGGGTGCTGCGCTTTCCCGTGGAGCGGGTGCGCCACATGCGCCCCTTCAACGCGCTCTCGCGCACGCTGTTCGCCCGTCCCCGCGCGCACGACCGGCTCACCGAGGAGCGCTGGCTCGCCGAGCAGGGCCCGGTGGCGCCGGGGCTCCTGCGCCACCTGGAAGCGGAGGGCGCGCGCTACGACGGCGTCCTCTTCTTCACCTACCTCTACGCGCCCACCGCCTGGGGTCTGCCCATGGTCGCGCGCCGCGCGCTGGTGGTGCCCACCGCGCACGACGAGCCCCCCTTGCGCTTCGGTGCCTTCCGCGACGTGTTCGAGCGCCCGCGCGCGCTCCTGTGCAACACGCCCGAGGAGCTGGCGCTCCTCTCCCGGCTCTACCCCGCGCACGCCCCCGCGCAGGTGGTGGGCGTGGGGGTGGACCGGGTGCGCGGCAGCGCCCGGCGCTTTCGGCACAAGCACGGGCTGAGCCGCCCCTACCTGCTGTACGTGGGCCGCATCGAGGCCGGCAAGGGCATCCCCGAGCTGCTCGCGCACCACCGCCTGCTGCGCCGCCAGTACGCGGACGCGCCGGACCTGGTGCTCGCCGGGGCGCTGCACATGGAGCGCTCGCGGCTCACCGGCGAGGGCGTGCGCTACGTGGGCCGCGTGGAGGAGCAGGAGAAGCACGACGCGCTCGCCGGGGCGCTCGCCGTGGTGGTGCCCAGCCGCTACGAGAGCCTCTCGCTGCTGGTGCTGGAGGCGCTCTCGCACGCGACGCCCGTGCTGGTGAACGCCGGCTCCGAGGTGCTGGTGGGCCAGGTGCAGCGCAGCGGCGGCGGGCGCGCGTACGCGGACTACCCGGGCTTCGTCAGCGCCCTGCGCGAGGTGGGCGAGCAGCGCGAGGCGCTGGGACGCCGTGGCCGCGGCTTCGCGCAAGCGCACACCTGGCCGAAGGTGGTGGCCGCCTACCGCCGCGAGCTTGCCCGCATCCTCGAGACCCCACTCGAGCCCCTGAAGGAGACACGCCAATGAAGCTCTTGGGACGCGACATCCCGGCGCGCGAGCTGCTCGCGCGCCTCGAGGAGCGGCTGCGCGAGCGCGGGCTGCCCACCAGTGAGCCCGTGGACCTGCCGGACGAGGGAGTGGAGCCGCGGGTGGACCCGCTCAGCCACAACCTGCGCGCGCTGGAGGAGAACGCAGACCCCACGCGCGCCCTGCCCCTGCACACCCACCGCGGCGGCGCCGGCCAGCTGGTGGTGGTGGCCAAGTGGGCCTTCCGCAAGGGCTGCCAGGTGCTGATCAACGAGACCCTGGAGCGCCAGAAGGTCTTCAACGGCCACGTGCGCGACAGCTACGCCCAGCTGTCTGCCGAGGTGCTGCAGCTGCGCGAGGAGGTGGCGCGGCTGCGCGCGGCCGCGGCCGCCTCGCCGCCCCCGCCTCCCAAGGCCCCCAAGGCCTCCGCCGCGCCTACCCGCCGCCGCAAGACGCCCGGGCGCTCGCCCGTCAAGCGCTCGTAGTCTCCCCCGTGCGGCCCGCGGCACGGGCGGCTAGCATGCCGCCGCATGTCGCACGCCGCCGCCCTGCGCCCCCTGCCCCCGCCCGCCGCGCAGCCCTCCACCTGCTACCTGTGCGGTGGCGGCCGCCTCGCGCTGCGCTACCCGGCCCGGGGCGGCTCGCAGGCGCCGGACGCTTCGGCCTACAACTGCACGAGCTTCGGCCACCGCACCCATCCGCCCATCTGGGGCTGTGAGAGCTGCGGGCTGCAGTTCCAGTGGCCGCTGCGCGAGGCAGAGGAGCTGCTGGGCGCCTACCGCGACGTGGAGGACCCGCTCTACGTGGCGGAGCGCGACAACCGCTACCTCACCTTCCGCCGCGTGCTCCGGCACGTGGGCGCGCACGGCGAGGGCCAGCGCCTGCTCGACGTGGGCGCCTACTGCGGCTACTTCGTGGACGTGGCGCGCGAGGCCGGCTACGCGGCCGAGGGGCTGGAGCTCTCGCGGTGGGCCGCGGAGCAGGCGCGCAGCCTCGGGCTCACGGTGCACGGCGAGACGCTCGCGCAGCGCGCCGCGCGCGGGGGCAGCTACGACGTGCTCACGCTCTGGGACGTGGTGGAGCACTTCGCCGATCCGCGCGAGGAGCTGCGCCAGGCCTTCCGGCTCGTGCGGCCCGGCGGGCGCATCTTCCTGTCCACCATCGATGCGGGCAGCCTCGTCGCGCGCCTGCTGGGCGCGCACTGGCCGTGGCTCATGGACATGCACCTCTTCTACTTCGACCGCACCACGCTCGGCGCGCTGCTCGAGGAGGTGGGCTTCCGGGTGACCCGCGCCGTCGACTACACGCACATCGTGTCGTCCGGGTACCTGCTGCGAAAGGCGGGCGCCAGCTTCCCGTGGCTCGCGCCCCTCGCGCGCCTCGCCGGCAAGGTGGCGCCCGCGCGCCTGCCCATCCCCATCAGCCTGGGGGACAATATGTTGATCGAGGCCCGGCGCCCCTGAGGCACACTGCCCGCGTGCCCTCCGCTCCCGTCGGCGCGCGCGCCGCGCCCCCGCAGGACCCGTCCTCGCCGCAGCCCCTGCCGCCCTCCGCGCCGCGGCGCACCCGCGTGCTCGCGCTGCTCACGCACGCGGGGGTCCTCGCGCTGAGCACGGCACTCGGGGTGTGGCACACCTGGCCGCTCGCGCTGACGCTGCGGGGCGGGTGGATCGCGGGGCACCTGGACGATCCCTGGATGAACGCCTGGCACCTGTGGTGGATGCGCCGGGCGCTGTGGAGCACGCCGCACAATCCCTTCGAGACTCCGCTGCTGCACTGGCCGCTGGGCGCGCAGATGTACTGGCACACCCTGGCGCCGGCGAAGACGGCGTGGGGCGTGCTGCTCCTGCCGTGGCTTCCGCCCGAGGGGGCGCACAACGTCGTCATCCTCGGCACGTTCACGCTCACCGGCTACACCGCGTGGCTGCTGATGCGCAGCGTGCTCGCGCGCGCCGGCACCTCCGGCGCGCTGGGCGCGGTGGCCGCGTTCGCCGGGGCCTGCGTCTTCAACCTCTCGCGCTACCACCTCACGCACGCCGTGGCGCACGTGAACCTGGCCTCGCTCGAGGGCCTCCCGCTCTCCCTCTTCTTCTTCCTGCGCTGGCTGGACGGCGGCCGGCGGCGCGACCTCGCGGGCCTGGGGCTCTCGGCGCTGTACCTCGCCCTGTGCGACTACTACTACCTCGTCTACGTGGCGCTCTTCTGCGCGGCGTGGCTCGTGGCCCAGCGCTGGCGCGAGGGAGGCCTGCTCGCGCGCGGAGCGTGGAGGAGCCCCACGCTGCGCCGGGGCGCGGCGGCCGCGGTGGTGGCAGGCCTGTGCACGGCGCCCATCGTCCTCGCGCTGCTCGCGCACGCCTTCCCCCCGCCCACGTCCCCGCACCACGGTGACTCGGACTACTACGCGGACCTGCTGGGCTTCGTGCTCCCCGACCGCGCCTCCGCGCTGTTCGCCACCCTGTCCTCCGAGCTGCAGCAGCAGGTGCTGCGGCTGCCGGGCAACATGGAGGAGAACGGCTACTTCTTCGGGTGGGTCACGCTCGCGATCGCCGTGCTCGCGCTGCGGCGGCGCGCGCCGGACGCCGCGCGCTGGGCAGGCATCGGCGGAGGCTTCGTGCTGCTGTCGCTGGGCACCTGTCTCTCGGTCGGCGGCGAGACGCGGCTGCCGGTGGCGCCGCTGCTGGTCGCGGCGATGCTCGTCGTCACGCTGCTGCGGCCGTGGCGCGCGGGCGGCCCCGCGCGCGACCTCTACGTCCTGGGCCTGCTCGTCGCCGCCGCCTGCCTGCTCTCACCGCCCACGGCCTTCGGCCGCGCCTGGAGCGTGGAGCTGCCCCTGCCCTACCCCCTCTTCAAGCAGGTGGTGCCCTTCTTCAGCCGCGGCGGCATGCCGGTGCGGCTCGCGCTGATGGGCACGCTGAGCCTGGGCGTGCTCGTCGCCTTCGCCGCGGCGCAGCTCGGCGCGTGGGCGGCGCGCGAGGGGCGCTCGGCGCCGCTGGGGCTCGCCTGCGCGGGCGCGGTGGCGCTGGTGCCCACGCTCGAGTACCGCTCCGCCCCCTTCCCGCTCACGCAGCTGCCGCCGCGCAGCGCCATCTTCGACCGCATCCGGGCGGAGCCGCCGGACGTGGCGGTGTTCGTGGACGGGCACCCCATTTCGCAGTTCGAGCAGGTGTGGCACGAGCACCCCATCTCCGCCGCGCGCCTCTCGCGCGTGCCGGTGCCCGAGGCGGAGCTCGTGCAGTCGCGCCTCTACCGCGCGCTGCAGGACCTGCGCGAGCTGGACGGGCCCGTCTCCCCGGAGGAGCAGGCCCGGATGCGCGGCTTCCTGCGCGAGCACCACTTCCGCTACTACGTCACGCACTACGGTGACCCGCGGCTGCAGCGCTTCGTCACCGAGGTGCTCGGCGGCACGCAGGTGTACCGGGACGCCTACGTGCTCGCCTACACCTTCGACTGAGGCGGGGCTTCAGCGGCTGAAGAGCTCGCGCGCGATGATCACGCGCTGGATCTGCGAGGTGCCCTCGTAGATCTGCATGATCTTCGCGTCGCGCATCAGCTTCTCCACCGGGTACTCCTTGTTGAAGCCGTAGCCGCCGAACACCTGCACCGCGTCCGTGGCGATCTTCATCGCCCAGTCGGCCGCGCACTTCTTGCCCATGGCGGCGGTGAGGGTGTTGCGCTTGCCGTGGTCGATCTCCCAGCCGGCCTTCCACACCAGCAGGCGCGCGGCCTCGACCTCGGCGGCCATGTCCGCGATCATGAAGCTGATGCCCTGGAAGTCCGCGATGGGCTTGCCGAAGGCCTTGCGCTCCTTCGCGTAGTCGATGGCGTGCTCCATCGCCGCGCGCGCGAGCCCCACCGCGGCCGCCGAGACGAGCGGGCGGGTGTGATCGAAGGCCTTCATCGCGATCTTGAAGCCCTCGCCCTCGCGCCCGAGCACGTTCTCGGCCGGCACCTCCACGTCCTCGAAGGTGATGCCGCGCGTGTCGCTCGCGCGCTGGCCCATGTTGTTCTCCTTCTTGCCCACCGTGATGCCCGGGCTCTTCGCGTCCACGAGGAAGCCCGTCATCCCCTTGTGCGCGCCCGTGGGGTCGGTCTTCGCGAGCACGAAGAACCAGCTCGCGTGCCCGGCGCCGGTGATCCACATCTTCTGGCCGTTGAGCAGGTACTTGTCGCCCTTCTTCACGGCGGTGGTCTTGATGCCGGCCACGTCCGAGCCTGCCGAGGGCTCGGTGACGGCGTAGCTGCACAGCAGGGGCGCGTCGATGAAGGGCGAGAGCCACTTCTTCTTCTGCGCGTCGGTGCCCGCCACGATGACCGGCACCTGCGCGAGGCTGTTCGCGGTCATCGCCGTGGCGATGCCGGTGCAGCCCCAGCCCATCTCCTCGTCGATGAGGCAGCCGTCGAAGGTGCCCAGGCCCAGGCCGCCGGCGGACTCCGGGATGTGGATGTTCACCAGGCCCAGCTCCCACGCCTTGCGCAGCACGGCGTCCGGCCACTCCCCCGTCTCGTCGTGGTGCGGGGCCGCGGGCCGAATCACGTCGCGAGCGAAGTCGCGGGCGAGCTTCTGCAGGCCCTGCTGCTCTTCGGAAAGCTCGAAGCCGATCATGGTCTGTGCACTCCTCTGCGGGGTACGGGTGGGGCGTTACGACGCACTGCGCTGTCGCCGCATCCTGCCCAGTCCCCCCGCCGGGGGGAACCGGGAAGGTGGCCGCCTACACCGGCGCCTGACCCGGGGACCCGGGCCGCCTGCCCGCCGGGCTGTTATCGTGGCCTGCGGGGTGAGAGTCCCCGCGGGTGGCCCCCGCCCCCACGCGCATGAGTCCCCCCTCCCCTCCCTCGCCTCCGGGCGCCTCCCTCGCCGAGCGCCTCGCGCGCGTGCCCTCCCTGCACCTGCAGGACGCGCAGGGCCGCCCCGTGCGCGACCCGCGCGAGCAGGCCCGGGCGCTCGCGCGCAGCTTGCGCGAAGCGGGCCTCGAGCCCGGTGACCGGCTCGCGGTGCAGCTGCCCAACGGGCCCGCCTTCGTCACGGCGCTGCTCGCGTGCGCCGAAGGGGGCCTCACCTTCGTGCCGCTCCCGCTCGCGTTGGAGGGCGCCGCGCTGCAGGGGCGGCTGCAGGCCGCGGGCGCGGCGGCGCTGCTGGGCGAGCGGGGGCTGCAGGTGTCGCCTCAGAGCCCGGTCACACCCATGCAGGGCGAGCCCCCCGCGGTCATCCTCTTCACCAGTGGCAGCGAGGGCGTGGGGCGCCCGGTGGCGCTGGGTGGGCGCGCGCTCTTGCACGTGGTGGACACGCACCGGCCGCTGCTCGGCGTGGACGCCTCCACCCGCATCACGGGCTACCTGTCCTGGAGCCATGCCTTCGGCTTCACGCTGGAGCTGCTGCTCGGGCTGCTCGCGGGAGCGCAGCTGCGCTCGGTGCCCGCGGCGGACTTTCCCGCGGCCCT
This sequence comes from Aggregicoccus sp. 17bor-14, assembly GCF_009659535.1. NCBI lineage: Bacteria > Pseudomonadati > Myxococcota > Myxococcia > Myxococcales > Myxococcaceae > Aggregicoccus > Aggregicoccus sp. 17bor-14. The sequence goes on from NZ_VJZZ01000004.1 coordinate 284,631, forward strand.
CACGGAGGCGCCTGCGGACTTCCTGCTCACCGTGCCGCGCATGCTGGAGCGGCTGGAGGTGGGCGCGCTGCGCTCGCTGCAGGGCGGCATCGTGGGCGGAGCGCCCGTGCGCGGGGCGCTGCGCGAGCGGCTCGTGGGCAGCCGGCTGCGCGTGGGCTACGGGCAGACGGAGTGCGCCCCGGGTGCGACGCTCGGCGAGCCGGGGGAGTGGGAGCTGGACGACTTCCTCGGCCGGCCCGTGGGCTGCGAGCTGCGGCTGGACGCGCCCGGCGAGCTGGGGCTGCGCGAGCTGCTGCTGCGCGGAGACAACCTCGCGCTGGGGTACCTCGTCGATGGAGCGCTGCAGCCCATGGTGCGCCCGGACGGCTGGCGCGCCCTCGGCGACCTCGGGCGCGCGGCGCATGGCGGCTACGTCTTCGAGGGGCGGCGCGACGAGCTCTTCAAGCTGGACAACGGGCGCATGGTGAACCCCGCGCCGCTCGAGGCTCCCTTCGGCGGGCGCATCCTGCTGGTGGGCGCGGGGCGCGAGCGGGTGCAGCCGCTCGCGCGCGGCGAGGAGCCCGCGCGCTTCGAGCTGCCCGTGCCCCACCTCCCCCCGCGCCTCATGCCCGAGGCGTTCTGGAACGCCTGCACCACCCCGAGCGGCAAGGTGTCGCGCCGGCGCGCGCAGCAGCTGTTCGAGCAGATGACCGAGCAGTCCTTCGAGGAGTCATGACGCCCCGCCTCGTCTTCGATCGCACCCGTCCCCTCACGCCCGCGGACCTGGAGCTCGCCGCGGAGCCGCTCGAGGTGAGCCTCTCCGGCCCCGTGCGCGCCGCCGTCGCACGCTGCGCGGCCTTCGTGCTCGAGCAGCACGCGCAGGGGACGCCCATCTACGGGATGAGCACCGGCTTCGGGCCGCTCGTGGCGTACGCGGCGGCGCCGAGCCCCGGAGAGCAGGGGCTGGGGCTCATCGACCACCTGCGCGCAGGCCAGGGCGAGCTGCTGCCGCCGCGGCTCGCCCGCGCGATGCTGCTCGCGCGCGTGGGCTCGCTCGCGCAGGGGCACTCGGGCGTGAGCGTGCAGGTGCTGGAGGACCTGTGCGCCGCGCTCGCCACGCCCTTCGCGCCCGCGGTGCCCGAGTGGGGCTCGGTGGGCGCGAGCGGGGACCTCACTCCCCTTGCCCACGCGGTGGGGGCGCTGCGCGGCGAGGGAGAGGCCTTCTACGGCCGCGAGCGCATGCACGCGGCCGCGGCGCTGGAGCGCGCCGGCCTGCGCAGGCTTGCCCTGCAGGGGCGCGACGCGCTGGGGCTGGTGAACGGCACCTCGCTCACGGCCGCCGCCGGGGCGCTCGCCGTGTGCAGCGCGCGGCGCGCGGTGTCCGCCGCCATCGACCTCACCGCGCTGCTGGTCGAGACGCTGGGCGCGGGCGACGGCTTTGCCGCGCCCGCGCTGCTCGCCGCCTCGGGGCACCGCCCCGCGCTCGCGGTGGCGCTGCGGCTGAGGGAGCGGCTGCAGGGCGCGCGCGTGCGCAGCGGCCGTCCGCTGCAGGAGGCCTACAGCCTGCGCTGCACGCCGCAGCTGGTGGGCGCCGTGGAGCAGACGCTGCAGCACGCCGAGCGCGTGGTGACGGCGGACCTCAACGGCGTGAGCGACAATCCGCTCTTCTTCCCCGAGCAGGGCGAGGTCATCCACGGGGGCAACTTCTTCGGCCAGCAGGTGGCCTTCGCCGCGGATGCGCTGAACGCGGCGCTCACCCAGCTCGCGAACCTGGCCGAGCGCCAGCTGGATCTCCTGATGGACCCCGCGCGCAACGGCGGCCTGCCGCTGCTGCTCTCCGCGCAGCCCGGCGCGCAGTCGGGGCTCGCCGGCGTGAACCTGGCGGCCACCGCACTGGTCGCCGCCATGCGCCGCTACGCGAGCCCGGCGAGCATCCAGAGCCTGCCCACCAACGGGCACAACCAGGACGTGGTGCCCTTCGGCACGCAGGCGGCGCTCGAGGCGCTGCGCCAGGCGGAGCGCCTCTCGCTCGTACAGGGCTCGCTCGCGCTCGCGCTGCGCCAGGCCGCGCACCTCGGCGCCCCGGCCCCGGCCCCGGCCTCGCCCGCAGGCCGCGCGCTCCTCGAGACCCTGTGCGCCCGCGCAGCGCCGGTGGCCCCGGACCGCCCGCTGGGCGAGGACGTGCGCCAGCTCGCCGCCCTCCTCCAGCAGCGCCCGCTCACGCCGCTCGAGCCGGACTAGCCCCCGAGCTTCGCGAAGAGGTCCGCCTCGAGCGCGCGCAGCCCCGCGTCGTCCCCGTGCTTCGCCGCCTGGAACCAGGGGTAGAAGGCGTAGACGAGCGGCGCGCGGCCCTCCTGCAGCAGGATGACCACGGGGTTGAAGTGGCGCGGGCCGCTGAGCCTGCGCCACAGGCGCGCGGCGGGGCTGTCCGGCCACCCGGCGCGCTCGGACCAGTCGAGCACGGCGAAGTCCCTCCCGAGACGCGGCAGCCACTCGCGGGCGATGTGGGGCCCCCACACGGGAGAGTCGGAGAGCACCAGCACGCCGCGCTTGCCCCCGGCCTGCAGCGCGCGCAGGTCCGCGCGCACCCGGGCGCGCAGGGTGAGCCACCCCGCGACCAGCGCCGCCACGGCGAGCGCGAGCGGCAGCGCGAGCCTCCAGCGGCCGTGCTGCGCGAGCAGCGTGGCGAGCACCGTGGGCGCGAAGAGCGGCAGCAGGCAGCCGGCGGGCAGCGTGCCGTAGGTCGGCAGCGGCGTGGGGGCGCGCGGGCGCTTCCGGGGCCTCTCAGCGCCGGCTTCCACCGTAGGCCTCGAGCATGTCGCGGTAGTTCTTCTCCAGCTCTGCCTCGCGCGTGAGCACCAGGTCCACGTTCTTGTCGCCGTAGCGCTTTCGCACCTCGGCGAGCCCGCGCAGGGTCTGATCCTGCTCGCGCAGCGCGCGCAGCTTGGGCTCCAGCTCCTGCTGCTGGGCGGGCGGCAGCTTCTGGCGCAGCGCCTCGGTGGCGCGCAGCTCCTCGTCGTAGCGCATCACCTGGGCCAGGTGCCGCTGGCTCACCACGTCCGTGACGATGCGCCCCAGCCCGTTCACGTCCGCCTCGCTCAGGCCGGCCTCCTCGCGCGCCTGGGCCTCGGCGCGCGCCTTGGCCTGGATGAGCGCCATGGAGCGCTCCACGGCGGCGCTGCTCGCGGCCTCGCCGCCCGCCCCCCCGTCCGCGACGCCCCCCGCGAGCCCCTCCAGGCCGCGCACCAGCTCCGCCTGCACGCGCAGCATGGCGCGCTGGTAGCCCACGTAGGCGTTCAGCTTCGCCGGGGTGACGGTGTAGGGCCCCTCGGCCTCCTCCTGATCCGCCCGGTCCGCGGCCCGGGCCGCCTGCTCGCGGGCGTCCGGGGCGGGCGCCTCCCGCTCCCCGCGGGAGCACCCGGCGAGCGCCCCCACCCCGGCGAGTGCCCCCGCCAGCAGCACCGCGCCCCTCCAGCCCCGTCCGCTGCGATCCATGTGCCACTCCCGTTGCGCGTGTTCTCGTGCCGCAGGACGGGGTGTTTCCCCTGCCCCGGGGCCTCGGCGGGGAGTATAGGAAAGGGCGCGACGGGGCGCGTCAGAAGCCGCACTCGGGAGAGCCGGTTTCCCTCTCGGCGGCACTGAACATTTGGCGCATTACCTTTGACCGCGTCGGCGGGCGTCGTGTAGGTACGGCGACCCCCGAAGCCAGTCTGGAGGCACTTTGAGGATTTTCCTGGTGAGGCACGCGGACGCGGACGCTGAGATCCCCGAAGGGCTGGGGGACGAGGCGCGGGCGCTGACCGCCAAGGCGCGCCAAGCGGCGCTGGCCCACTTCACCTCCCTCTCGGAGCGCATGGGGCCCATCTCGCTCGTGCTCGCCAGCCCGCTGGTGCGCACCGTGCAGACGGCGCAGATCCTCTCGCTCGCCACGAAGCACGAGGGCTCGCTCAAGGCGCACCGCTGCCTCCTGCCGGACATGCCGGTGGGGGCGGTGGAGTCCGTGCTCGCCGAGCACGCGGGGCAGCACCTCGCGCTCGTGGGGCACCAGCCCTCGATGGGGGCCCTGGCCGCCCACCTGCTCGGGATGCAGGCCTTCCCCAAGCCGGTGAGCCCCGGCACGGTCATCGCGCTCGAGCGCTCCCCCGAGGCCTCCGCCGAGCCCGCGCGGCTCCTCTTCTACGCCGCGCCCGGCCAGCAGGTGCTGGACAGCATCAATCCCTGAGGCCCCCTGGGTCTTGGGGGCTCCCTCCCGCAGCACGCCGGGGCCCGCCATGATGGACGAAGCGCCCTACAACCAGCTCATCTCGGCCGCCTTCAAGCGCATCCTGAAGGCCGCGGACGCCATCGACCCGGACGTGCTGGAGGCGGACAGCACCGGGGACATGGTGACGCTCACCGCGCGCTCGGGCGCCAAGTGCATCGTCAACACCCAGCGCGCCGTGCGCCAGGTGTGGGTGGCGGGCAAGGGCCAGGGCATCCACTTCAGCTACGACGCCGCGAGCGGCCGCTGGCAGGACGACAAGGGCAAGGGCCTGGAGCTCTTCGCCTTCGTGTCCGAGGTGGTGCAGGACATCTGCGGCGAGCCGCTCGCGTACGCCGAGCACTGAGGCCTCGCGGCCTCTCTCCCCCCCTAGCCCATCGAGATGCGGTCGCGGCGCCCCGTGCGCTCGGGCGCATCCACGCGGTTGCCGCCGGCCTCCTGGGCCCGCGCGAGCGCGGCGGTGGCCGCCAGCAGCAGCTCGGGGAAGCTCACCGGGGCGCGGCTCGCGGCCGGCTCGAACACGGCCACGCCCACCGAGGCGGTGCGCGGCGCGCTGAAGGAGGGCTCCGGCGCCTCGGCGCCGGGCTCCGGCAGGGGCTGCAGGCCCTGGAGCCGCTCGCGCAGGCGCTCGGCCACCACGCAGGCGCCCTCGCGCGGCGTGTGGGGGAGGAACACCAGCACGTGGCCGTCCGGCCCCTGCGCCGCGAGGTCGATGTCGCGCACGCCCACCCGCACGCGGGTGAGCATCGCGGCGGCGAGCGCCGCGCGCTGGGGCTCCGGGAGGGCCTCCGCCTCCCCGCTGCCCGCGTCCAGCGCCACGCGCAGCAGCGCGATGGGGTAGCGGTAGCGGCGGCTGCGGCGGGCCTCGAAGGTGAGGAAGCGCTCGAGGAAGGCGTAGTCCGCGGCGGTGCTGCTGCCCTCGGGCGTGCCGGACGCGGCGGCGCGCGCCTCGGCCGCCTGCGCCTGGGCCTCGAGCAGCTGGGCGTGGGCGGCGTGCAGCTGGGCGCGGGCCTCGGCGAGCGCGAGCACGAGGCGGCAGCTGCTCACCACCGTGGCGCGCTTGAGGGGCCCCACCACGCAGCCGTCCGCGAGCGCGGCCTCGGCGCGGGCGCGCGCGCCGCCCGCGGGGCCCGCGTCCAGCTCGGGCGCGTAGGCGAGCAGCACGCCGGGGGCAGGAGCGGGCGCCGCCTTGAGCTGGCGGCACAGCGCCTCGCCGTCGAGCGCGGCGGACACCGCGGCGAGCACCAGCGCGGGGGCGCGCTCGCGCGCGCGCACGAGCGCCTCCTCGGCGGAGGTGACGACCGTGACCTCGAGGCCGGCCTCCTCCAGGAAGCTGCGGAGCAGCGTGGCGACCGGAGCAGAGGGCTCGGCGACGAGGGCCCAGGGACGCATCAGACCTCCATGATCTCCTTCTCCTTCTTGGCCACGATCTCGTCCACCTTGACGACGCCCGCGTCGGTCTCCTTCTGCACCCGCTCGGTGGCGCGCTTGAGGTCGTCCTCGGTGATGCTCTTCTCCTTGAGGAGCTCCTTGAGCATCTCGTTGGAGTCGCGGCGCACGTTGCGGATGGCGACCTTGTGGTCCTCGCCCTTGCTCTTCACCTGCTTGGCGATGTCGCGGCGGCGCTCCTCGGTGAGCGGCGGGAAGGGCAGGCGGATCATCTCGCCGTCGTTCATCGGGTTGAGCCCGATGTTCGCCTCGCGGATGGCCTTCTCGATGTCCTTGAGCGTGCCCTTGTCCCAGGGCTTGATGGTGATGAGGCGCGGCTCGGGGCTGTTGAGGTTCGCGACGCCGCTGAGCGGCGTGGGCGTGCCGTAGTAGTCCACGCGGATGCCGTCCAGGATGCTGGTGCTCGCGCGGCCGGTGCGCACCTTGCTCAGCTCGCGCTTGAGGTCCTCGAGCGTCTTGTCGATGCGCTGCTTCAGTTCGGAGACGACGTCTTCGTGCATGGCAGGAAAGCTCCGGTGGCTGCTGCTGCTCGGGTGAGGAAGGAAGGCGCTGTGCCTAGGCCCAGGTGGTCTCGGGCGTGCCCACGGTGGTGCCGATGTCGCCGTTGCCCAGCACGGCGCGCGCGATGTTGCCCTGGGCGGTGAGGTCGAACACGACGATGGGCAGCTTGTTGTCCATGCACAGCGAGATGGCGGTGGAGTCCATCACGTTGAGGTTCTGGCGCAGCACGTCCATGTACGTGAGCGTGCGGTAGCGGCGCGCGTCCGCCTGCTTCTTGGGGTCCGCGTTGTACACGCCGTCCACCTTGGTCGCCTTGAGGATGACCTGGGCGTTGATCTCCATGGCGCGCAGGGACGCGGCGGTGTCGGTGGTGAAGTAGGGGTTGCCGGTGCCCGCGGCGAAGATGACCACGCGCCCCTTCTCCAGGTGGCGCACGGCGCGCCGGCGGATGTAGGGCTCGGCGATCTGCTCCATCTTGATGGCCGAGAGCACGCGGGTCTGCAGCCCCTGCTTCTCCAGCGCGTCCTGCAGCGCCATGGCGTTGATGCAGGTGGCGAGCATGCCCATGTAGTCGGCGCTCGCGCGGTCCATGCCCTCGGTGGAGCCGGCCACGCCGCGGAAGATGTTGCCGCCGCCGATGACCACGGCGAGCTCCACGCCCGCCTGCGCCACCTCGCGCACCTCGGAGGCGATGCGGCTGAGCGTGGGGGGATGGATGCCGTACTTGCCCTCCCCCATCAGGGCTTCGCCCGACAGCTTGAGGAGGACGCGCTTGAAGCGGGGCGGGGTCTGGGAGTCAGCCATCGCTCGCGCTTCTATCCCCCGCTCCGGGAACGTTCAACTTCCGAGTCGGAGGAGGTGGGCAGAAGCGGACGGGGAAAAGCACAGAGGCCCCCCGAGCGCCCGGAGGACCGGACGCCCGCAGGGGCCCCTGCTGTGACGGCTGCGACTGCGGGGGAGGCCTTAGGCCTGGCCCAGCGTCTTGGCGACCTCGGCGGCGAGGTCCTCCTTCTTGCGCTCGATGCCCTCGCCCACCTGGAAGCGGGTGAAGCGGCGGATGGAGATCTTCTCGCCGATCTTCGCGCCGCGCTCGGTGACCATCTCGTGGATGCGCTTCTTGTCGTCCTTCACCCAGTACTGGTCCACGAGGCAGACGGTCTCGTAGAACTTCTCCAGCTTGCCCACGAGGATCTTCTCCCACATGGCCTCGGGCTTGCCCGCCTCCTTGAGCTGGGCGCGCTGGATGTCCTTCTCCTTCTCGAGCGCGTCCGCGGGGACCTCGGTGCGGTCCAGGTACTTGGGGGCGGTGGCGGCGATGTGCATCGCGACGTCGCGCACGAGCGCCTGGAAGTCCTCGTTGCGAGCGACGAAGTCGGTCTCGCAGTTGACCTCCACCATCACGCCGATCTTGCCGCCGTGCACGTAGGTGCCGATGAGGCCCTCGGCGGCGACGCGGCCCGCCTTGCCCTCCTGGCGGCTGATGCCCTTCTTGCGCAGCCACTCGGCCGCCTTCTGGAAGTCCCCGCCGCTCTCGGCCAGGGCCTTCTTGCAGTCCATCATGCCCGCGCCGGTCTGCTCGCGGAGCTCCTTCACCATCGAGGCGCTGACCTCAGCCATCGTCATCTCCGTTGCTGCTAGGGGGATCGAAAAAAAGGAAACGGCCGGGAGGCGCTGGGGAGCGCCGCCCGGCCGAGCACTCGGGAGGGCTGCGCTCGGGTGAGCGCCGCCCTCGGGAGACTGCTTACTCGGTGGGCGCCTCGGCGCTGCCGGAGTCGGCGGCGGGGGCCGCGTCCGCCGCGGGAGCGGCCGGCGCGTTCTTCATCTCCACCACGGGGCCCCGGCGCTCGTTGCCACCGCGGTCGCCAGCGCCGCGGAAGCCACCGCGGTCGCCGCCGCCGAAGCCACGGCGGTCGTCGCGGCGGGGGCCACGGCGGTCGTCGCGGTCACGGCCGCCGCCGCGCTCGTCGCGGCTCTCCTGCTGGTCGCGCTCGCTGGCGCCGGAGGCCTGGTAGCGGGCCGCGCCCTCGATGCAGGCGTCCGCGATCTTGCTCGTGAAGAGCTTGATGGAGCGGATGGCGTCGTCGTTGCCGGGGATGACGAAGTCGATGTTGTCCGGGTCGCAGTTGGTGTCGACCACGCCGATCACCGGGATGCCGAGGCGGCTCGCCTCGTGGATCGCGATGTGCTCCTTCTTCGGGTCGATCACGAACACGCAGCCGGGCAGCTTGTTCAGGTCCTTCACGCCGCCCAGGTTGCGCTCGAGCTTCTCCTGCTCGCGCTGCAGGCCGGCCACTTCCTTCTTCGGGAGGCGCTCGAAGGTGCCGTCCTCGGCCATCTTCTCGAGCGTCTTGAGGCGGTCGATGCCCTGCTTGATGGTCTTGAAGTTGGTCAGGGTGCCACCCAGCCAGCGGCTGGTGACGAAGAACTGGCCGGCGCGGCGCGCCTCCTCGGCGATGGTGTCCTGCGCCTGCTTCTTGGTGCCCACGAAGAGGACCGAGCCGCCGCGGCTGGTCACGTCCGCCACGAAGCGGAACGCGGCGCGCGCCATGGTGACGGTCTTCTGCAGGTCGATGATGTAGATGCCGTTGCGGGCGCCGAAGATGTACGGCTTCATCTTCGGGTTCCAGCGCTTGGTCTGGTGGCCGAAGTGGACGCCGGCCTCCAGCAGCTGCTTCATCGTGATGCCGCTCGCGGCGGCCATGGCCTGCGCCTGGGTGGGCTGCTGCGTGTCTTGCGTTTCCATTGTCGTCTCTCTCGGTTCTTGTTCCGCCACGCCCGCTTGGGACTGCGCCGGTGGCCCTCCTCTGCGGAGAATCCCGTAGGAGCACCAGTCACCGGACACGGACGTGTGAGTATTTGGTTCGGGTGAAAAAACAGCGTCCGCCCCCGGGGGGACCCGGAAGCGGACGGCGTACCTAACAGAACCCCTCCGGGCGCCGCAAGCTTCGTGTGTCCGGGGCCTACAGCCCCGGGACGCCCCGGCAAGCGGTCTGCCCGGCCGGAGGCCAGGCGAGGGTCAGGGGGCTAGGCCGTGGCCTCGCCGCCCCCGTGGCACTTCTTGTACTTCTTGCCGCTGCCGCAGGGGCAGGGGTCGTTGCGGCCCACGCGGGGCCCCTCGCGCTGGGCGGCGGGCTGCGGGGCGGCGGCGGCGCGAGCCTGCTGCTGGGGCTCGGGCTGGGGCCTTCCTTCCGCGTCCGCGCGGCCCTCGTGCGCCTGGGCGGCCTTCTGCGCCATCTGCCGCTGCAGGCGCGCAGTCTCCTCGGCCGCGTTGCGGCTCTGCACGCGCATCAGCTGGCCCACGAACTGGTGGCTGATGGTGGAGAGCATCTGCATGAAGCCCTCGTAGCCCTCCTTCTTGTACTCCTGCTTCGGGTCCTTCTGGCCGTAGCCGCGCAGCCCGATGCCCTGGCGCAGGTGGTCCATGGCGAGCAGGTGGTCCTTCCACAGCCCGTCGATCGTCGCCAGGTAGCGGTACTGCAGGAAGCGCAGGAACTCCTCGCCGAACTCCTCCTGGCGCTGGGTGATGACCTTGCTCACCACCTCGAAGATCTGCTCCTGCAGGTGCTCGCGGGTGCCCGCCGGCGTGAAGCTCATCTCCACGTTGAGCGAGTCCTTCACGCTCTGCTGCAGGCCCTCGAGGTCCCAGCTGTCCGGGTTCTTGGTGGGGCAGTACACGTCCGTCATGCGGACGATGACGTCCTCCACCGCGTCCAGGACCAGCTCCTGGAAGTCCTGCCAGCTCACCGTCTCCTCGGTGCGCAGCTTGACCTTGGTCTTGGGGTCCTCCTCGTACTCGATGAGCGGGATGCCGGCGCCGGCAGCGAGCACCTTGCGGCGCAGCTTGTAGATGGTGCGCCGCTGCTGGTTCATCACGTCGTCGTACTCGAGCAGGTTCTTGCGGATGTCGAAGTTGTGGCCCTCGACCCGCTTCTGCGCCCCCTCGATGGCGCGGCTGAGCCACTTGTGCTCGATGACCTCGCCCTCCTGCATGCCCATGCGCTCCATCAGGAGCGTGATGCGCTCGGAGCCGAAGATGCGCATCAGGTCATCTTCGAGCGAGAGGTAGAAGCGGCTCATGCCGGGGTCGCCCTGGCGTCCCGCGCGGCCGCGCAGCTGGTTGTCGATGCGGCGGCTCTCGTGGCGCTCGGTGCCCAGGATGTAGAGGCCGCCCAGCGCGCGCACCTCCTCGCGCTCGGCGCGGGTCTGCTCGGTGAACTGGTTGAGCAGCTCGGTGTACCTGCGCGCGTGCTCGGCCAGCGCCGCCTGATACGCCGTCAGGTCCACGGGCGGCGCGGCCGGGTCGCTGCTGGGCTCGGGCGGCAGGGGCTCGGGGCCCACGGCGTTGTGGGCGAGCACCTCGGGGTTGCCGCCCAGGAGGATGTCCGTACCGCGGCCGGCCATGTTGGTGGAGATGGTGACCGCGCCCTTGCGGCCCGCCTGGGCGATGATGTCCGCCTCGCGCTGGTGCGCCTTGGCGTTGAGCACGTTGTGCGGCACGCCCTCCTTCTTGAGGAAGGAGCTGAGCGCCTCGCTCTTGGCGATGGACACCGTGCCCACGAGCACCGGCTGCCCCTTCTCGTGCAGCTCCTTGAGCTCCTTGGCGGCCGCCTCGAACTTCTCGCGCTCGGTCTTGTAGACCACGTCGTCCAGGTCCCGGCGGATCATGGGCCGGTTGGTGGGGACCACGCGCACGTCGAGGTTGTAGATCTTCGCGAACTCCTCGGCCTCGGTGTCGGCGGTGCCGGTCATGCCCGAGAGCTTGGAGTACATGCGGAAGTAGTTCTGGAACGAGATGGTGGCGAGCGTCTGGTTCTCGTTCTCGATCTTGACGCCCTCCTTCGCCTCCACCGCCTGGTGCAGGCCATCGCTCCAGCGCCGGCCCGCCATGAGGCGGCCGGTGAACTCGTCCACGATGATGACCTCGCCGTCCTTCACGACGTAGTCGCGGTCGCGCTTGTAGAGCGTGTGGGCGCGCAGGGCCTGCTCGACGTGGTGCAGGGTCTCGATCTCGCCCGGGTCGTAGAGGTTCCCGATGCCGAGGCGCTTCTGCAGCTTCTCGATGCCCTCGTCCGTGAGGGCCACGCTCTTGCCCTTCTCGTCCAGGGTGTAGTCCTGGTCCGGCACCATGCCGGGGATGACCGCGTCCACGCGCTTGTACTTGTCGGTGGTGTCGTCGGTGGGGCCACTGATGATGAGCGGGGTGCGCGCCTCGTCGATGAGGATGGAGTCCACCTCGTCCACGATGGCGAAGTTCAGCTCGCGCTGGACGTAGTCCTGCAGGCGGAACTTCATGTTGTCGCGCAGGTAGTCGAAGCCGAACTCGTTGTTCTGCCCGTAGGTGATGTCCGAGCGGTAGGCCTCCTGGCGCTGCTTGTCGCTCAGGTCGTGGAGCACGCAGCCCACGGTGAGGCCGAGGAAGTGGTGCACGCGGCCCATCAGCTCCGCGTCGCGGCGGGCGAGGTAGTCGTTCACCGTGACGATGTGCACGCCGCGCCCGGAGAGCGCGTTGAGGTAGGCGGGCAGCGTGCCGGTGAGGGTCTTGCCCTCGCCGGTGCGCATCTCGGCGATGCAGCCCTCGTGCAGGAACATGCCGCCGATGAGCTGCACGTCGAAGTGGCGCTGGCCGAGCGTGCGGCGGGCCGCCTCGCGGGTGAGGGCGAAGGCCTCGAAGAGCAGCTCGTCGAGCGGGCGGCCGTTCTGGACCTCCTGCTTCATGCGGGCGGTGGCCGCAGGGAAGTCCTCGTCCCGGAGCGCCCGCATCTTGCTCTCCAGCTCGTTGATGCGCGCTACCTTGGGGCCCGTCTTCCTGAGCTCGCGCTCATTCTTCGTGCCGATGATCTTCTTCAGCGTCCACTCGATCATGTGATTTGGCTCTCTCGGCCGAGGCTCGCCTGGCGTGTGTCTTCTGGCCTGTGTCTTGGCGCGCAGATTCTCTGAACGCGGCAGGCGAGTGAAGGGAAATCCCCGGAGACGGAAGATGTAAGAGGCGGGGGAGACGTGCGAAACCGGCAGTGGTCCTCAACGATTCCCCCTGGCCGGCCGCCCAACGGGGCGGCAGGCCAGACTAAGGCGGATTAACACCTTGGCAATGTCGCGCGAACGAAATCCCCGCTCGAAGGGCTCCCGGCCCTCTCAAAAGGCCGGCCCGGGCAAGGGCGGCAAGCCGGGCCCGCGCCCCGCCCCGGCGCCCTCCGGCGAGCGCCGCCCCGCCTCCCGGGCGCAGCGCGCGGCGAGCGCCGCCTCGGCCCGCAAGGGCTACCACGCAGCGCCCGCTCCGGGCGCAGGCCCCTCGGCGGCGCGCCCGCCCCCGGTGCCGCCGCGGGTGCGCGCCCCTCCCCTCCCCCGCGAGCCACTGCTGCCGCGCGCCGGGCGCTTCCTCTGGACCTGCCGCGCGGGCTTCGAGGCGCACCTCTTCGAGGAGCTCGCCTGGGCGGGCGCCGCCCCGCGCCTCGTGGCGGAGGCCCTGGTGGAGAGCGATGTACGGGCGGGGCTGCTGCCAGCCTTTGCCCGGCAGGGGCTGCGGGTGCTGGAGGCCTTCGCTCCGTCGGCGCCCGAGGCGGCGCCCGCGCTGCTCGCCGGGCGCCTGCTCGGCGCCGTGGGCAAGGCGCCCTTCGCGCTGCAGGCCTTCACCCCGGACACCGCGGCGGCGAACCCCCTCGCCTCCGAGGCGGAGGCGCTGCGCGACGCGGTCGCGGCCGCGCTGCCGGAGGGCCGGGTGCTGGCCGAGCCCGAGCGCGCGCGCGATGCGGGCGGGCTCCTGGTCTCGCTGGTGCTCGCGCCCGGGCTGCTCGCGGTGGGCAGCGCGCCCGCGCGCGAGGCGCTGAGCCTCGCGCCCGGCGGCCGCCAGCGCATGCGCCGCGAGGCGGATGCGCCGAGCCGCGCCGCGATGAAGCTGGAGGAGGCGCTGCACGCGCTGCCCCTGGAGCCGGCGCGCGGAGACGTGTGCGTGGACCTGGGCGCGGCGCCGGGCGGCTGGACGCAGCGGCTGGTGGCGCGCGGCGCGCGCGTCATCGCCGTGGACCCGGCGAAGCTCCTGCCCGAGCTCGCGCGCAACCCGCGCGTGCGCCACGAGCAGGCGAGCGCCTTCAGCTACGAGCCCGAGGAGCCGGTGGACTGGCTCTTCTGCGACATGGCCTGGCGCCCGCTCGAGGTCGCGCAGCTGCTGGCCAAGTGGGGGCGGCGCGGCTGGGCGGACCAGCTCGTCGCGAACATCAAGCTGCCCATGGACGACAAGAACCCGGTCCTCGTCCGCGTGCGCCACACGCTGGAGCAGGACGGCGGCTGGCAGGGCCTGCGCGTGCGCCAGCTCTACCACGACCGCGACGAGGTCACCGTCACCGCGCGCCGGCGCTGAAGGCCCTTCCCCTCCCATGCCCTACCCACTCGACGACGCCACCGCGAACCGCCTCGTGAACCTCTTTCCCCGCGTGCTGCAGCGCGAGCGCGAGCCCGTGCAGGCGGCGCTCACCCTGCTGCTCGAGGCCGAGGAGGCGCGCCGCGGCGCGCCCGACGCCACGGGCGCCCTGGGCGCGCTCGCGCTGCTGCAGGGCACGGTGCTGAAGGAGGAGTACGACCTCTCCACCCACGCCCACCACGACGCCTGGCGCGTGGACGCGCTGGTGGCGGACGTGCGCGGCCTCATCCACGTGAACGCGCGGCACGGCTTCGCGGCAGGAGATGCGCTGCTGCGCGGGGTGGTGGGCGCGCTGAAGGGCGCCTTCCCCGGCGCGCGCGTGGTGCGCCTGCACGGCGACTGCTTCGCCGCGCTGCTCGTGCCCAGCTCCGGGCTGCAGCTCGATGAAGGCGCTGGCAACGGTTCAGCGGCGCGGGCCGAGGCAGCACTCACGGAGGCGGCGCGCGCGGCGCTGCCCGCAGGCGCGGAGCTCCCCGGCTTCACGCTCGCGCAGCTCTCGCTCGCCGTGCGCTCGCCCTCCCACTGGCAGGTGCTGGGGCCGCTGGTGTGGGCCGAGCTCGAGCGCGCCTTCGCGCTCGCGCGCATGGGCGGGGAGCGCGGGGTGCAGCGGCGCACGCTGGAGCTCGCGGGCGCGGTGCCCCTCACGCCCTGAGGGGCCCGGTGGGCGCACCACCCCTGGGCCCGCGCGCCGCGATGGCGCCCGCCCCCTGGGCGGACGCGCAAGCGGGCTGCGGCAGAAGCTGCCCTGCTGCGCAGGCCCCCCCGGAAAGCGCGCGGCCCGCGCAGGGGTCCGCGAAGGGACTCCCGGGCGGGCCGTGGGGCGCCGTCGCGCTGCGTTCCTCGCTACTCCTCGAGGATGAACTTGCGCGGGTTCTGCGGGATGCCGTTCACGCGCACCTCGTAGTGCAGGTGCGGGCCGGTGGAGCGGCCGGTGTTGCCCACGTTGGCGATGGGGGTGCCGCGCTTCACGCGGTCGCCCGCCTTCACGTTGATCTTCGCCAGGTGGCCGTAGCGCGTCTTGATGCCATAGCCGTGGTCGATGACGATCACGTTGCCGTAGCCGCCCTCGAGCCCCGCGAACACCACGGTGCCGTCCGAGGGCGAGAAGACCTCCTTGCCCTGCGGCGCCGCGATGTCGAGGCCGCCGTGCATCACCCGGTCCGCGGTGTACGGGTCCAGGCGCTGGCCGAAGTCGCTCGTCACCCAGCCGCGCGCCGGCCAGATGGACGGGGTGGAGGCGAGCAGCGACTTCTGGTCCTGGAAGTAGGCCTGCAGCTCCTGCAGGCTCTGCTCCTGGCGGGTGGCCTCCGCCGAGAGCCGGTCCAGCCGCCCCACCAGCGCCTTGGGCGACTCGGTGGTGGTCAGCTGGGTGAACTGGGTCTCCGCCGCGGGGGCGGTGGTGCCGGGGGCCGCCTCGGTGGGGCCCATGGCGAGGTTGCGCTGCGGGTCGTTGAGCAGGGTGACCGCGCGCAGCTTCTGGTCGAAGCGCTCCACGCGGTCGAGCGTGGAGCCGATGTGCTCGATGCGCTCGCGCACCGTCTTGAGCTGGCTGCGCAGGGTGAGGTTCTCCTCGCGCAGGATGCGGTTCTCGGCGGCGTCCTGCGCCACGGAGAAGTAGTGGACGCTGGCCCCCAGGCCCAGCCCAGCCAGGAGCATGACGCCCATGCCCACCTGGACCAGGAAGGACTTCTGGATCCGGTAGCGCTTCACCGGAGAGTCGTGATCCGGAACCAGAATCACGGTGTAGGACTTGTTCGCCACTGACG